>JAOZGY010000044.1 GCA_026015145.1 Candidatus Bathyarchaeota archaeon | reverse complement strand
AAATCCACTAAATGCCCTGATTTACCTACCATTATTGCCTGCTTATACTAAAGTGGGAAACATTGTTACAGCTAGAAAAGAAATCGACAAAATGATTGTGGATATGCTCTATGTTTTAATGGATTTTGATTTAGCAGATCTTTTAGGTGGAATTGGAACAGAAGTTGGATTAACAGATAATCATGTGCACACACTGGGAATGGTCAAGGTAATTTATCCAATGGACCAATACATTTCAGCTTTCAAAATTAATTTTGAAGAACTCGAATTATTATACAATCATAGAAAAGAAAAACTAGAAATAATAAATAAAATTCAAAAAATAATCAAAGCAAACAATCAAGCAGCAAAAGATCTTTACAAAAATTATTTAATTAAAACCGGAACCTACCAAGAAGACCAATTCGAAGAAAAAATCAAAGGAATAATACACAGTAATCCACGACTTGAAGAAGATCTAGCATTACACGTAAAAGGCATAGAGCTGCAAGCAAAGGACTATGTTGCTGACCTGATGAAGTATTTAAAAACAATTAGGATGATGAGCAAAACTGGACCAATTGAAAATGCAATAATAAAATTAACACTTCACAAGAAAGGATCCAGAAAATTAACAAATCTTCAAAGCTTGTTGACCAGATTTACAAAAACATACCTGGATTTCCCTAAAAGAAAAGCAGATATTTTTGAACGCCTAAAACAATTAATTCCCAGTTCACAAATCTTTACTGTAAGACAGAAAAGAATTCTAAGAGATTTTATGAACATAGGGGAACTTGCAGAAAGATCGCTTAAAACGTTAAGATCTTATGATGAAGTAAGATATTTTGTGGAAGCTTTAATACGGTATTATGAGGTTCTTCCTGAATCTGAAACACAACTACAAGAGCTAAGGGATATTCAATCTGAATTAGGAATAATCTACTTGATTGTTCAGTTAGTGCTTCGAACACCAATTGATGAAGCAAGAATGATTGAGGAATATACAACTTATCTAAATGGAATAATTGATAGATACCTAAGCCAAAAGAACGTCATCGATTGTGAATTATTAAGAATAGAGGAAACTAAAAAGCGAAAAGAATTTGATAAATTAAAGCAGGAACGCTCAATAAAGAAGCTCTTTAGCTTGAAAAAATATGCAAAACAGCAAATACGGCAACTTGAAAGAGATTTAAAAAGACTTGCTGAAGAAGAAGCATACGTTTGTGACCAACTCGATGATATTGATAATACAATTAAGATGTACGAGCAGCTTTCAAAGAAGGTAGAGATTACCTCGGAGTATCGTAAAAGATTAAATAAAATTGTAGATTTGCATGAAGAATTCGATAAAAGAATGAAAGAGCTTCGTAAACCTAAAAGTTACTATGAGAAATCAGCAGAGCTCACAGAAAAAGAGCAAGTAAAAATCATCTTTAAGATTCTGATGGAAAAAGAAGACACATTAACAAAAGATGAGGTTATCGAAGAAATACTGGATATGGAACACTACAAAGACTACATGAAGAGTTTGATAAGAGTTTTTAAAACTCCAAGTATAATGGGATTCAAACCCACCTACAAATCAGATTATATTTGGGTAACTGTAGAAGCACCACCAAAATTGTGGAGTGAAGATCTATCACAAGAACTATACACTGCTCTAGCAGGCTATGTAACCAGTGAAGTATCAAGAACAATAACAGTTAGGGTTATTGAAGCAAGAGATGAATGGGTAACTAGAGTATTAGTTGTTGGTGGAAGAGGAAAAGCACATCATCTTGAAGCTTTCGATGAGATGAAACTACTATATAGCAAATCCAACGATTTTGAAAGAAACCTCTCAAGATCTTATCTGCTTGAACATGGAATATCAGCAACCCAGGTAATTGATGAAATAGAGAATAATGAACAAACCAAGAAATAATCAACAAAGTAAATGCATTCATTGATGCACGTTTATACTCTTAGCGATCTCTTCCCATTCTTTCTTTTTGATTGATCCTTGTTTTAGAATTTGATTTTTTATGGGGTTTGCTTTTTTCTGAATTGAAGTGAGTATGCTTGAAAGATTAAATCCACCAATAAAGAGTGCTATATCAATTCTATTGCCTTCACCCTCTACATAAATGGGTTCACTAATTTGGATAGATTTGAGGTTTGCTTTTTCCTTGAACCAATCAGCCAAGGTTAGTTCAATTTTACTTTTGGTTAGGATCTTTTTTAATTTCGCAGGTATACGAGCTACAACATAAAGTAAAGAAGAAGTAGATAAGTCAAATTTTAAGAGAGGTTGCAAGAGAGCAGTGTTAAGAATGTTTTCCAAAGATCCATATACACTAAGATTTGCCCCTGAAGCTAGCAAGACAGAATATGTCCTAACATTAAAGGTTCTTGTTAACTCTGCAAGTTCTTTTACAAACGTTTCTTTTTCGATAATTAAATCTAAGATATAATTGACAATCTCAGTTCCTTTTATTGATAATCCGTTTCTGTTGATTCCAACAAAGTTCTCAATTTGATCTCGATCTAAAAGAAGCATGGAAGTAAAATCCTTTGATAAGCTTAATCCGATTGATGAATAAGCGTTAAAATGAGCATCTGGAGGCTGTAATTGGGAAGGTAGAATTCCAACGGTCATTGAATTGGTATGGGACTGTTTAAAGTGAGAAATCAGAACAGGATTTATTGCACTGCTAAAACCATCCCATAAAGACGAAAGAATTACAACACCTTTTGTGTTGTCGATGGGTCTATTTTTCATATTTTCTATTAGAATATTATTTTCTTTTAAATGAGGCAAAGCTTGATACCAAAAATGGGTATCATGATTCAAATCCAAAGGCAGAATATTATCAGGATTAAGCTTGGATCCAGCGAGATTTTTGCTGAATTTGTCAATAAATAGGATGTGAGAATCGATTTTTTTGTCTAGGTGAGAATTTTGTGTTATAATTCTTGTTGTATAGTCACCTATGCAAAGAATGGTCTGTTTAGGATAGGTTTTTTCTACCTGTGGTAGCTGCTCTTTTGCCTCTTTTGCTTCTTTAAGTTTGGTTTTGTCTTTTGGTTTGTGTTTCTTTGCCATGTTCTGTTTTCACGGATAAGCTTAAGAATGGAATAGTAAGATAAGGTTTTAGGTAAACGCTATTTGAATTCAAAGAAATCACGCTTTTCTTGGCTCCGAAACTGGAATAGAAAAAGAAAGCAAAAAGAGAAAGAAGAAGAGAAAAAACAGGTGCCTGAAGTAGAAAAACAAAAGGATCTTGTAGCTGAAAAAACTGATGAAACGATCATAGAGCCTGTAGTTGAAGAGACAAAGGAGTTAGTTCCAGAATCCGTTGTTGAAGAATCAGGAGAAATGACTCTAAAACCTGTGGCTGAAGAGACAAAAGAATTAGTCCCAGAACCTGTGCCTAAAAAAGCAAGGAAGGCTCCTAAGTTGAGAAGATTGGGGGATCGAGACTGGTTTGGAAGGCTAAGACTAAGAAAGAAGGAGAAGGAAATTGGGCGTGAACCTGAATGGATGAGGCTTCTTACTTTTGGGGTTACGTTGGTTGCTATGCTTTTGGGATTATCTATTATGCCTCTTTTTCCGCAGCCTTTACCGGCGGTTCTTGCGTTTTTAATAGCCTTTGTTACATATAAGGCTCCTATTTTAGGTATGCCTGTGGGTGGTCTTCTTGTTGGATTGGGTTTGATGTATAATTTGGCTAAATTAAACTTTATAGTGATGTTAGGTGCAAGTGAAATTCGTTGGTTGGTAGTTTTTGTTTTTCTGTTCTTGTTCACTGTTCTTCCAATTGTTTTTAGGGATCGTAAATCAGCTATAGTTATTAACTTGGGTATAATTTCGGCGATATCGCTATTTTTTGGTCAAGCATATTTTCTGGCTATACCCATAATTTTTAGTTCTATTGTTATTTTTAAGAAAATTTCAGTTTTATCTGTAATTTATTATGTTCTTCTTTCGTTTCCTCTTCAAGTTATGCAGTACTTGAAGCATGTTACTCAAATAGTGAGGGTGGATTGGTGGGTTGAGCCTGGTTCGAGTCCGCCAATATTTGTTCCTTTAACTGAGATTTTCATAGACGTTCAAGAGTCGATGCTTCAATTTAGATTGTATGATACTTCTAAAGTGGTATTTGCGATATCTGAGCAGATGAGCATGGAGGCTCCGTTAGTTGAGCATACAGTGATGGAGATGTTTTCTCATTATCTTGATTCTCTTCCAGGAATAATCTTGTTTTTGGTTATGATAATTGGAATTGTTTCAGCTATTGTTCTTTTGGTTCGTACAGCCTTTTCGCAAACCAATTTGGGGGAAGTAGAAAATATCCTTCCTATTATTATAGCAACTATTGGTACAATCCTCTTTTTTGTATTAGCAAATAGTCTTCAAGATCCTTTAGCCTTTAGAGTTGATCTAACTGGTTCAGCGATGGCGCTGGGAACCCTTGCAGCTATTATCTTCACAATTCCAACATTTTTTATGGATCAAGCTCCAAAAGAACGAGCAACAATAGATATGATAGAGAAAAAAAGTCAAACGCTTTTAGAAAAACTCTTAATTTTCGAGGATTCTCTAAGAATTTCAAAAGCTCTTCCTATTTCTTTTTCGTCTCTTGAAACAAAATCAGTTATTTCGAAAGACAAACTTGAGGATATCAATAGAAAAAATATAAAGAATTTGATAGGTCCTTCAGAGATAGATGAAGTACTAAGAGAACTGAATAAGCTCGAAAAAACTATTGATAG
>JAOZGY010000041.1 GCA_026015145.1 Candidatus Bathyarchaeota archaeon | reverse complement strand
ACGATTTATCAAGAGGTCGCCCCCAACCTGTTCTTAATAAAGTCAATGTTCCTTTTGGAGAAGAAATTAAACCGCCAGATAATGGTAGACTATGTACAATTAACTCGTCTCTGGATAATTTCAGACTTCTATCAAACCAATCTGTTTCTTCTCTAATGTATTTTGCATATTCTTCATCAGTATTGAAGGGAATGTTTTTTTCTTTTAAGAAAAATTTTTTCTGTTTATTGAATCCTCTAAATGGTATATCCACATTCAGAAGCAATTTAGCTAAATAGGCAAATCTATCCATAAGAATTTTCGAGTAAATTAGAAAATCGAAATGATCTAAACGTAAATATGTACTGTTTTTTATTTCCTTTTGCCATTCTGCAACACTTATTGATTCAATGGGTTCACCTTTATCGAATGCATCAAATCTTTTGTTGGTTAAAATCATCTTTTCATTAAATAATTGATAATCAACAGCCAATCTTTCCCAAATAACTTCTAAGAAATAATAAAATCTTGTACATTCTCCAATAGCTTGACCTATGAATTGCTTTTTGGGATCTGGAAATTTTGCTAAGCGCAATGTTTCCAGTGGGTTACTCCATTTTTTGTTTGGAAGTTTAATTTCTTTTTTTCTCATAACCTTATATCTCTATAGAATTTCTAATATTGAAGAGTATCGTTTACTTGGAAAAAACTGTGTTTTGGAGATGCTTTTGTATACCAAAATCAGAACCTGATCAAAACTGCATAATTTTTTTTGATATTTAGATCGATAATTGATTTTTAGACTTGATTTGTTGGAAAAATTAAAATCTTATTTGAATGTATGCTTCTCATGAATGGGAGAGTTATTGATGGTCTGTAACGAGATTCGGAAAGATTACTTAATGAATCGTTGGGTGGTTATTGCTACTGAACGTAGTAGACGACCAACAGATTTTGTGAAGTCCAAAGCGGATTCGGCAAAAGAAAAGGTTTGTCCACTTTGTGTTGGTAATGAAGCTTTAACTCCTCAAGCTGTTCTTCTTTATTTGAATGAAAAAGGAAAAATAATAAAAGATGCAGATAATCACCAGCCAAGAAAAAAAAATTGGATTATTAGGGTTGTTCCAAATCTCTATCCAGCATTTAGTTACCCTTTGGATGGTAGTTGCAATGTAGATAGAAGAGCTGTTAATCTGGTTAATGCAGTTGGTCATCATGAAGTTTTGGTTGAATCTCCTAACCATGATGAAGACTTATCCTCTACAAAACTTGAACAATTGATAAATTTGATAAATGCATATATCGACAGACTTGATACTTTAGGTTCTAAGCCTTATGTAAAACATGTTGCAATTTTCCGCAATTATGGTAAAGAAGCAGGAGCTTCATTAACTCACGCGCATAGTCAAATTATTGCAATGCCAATTCTTCCTAGAGTCATAAAGGAAGAAATAAAAGCCAGCAGAAATTTTTATGATAAAAATAAAAAATGCGTATTTTGTGAAATAATCGAAAATGAGAAAAAAGGACCTAGGCTTATTTTCCAAAATAGTGGATTTGTAGTTTTTGCTCCCTACGCAAGCATTCAACCTTTAGAGTTTTGGATATTTCCCAAGAAACATAACTCCACATTATTGGCTCTCACAAAAAGCGAAAAAAACCTTTTTGCCGAATCAATGAAAAAAAGTTTATCAGCACTTCGAGTTCTTGTTAATGATCCCCCTTACAACTATGGTTTTCATATTTCAATAAATAAAAAAACCCAAAAATATTATCATTGGCACCTAGAAGTCTATCCAAAATTATCAATTTGGGCCGGATTTGAGAAGAGCACAGGAATCTACATAAATACAGTTCCACCTGAAATTGCAGCTTTAGAACTTAGTAAGACAATTAAAAAAATAGGCTAACTAAGTATGTGATTGTATTTCGGCTTAATGTTCATAATATTTTCAATATATGCCCTAAGAGGTTCAGCAATACTCCAAGCTTGAGATATGCAACCCCTTGCTTTATGCGGTGAATCACCATCAAAGATTTCACTTATATTACCTAATCCTGCATGAAGAAGATGTTTTTCGAATAAAGGTCTTAGAAATTCTTTTTGATTACCTATTTGATTTTTTTCAAGTTGATTCAATTTAATAGATGCAGTAAGGAAAGCCCCCAGTAACCATGGCCATACAGTTCCATTGTGATATGCTTTATCTCTTTTTTTTCTATCACCAACATACTTGCCAATGTATATGAGATCATCTTTCTCTAAAGTTCTTAAGCCATAAGGAGTTAAGAGTTTGCTCGAGACCATATCAACCACAGCTTTGCCTCTATTTTTATTTAGAATTATAAAATCTAAGGCTAAAGAAAAGATCTGATTAGGACGAATTGATGAATCTGACTTATTGTTATCTATAACATCAAATAGACAATTTCTTTTTTTGTTCCAAAATTTTCTATTAAAACTTTTTTTTGTTTTTTTAGCTATTTCTGAATATTTTTTTGCAATGTTTTTTTCTCTAAATTTTTTAGCCAAAAGTTCTGTGATTTTTAATGCGTTATACCATAATGATTGTATTTCGACAGCTTTTCCTGAGCGAGGCGTTATAGCTTTTCCATCCGCTACGGCATCCATCCATGTAAGCTGAGGACCATGCATTAATAGTCCATCGTGATCCATTTTTATACCAAAATCAGTTCCATTTTTAAATGAACCTACAATTTCAAGAATTTTATTCCATAACTTTTGTCTAACAAAATCAAAATCTCCTGTGTATTTTAAAAATTGTAAAATTGCGTTTAAATACCATAAACTTGCATCTACAGTGTTATAGGCAACATCTTCTTTTTGGTCCTTTTGGAAATTTGGAATTAGACCATGTCTAATTAATAGCGAAAAATTGAACAGGATTTTTTTTGCAACATTAAATCTTTTCGTAACAAGTAATAGTCCAGGTAATGAAATGAATGTGTCTCGTCCCCATGGACCAAACCAGAAGTATCCTGCTAAAATATGAATGTTGTTTTTTTTATCGGTAACTACAAGATTTTTTCCTGCCAATAAAAGGAAATTTAACCAATTATTTTCCGGAATTTGTTTATGACTAGAATAAAAATCATTTAGGATCTTCTGATTTTCAATCAGTTCATCATTTAATTTTTCGAAAATATCTTTATTAGTAGATCCAATTTTTTTAATAAGGTCTAATGATGTTTTTTTATTATTCTCTGATATTGCAATGATGCAAGTTTTCTTAGAAGTTTTTGGTTTGATTTTTAATTCAAAAAAACCTGGTTGTAAACAATCATCAATGTGGCTTTCTCCTCGCAGTTTTTCTTGGCGATAATGAATTTGGTTTATCCAATTTGTTTTTTTAATAAATTTTCCCTGTGTTGAAAATAATATCAGATTTGTACATGAATCAGGAAAAGATAAGATTGCCTTATTATTAGTTTGATTTTGATAATATTTTATCGGATTTAACTGATTATTGGTTACTTTATGAAAATTTCTGCAATTAAGTAATGGAAAAATTTTCACAATAGCCGTCGAACTATTATTGTTAAATATATTGTAGATAGTTACTACAGCGTTTCTTTTGCTAGGCATAAAAATTGTTTTTTTAAATTCAACATTGCTTTTTTCATAGATAAACTGAGGGAAAGGATTTATTGAGAATTGTTTAAGATATTGAAATCCTTTTGGAAAGATTGTGTTTTTAAATTCGTTTGAACCAAAACGGAATATTTCATTATTAACAATAATGTCTTCATCTAGTTTTTCTAAGAGTACAGTTCTGGATCCAGGTGGTTTTAATGCAGATACTAGTAATCCGTGATACTTTCTTGTATTAATTCCAAAAACAGTGGAAGACGCGTATCCTCCTATTCCATTTGTTATTAACCATTCTTTTTGCATATTTTCTTCTAAACAGGAGAGATTATTGGATTTTAGAGCAATAGCTTTGATTTCCATTTATTGCATCAACTTAGCAATATTCTTGTGGCGAGAAGAACAGAAATAATTTGCTACTGGTTGACATTTTGTCCTAAACATAAGAAAATGTGGTTTAGTTAATTTATATTCAGTTAATGTTTCAGCATAACCCATACCTTTTGCGAAAACTAATTCAGCTTTTTTGTATATTTTTAGAAATTCTGGAGAAACTTCTTTTATGATTAAACCAACTGCATCGGTACCTGTTGTTATAATTTTGTCAGCTACTTTGTCCATTCCGGAAATTGCTACATCGTTTAATGTTGCGTCATTTATAACAGGATCGCCTTTAACTACATAAGTAACCATTAAGCCCATGTTTTTTAATTGTTCTACTAATACGGTATCAAAAACAATTTCTCCAGCATTATCAGCTAAGTACAAAATGCTTTGTGCTTTTTTTGCTAATTCATAAGCACTGTCTATGTCATCGATAACCAAATCTTTGTAGGCTTCCCGAATTTTTTTTGTGAGATCCTTAAATGAGAATTTATATCCGGGTATGTCAAATTCCATCATGTTACCTACTATAGCGATTAGAGTAGCTTTCTTAAATCGTTCTTGTTGATTGTGACCTCTTTCCACATATTTTTTAGCATATGGAATTAGTCTGAGCGCTCTTTGGTTGCTTTTTTCTTTAAGTTGTTTATATGGGTCGGTATTACCTGTAAAAAGTTTGATTAACCGATCTCTTTTTGTGCCTAAATCTGCTGGTGTTGATGTTGGTTTAAATTCTCTATTTAACAGTTTAATAATTTCTTTCATTGTACGAAAACGCAATGCTGGATTTGTTGTTCCTATATAAACTTCGGCTTTAGCTCTAGAAAGTAAACAAGATGCACATTCAGCTTCTACTTTCAATATATTCACTATTAAGGTATTTTTGTAGTTTCTGCAAATTTTAGAAGGAGATCGTACGGATTTTTTGCTTTTACAATTGCACTTGCTACTAGAATTCCATTTGTTCCAAGTTTAATTGCAGCGGCGACATCTTCAGGTTTGCTTATACCAGCGCCACAAAGAATTACTGGTCTTTTGTTGATTTTTTTAACAAGTTCAACTGTGTTTGTAATAATTTCAGGTTGTGCTTTTGAAACTGCAATGCCAGTTCCTATCAGCTCTGGAGGTTCTATAGATACAATATCAGGATCCAATGCGGAAACAGCGCTACTCACACTCGGATTATTTACACATGCACATGAAATTAGGTTGTGTTTTTTAGTTATATCAATAATAGTGTCAATTTCTGAGAGCTTGAGTTGTCTTTCAGAGTGATTAATTAGTGTACCAATTGCACCAGACTCTTTGATAGATGCAGCTAAAACATGTCCAGTGTGACTTCCAGGATTTATAGCATCTATATGTTGAGATAATAACGGTATTTCAACTTCTTTTGCGATTATTCCAATATCAACAAATTGAGGGGAAATAACTATTTGAACACCTGTTTTGTTGCTTGCTTTTTCAGCTTGTTTTGCTAGTTTTAGCGCTCTGTTTCCAGTTGATTCTAAATAGGTTTTAAAATTTACAATAATAATCGGTTCTTGAAGTTTTAGTTTCAAGGAAAGTATTCACCGAGGTATGGTAACCTCAAAACATTAATATTATTTGCCTTTCAGAGTAAGGTTTTTTAGTAT
>JAOZGY010000030.1 GCA_026015145.1 Candidatus Bathyarchaeota archaeon | reverse complement strand
GGTTATCTATACTCCTGAGGTTCTTGGTGATCTTACTGTTTTTGCTTGGTGTGAGGGCGGTGATTTCTATTATGGTGGTGCTAGTGATGGGTTGACTCTTACTGTTGTTGCTCCTGAACCTACTCCGCCTCCTGATCCAACGCCAGCCCCGATGACTGACACATACCTTGCTGGATCAACGATTGCAATAATCGCAGCAATAGGAGTAGCAGTATTCCTACTACTTAGAAGAAAGTAAAAACAAAAACTAATCTTTCCCCTCTTTTTTTTCGGGATAAAAATCAATAAAATAAGAATTGGAAAACTTATAGCTTAGAGGATTGGAGATCCGTTAACTATTCTTTCTTTTTCCAAACAACACTCTTAGGGTTTTAACGGGATTTCGCAATGCTTGAGCAAGTTTATCCTGAGTGAAGATTGAGTTTATCTTGTTACCTTCATTACCTAGAATAAGCAAATCGTTAATCGTGAATTCATTAGTCTCAATCAGGGGCTGAGCCGCCGACAAAGCATCATCGTTAAAATTAGATCTCAGATAACCTCCTTTTTTAGCCTGTTTGTAAAGTTCAGTTCCATACTGGGGCATAGCAAAACTGAAGTAGAAACGATTAGCCCCCAGACGTTTCAGCTTACGAGCATACTCAATTGTAGCTTCAATATCTTTCCTCGTTTCCCCTATCAATCCGATTACAAAGAAACATCCCACTTTAATCCCAATTCTTTGGCACCATACTACTGCTTGCTCAATCCTTCGAAGATCTAAATTCTTTCTAACTATTTGATCTACAACACGTTGAACCCCAGATTCAGGTGCTAGACGTAGATTCCTGCATCCTGACAATTTCATTTTTCTAAGGAGGTTTTCGTCTAATGTATCTGCCCGAACACCATTCCCGGTGAACCATTCGATGTCCAAACCATGTTCTACAATTAGATCACAGATACGTTCCATTCTTTTCCGGTCAAAAGTCATATTGTCATCTGTGAAATCAATCTGTTTGATCTTGTAGGTTTGTATAAGTTGCTCGAGTTCTTCAACTACATTTTCAGGGCTTCTACCACGCCATTTTTTTCCCATTACAATATGTACAGTGCAAAATACACAATTATATGGGCAACCTCTACTAGTCAAAACTGAAGCCCATGGCTTGAATATTTCACCTCGCAGAGGTTTTTTCCTAACCTGCGAAAAATATTTCTCCATGGGAAGTAGATGTCTAGCTGGAAATGGCAGCGAATCCAAGTCTTCGATTGGTAACCTTGGAGGAGTAATTATGGTTTTACCATTTTCGCTAAAAGCGAGACCCCTAACTTCTTCTAGCTTTTTAGATCGTCCAAGCTCCAATAAACTAGCTAGTTCATAAACAGTGTTTTCTGGTTCCCCAATCACTACATAATCAACTTTAGAGTTTTTGAGACAACTCGCATGTCTAGCTGAAGCGTGTAATCCTTCAAGAAAGATGGGTATGTCTTCATCAACCTTTTTTACTGAACAAACAGTCTCAAACGCTGTTTTGCTCCAACCAGAAAAAGGAACTGTAATTCCCACTAAATCAGGTGACCATTGTTTGATTCTTTTCTCCAACTCTTCTTCTTTCAACCCGATCCGATACTTCTTTTCATCCAGCTTTTCAAATCTAGCCAAGCCTTCTGTTGGAGAATCAATAATCATTACTTTGTGGCTTTTTTCCAGCAAAGACGCGACGTATGCAATATCCAAAGGCTGAAATGCACTCGGTATTCCCCATAATTTGGGATGTATGCGAGGTGGATTAATCAAACAAATACGCATGTTTACTTCTCATTACCTTTGCTTTTTTTTTCACGTCCTTGATTGACTCTCGAAGATCGTTTTTAGCTCATTATAAATTTTGATTTTGGATAATTAATGCGGGAAGTAGCCAAATACATTTAGAAAGGCTTTGCTAATACCATGATTTCCCAACCTAATTCGGATGGTTTGGAGTATCTCTTGGGAGGGAGAAAGATAATTGAGAAGTTGCGTAAATCCAACAAAAGGTGATCCCTCAATTTTTGAGAAGTTACGAAGATAAAAAAGCCAAGCTTGTTTTCGTGTACTAAAATGTGGAAGAAACCTCTCAACTCCTCTCTTTTGACATTGAGAAATAAACTTCATAGCTAAATTTTGCAAGTAGAACTCATCATCTGGATAGTGACAGGGTCTATCTCTTGCATATAATCTCTTGTATTTCGAAGCAAACTGGACAAGATGCTCTTCTAAGAATTTTGCAAATTTAATAGGATTTCTATTATCATAAACTGCACCTAAAACAAAGTTCACTCCATTTTCAACTGCTGTTTCAATGGTTCTCCCGATTTCTTCTTCACTATCGGTCCAGTACGGGAAAATAGGAGCCAACCATATCCCAGTAGTTATTCCCGCCTCTGAAAGTCGCCTCACAACTTCCAAGCGTCTCTTTGGTGAAGGAGCATTTGGCTCTAAAAGCTTACCTAATTTTTCATCCAGGGTTGAAAAACTCAAAGCAACACAACAATGAAACTTTCTGGAGGCTTCTGATATTAAATCTAAATCACGCAAAATAAGATCAGACTTAGTACCGATTGCGAAGGGAAATTCATGTTCTTTCAATAATTCCAAAATCTGTTTTGTTATTCGGTATTTTCCCTCTACCGGTTGGTAAGGATCTGACCAAATCCCCATTCTCAAAACCCCTTTCCTTTTTAGTTGATCCAATTCTCCAGCTAGTACCTGTGGTGCGTTGAGTTTAACGTTAACTGGAATGGAATTGTCTAAGGAGTCGCCATAGCCTTTAGTACAAGTATTGCAGTAGACGCAGTTGAATTCACATTTTTCGTAGGGATCAAAAGTGTAGGTAGTCCAAAACCTGGTGCCAAAGAATCCGAATTTGCCCAAAACCCTCTTGCAGGTGATCTTTTCGTATTTTGTTGACATAATTATCCTACAGCTATCGAATTTCCAGCTATCAAGAGCTTAATTATTTTTCTTGGTGACATTAATAAACAGTTAGTTTTTAAACGAGATTTCCTTGTGTTCATTTACCTTCTGGTTACACTTACAAATCTCTAGAATTACTACAACAAAACCAAAACGGACAAATCAAACAATCTTTGATTGAAATTTTATATGGACATCTATTCCTAAGAGATTTTTATGTGTAGAGCTCTAAGCAAGTAGGCAAGAGACGTTTTCAGTGCAGAAATACCGTAAATTCTTCCTTTCCCAAACATCCTTATAACATGAGTTGGCCGCAAATAGAATCTCTGATGAGCTTTATAGCGAATTTCCATTAGTTTTTCCGTTTTTAAGTATGGTGTTTCAAAGATTGGGGTAGCAGTATCGTATTTGTCAAAATCAGTTACCTTAAGCCAACCTTTCTCTTTTACTAATTCATATAATGGCGTCCCCGGATAAGGAGTCGCTACGTAAAAACCGATGTCTGTCGGTTTTAATTCTTTAATGATAAAATTTATCGTTTCCCAAGCTGTTTTTTCTGTTTCACCGGGAAAACCTAAAACTACGCCAGCAATACTCATTAATCCTAGATCTTGAACCATTTTGAACGCTTTTCTCGTTTGTTCAATTTTTAATCCTTTATGCATCTTCTCAATTATCTGTTGAGAACCTGATTCCACTCCAAACCATACAGCCATACAACCTGCTGCTTTCATTTTTTTAAGTAGATTCTCATTAACCATGTCAACTCGTGTTTCACAGTCCCATTGAATCTCCAAGTTTCTTCGGTTAATTTCTTCGCATATCTTTTCAGTTCTTTTTGCATCTACTGTGAACGCATCATCATAGAAAGTGAATTGCTTTGCAGCATATTTGTTAACTAGAAACTCAAGTTCATCTACTACGTTCTTAGGGCTTCTCATCCGATATCTTTTTCCAAACATTCTCACAGACGTACAAAAATCACACCAGTAAACACAACCCCTACTAGTAGTTATTGGAAAAATCACCTTTCCCCCTCTTTTGAAGGGTTTTAGGGGAAGAAGGTGATGAGCTGGAAACGGAAGTTCATCAAGATTGTTGATGAATGGTCTATCATCATTTCGAATGATTTTCCCTTTGTTATCTCTGAATGTTATACCTCTGATAGTTTTCAGTTTTTCTTGTTTTTCTAGTTTTTGAACCAGTTCAAGAAAAGTCTCTTCACCTTCTCGTCTTACTATGACATCAAGGCTAGGACACTCCTTGAGAGCGTTTTCGTCCCAGAAAGTTGCGTGACATCCTCCCAAAACTGTAGTGCAGTTAGGAAATACCTTCTTAGCAATTTTGATAATTTGGAGAGCAGAATTATATGTAAGAGTCGTAGAAGTTACTCCAACCATGTCAACAACCATATTCTTTAGTATGTCTTCAAAATCTGAGAATTCGAGAAATTCGGCTTGACAATCAATCACATTAACATCAAAACTGGCTTTCTCACAAACCGCACCCAGATAGCCAAGACTCAAGGGAATGAAAGGAGGATGCTGGTGAGAAGCTTTTGGATAAGGAGGATTAACAAGAGTGACCTTCAAAGATATCTGACCTGTTCTACTCAAGAATACTTGCAGATGATAAATATTTTTTGTAAAAATCCAAAAACATGTTAGGTACTAATTTCTCATTTATTTATCTAATAAATTGCCTAACCTAGGATAGACAATAGATTTTCCAGTCGTTATTCCCTATGTACACTCTTCTATCATAGACGATTGGGGAAGATCTGCAATTTGAATCCACCTCAAAAAATGAAAGTTTTTTCCCATCTGCAGCATCGAGCACAAAAACACCTCGTCTATCATATGCAACATAGATTTTCCCGTCAGCGTAAGTTGGTGAAACATAAATCTCGCCTCCTAGCCAAGATTTCCAAAACGTGTCTCCATTGTCGGCGTCAATACATGATATAAAAAATTGATCGACAAGAAACACTCTCCCTTCGTGAGAGGCTACTGAAGCAACTAAAAATCCGCTCTCAGCCTGCTCAATAGTCCGGTAAGTCCATTCCACTAAACCTGTGGAAACATTTACACCATAATACTCATCCTTATTAGATGCGATGAAGACCATCCCACCATCAACTACAGCTGATGAATGAATGTCGGTTCCTCGCTCTTGCTTCATTTTATAAGGAGTCTCCAATTTCCAAATCAAATCTCCACTTTCTGCATTTAGTTTATAAAGTGCAGCCGATTTGGGTTCTTGAGAAGTAATGTAGACTGCTCCATTCGCCACAGCCGGGGATGAAGTGATATACCCTTGGGTCTTGAAAGTCCACAAATAATCTCCGTTGTTAGCATTTAGACAATACAAGTTAGTATCCAAAGAGCCCACAAACACTTTTCCCATCAAGACAGTGGGTGAAGACATTAAGGTAGCTACAGAGTCAAAATGAGCCTCGATATAACCACCAACATCTTTTTGCCAAATCAGTTTGCCGCTAGTAGCATTTAAGCAATAAACATAACCGCCATCCGAACCTGAAAAAACTTTTCCATCAACAACAGCTGGAGAAGACTTAATCGGCGAACCAACGTCAAATTTCCAGACTAAATAACCACCTCTAGCTTCAAGACAGTAGATGTTTTGATCTTGTGAACCAACATACACTCTTCCATCTACAACACTCGGCGAAGAAACAACGGCACCCTCTGTAGTGAAATCCCAATTGAGGTTAAGACTTTCAGGACCTGACTGAGCGTTAGCGGTATTTGCGGGATTAGCTCGCCACATGGGCCAGTCTTGTGTTCCAATAGCCCAAACTTGGTCAAGAGTCACATAACTGTTCATCGTATTCTCTTCTATAAAACCCGGAATGAGGTACAAGTTGCCATAGGCAATTGAAACCGATTCCCGAGGAGGATAAGCCTCAATAGGTAGGCTCCAAACAACCTTTCCAGAATAAGCATCAAGACATGCAAATTCTGAATAACCATATTCACCCGTAATGGGATCACTCGAAGCAACCTGTCCAGTCGTAGCATAGACTTTACCATCTGCGACTACTGGCCACCCTGGCCAAAACAAGTAATCTGCCCCTGCATATTTCCATACTACTTCCCCAGTATGGACGTCTAAGGCGTAAAGATTACCATCCTTATTCAATTCATAAACCATGTCATAGGCGACTGCACATCCACTTACCCAATATCCAAACTGAGTCCCAGGATTAAACTCCCACAAAATATCGCCGTTTTCAGCGTTAAAGCAATAGAAAGTGTTATCGTGTTCACCTGCTCTAAAGAACTTGCCTTCATAATAGGATCCAGAAAAAATCATTGATCCTTTGGTTTGTGTGTTCCACAATACCTCACCAGTTTTCGCGTCAATGGCTACTTGGTGATTATCAAAGGAACCTGGAAACACTTTACCATCGCCATATTGCACTCCAGATCCTGATGATCCTCCACCTTGAACAAAGGTTTCCCACTCTAATTCGGGTGGTTTTGAGGGATCAGAAAAATCCCAAGCTTGGAGAAAAGAGTCAACCATCCCGTAAAACTTCTTTTCTTCAGGGCTATAAACGCCCTCAGCCCAATAAGCTACACTAGCAGAAAAATCATTGCTAACCCAGACAACTTCCCCTGTTTCAATATCTAAACAGTTCTTTCCCATAACCATACGCGAATCATCGATCTTGTAAACAGCCGGCCATCGCTCTCTTTCAGGAACACTCTGTCTCCATATTATGAAGCCAGTTTCATAGTCCAGTGCGATAACCTCAGTAGCGGTTGTCACAAAAACCTTTCCGCTAAAAGCTGCTAGGTAACTTTGAATTCCAGTTATATTGGTCTTCCACAATATATCAGGGACTTCTGGAGCTGGACCTTTGGAGAACCTAGTGAATCCTGGATCACCATGGATCTGAGGCCACTCATACTGAAGTAAATTATCAGCGCCAACCAAACTTGTAGAGTCATCATCAAGTACTAAATAAGTGGCTAAAACCGTCAAACTCAGCAATACAACAATGACTACTGCTATTATCGCAAAGACTTTTTTATGAAGATTTTTCATATTCACTTACCAGATCATCTTGGACTTATTAAGATAATTTTCCATTAAAATCCAAGGGTGTTTTTGAACCCATTCAGCCCTTTCTGTTATATAAAAATTATCATAAAAACAAGCATTTACTAATTCTATACCCAAAATTGAACTTTTTGAAGTTCCCTGATCATATTGGTGAAGAATTGACGATTTTTCCTTATGTTAGAAGTTATATTCGTTTTTCAAGTAAGATTTGATGTGTTTTCTTTGGATTTCTAATTACAAGAGATAATTTGTTGCCATTAAAAATTGGGTTTACCATAATACTTTTGTTACATAAAACAAACTTTGATGGTTAAATAATATATCTAGATAACTAATTAAATATAGCAACTTTTTTAGGAATAAATCCATAGGTAGCAGGTATGCGGGTTTGCTTAATTAATCCCCCCCGAATTCAACCAAAAGCTTGGGGAAAACCCAGTGTTTTTCCTCCTATCCCACTAGCCTACATAGCTGCAATTCTCGAAAAAACTAATGAAGTTTGCATTATAGATGCACCTACTGAAGGTCGAAAAAACCTCCAAGAATTAAATAAAACTGCTTATCGGGTTGGATTAAGCAATGACCAGATGGGAGAAAAAATCAAAAAATTTTCTCCAGATGTAGTAATCATTGAAATTCCTTTCTCAGGGTGGGCTAGAACCGCATTTGAGGTTTCTTTAAAAATAAAACAAATTAAAAACAACATTGTGATTGTGCTATACGGTCAGCATCCATCAGCAAGACCAATTGCTTGTCTGGAACGAAAAGGTATAGATTTTGTGGTAATTGGTGAAGCTGAAAATACTATCAACGATTTAGTTGATAATCTGGACCAAGGATTTTCAAAAATTGAAAAAATAAAAGGTT
This sequence comes from Candidatus Bathyarchaeota archaeon, assembly GCA_026015145.1. Lineage (GTDB taxonomy): Archaea > Thermoproteota > Bathyarchaeia > Bathyarchaeales > Bathycorpusculaceae > AD8-1. Next base: position 7,631 of record JAOZGY010000030.1, on the reverse strand, counting down.
TAGGATTTATAAAAAATGGCAAAGTTGTTATTACTCCAAAGAGAGCATTCATAGAAGATCTAGATTCTCTTCCTTTGCCTGCAAGACACTTGCTTCCTATGACCGAATATGCTCTCGCTGTCAAAGAGACACCTCTTAGAGGAGTTATAAACAAACCTTGGACCATAATGATTACCAGTAGAGGCTGTCCTTTTAGATGTGTTTTTTGTACCCACCATACTGTATGGGGACGAAAATGGCGTGGAAGAAGCCCTAAAAACGTCGTTGCTGAAATAGAACATTTAGTAAAAACTTATGGGATAAAACAAATCGATTTCTTAGACGACAACATGACCCTTGATAGAACTCGCATGGAAAATATTTGCGATTTAATTATTGCAAAAAAACTTCACGTTGAATGGTTTACTCCAAATGGAATTAGAGCAGATACACTTGATGAATCACTATTAAAAAAAATGAAAAGAGCTGGTTGCAAAAAAATTCGTGTAGCTCCTGAATCAGGTGTCCAAAAAGTAGTTGATTCAATAATCAAAAAGAACTTGGATTTGAAAAGTGTAGAAAAAGCTGTTAAATTATGTAAGAAGATCAAGCTTAAAGTAGGTTGTTTTTTTGTAATTGGACTTATTGGAGAAACAAAAGATGATATAAAAAAGACAATAAATTTTGCATACAAATTGAAACAGCTGGGCGCTGACAGTTTTATTTTTAGTATAGCTAGTCCAATATATGGAACAGAACTTTATGAGCAAGCTAAAAAAGAAGGATACCTCAGATCTGATTTTTCCGAAGATGCTTTAGCTACAGCTGAACCTCTAATTGAAACTCCACAATTCTCTGCTGAAGATTTAACCAATTTATGTAAAATTGCTAATTCACTAAATCCAACTTTTACCAAAGATAAAATCCTACGAGCTATCTTAAATCCAGCTAAAACTTTAAAATTATTATTACGTAAATCGTAAAAAAATAAACTTGCAAACCATTTCTTAAATTTCAACTTTTTTATTAAAAATACTTGATAACTGGCTCTTGTTTCTTTTTTAATTTACGAACCTGTTGATTTCAAGTTTTTATTGATGAATATCACTTGTCTTTTTTTGAATTTGTTATATTGTTTTTGTTGTCTATTTCATTCCCAGTTTTCTTTTTGCTGCTCTCCGTAAATGTGCAAGTATAGTTCGTATTATTGCAAAACTCCACAATCTTCCTGTGCCAAAGATGCTGAAAAAGTATGCTGGGCGAAGATAGAATCTTTGAAAAGCTCTCTCTCTTATTTCTCTTAATTCCTCTCCACTCATTGTTCCCATTTCAAATAAAGGAGTTGCTGTATCAAATTTATCAAAATCATTGGTTTTCAGGATTCCCTCCTCTACAACTTTTGTGTATAATGGTGTACCAGGATAGGGTGTAGCAATATAATACCCAACATCATTAGGATTTAGACTCTCAACAAACTTTGTAGTTTCCTCAATTGTCTCTTTAGTTTCACCAGGAAAACCCAGAACTACGTTTGCAACTGTAATCATTCCTGCTTCTTGTGCCCATTTGAATGCTTTTACTGTTTGTGGAGGGGAAATTCCTTTTCTCATTGCATCTAAGACTTTTTGAGATCCTGATTCTACTCCAAACCATACAGCTACACATCCTGCATCTTTCATTTTACACAGCAAATCTTTTGTAACCATATCCACACGAGTCTCACAATCCCACGCGACTTTCAATTTTCTACTTTTTATCTCCTCACATATTTTTGCAGCTCGTTTTTGATCAACAGTGAACGCATCATCATAAAAAGTAAACCTAATTGCCCCAAACCGTTTTTGAAGATATTCAAGCTCATCAACCACATTCTCTGGACTTCGCATTCGGTAACGTCTTCCAAACATTCTAACTGCTGTGCAGAAATCACACCAATAAACGCAACCCCTGCTTGTTACAAGAGGAAATATAATTGTTCCATGCTTTCGTAATCTTTCCAAGGGCCATAGATGATGTGCTGGAAAAGGTAATTCATCAAGATTTTCAATGTAAGGTCTATCAGCATTTTTTACAATTTTTTCCTTTTTTCTACAGGTTGTTCCTAAAACATCAAAATAGTTTTTTCCAGTTTCCACCCTTTCAGACAATTCTAAAAAGGTGCTTTCCCCTTCTTTCCGAACAACAATATCTAACGCTGGACATTCTTGAAGAGCTTCTTTGTCCCAAAATGAAACATGAGGCCCACCCAAAATTGTTATACAATTAGGCCACGATTCTTTTGCTATTGTTAATATTTTAAGAGCAGAATTGTAGGTTAATGTTGTGGATGTTACACCCACAATGTCGGGTTGTTTTTTACTAATTTCTGATCTAAATTCTTCATAGTTAATATCCATAGCTTGACAATCAATAACTGTGATTTCAAATTGGTTTTTTTCTAATACTGAAGCTAAATATCCCAATCCCAAAGGAGTAAAAGGCGGGTGTTTATGAGATCCTATTGGGTAAGGTGGATTAACAAGAGTTATGCGCGTCTTCATTTTTCTTCCCAATAAACCAATTATCTTGAATACCTACAAGAAATCTCGTGATTAATATATTTTGTATAAATCTAGAAACAAAAAGCTCTCCATTATCAATTACCTAAACCCATAATCAAATAAAATCTAATTATTCTTTTTCGTTCTTAACAAAAATTGTTCTACATTTTATTCTGCTAAAAGTTTTTAAGATCATTACCCTTTAAAGGGTGTATCTTATTGAAAATTAATCCAAACCAAAATTTAGGAGAAGACTTTTCTTGATTTTTTTGATGACCACTGCTCCACCTGAAAACTCGCCTTGGAGTACTCCAATGCGACTCCCACCCTTAGGTCTATCATTTGTAGCAGCATCACTTGAAAAAGCCGGTTTTAAGGTAGAAATACTTGACAATTATCTAATTAAAAAAACAAATGATGAACTCAAAAAAATAGTAAATAAGCTCAAACCAAAAATAATTGGAATAACCTGCAGTTCAGCCTCTTATCCTGAATGTGTTGAATCAGCAAAGGCCATAAAGGAAGTATTACCTCAATGCACGATTGTTGTTGGTGGCTGGCATCCTTCATATGTTCCTGAAAGCATGTTGGAACATCCAGAAATTGACTATGTTATCGTTGGTGAAGGTGAACGAGCTATGGTTGAATTGGCGAGTTGTCTTACCAGTAATTTAGACGAAAAAGCTATCAGTAAGATTTCTGGTTTAGCATTTAGGAAAAACAAGAAAATAGTCAAAAATACTCAAAAGTTCATTTCAGATTTAGATGAAATTCCTTTCTTGGCAAGGCATTTATTGCCTATTGATTTGTATGAACGAGAAATTCCATTTTTAAATGTCAAACCTGTTGACACAATGAATGTAGTTCGAGGATGTCCATTTAAATGTGCTTTTTGTGAAACTAGACGCCTTTGGGGACCAGGATGTCGAGCATTTAGTCCCCGCAGAGTTGTAGATGAAATAGAGTATATGGCAGAAAATTTTGGAACTAAAGGCATCTATTTTCTAGGTGACAATTTTACTATAAACAAGAAAAGAACAATAGAATTATGTGACCAGATTAGAAAATCCAAACAAGACATAGAATGGATGTGTGATAGCAGAGCAGACATGATTTCAAAAGATCTGCTAAGGATAATGAAAGATTCAGGATGCAAAACTATATGGTTTGGGGTGGAGTCAGGCTCACCCAGAATATTAGATAAAATCAATAAAGGAATAACAATTGAACAAAATATTTACGCATTTAAACTCTGTAAAAAAGAAGGAATACAAACTGCCTGTTCATTTATGATTGGTATTCTTGGTGAAACTCTTAAAGACATTGATATGTCCTATAAATTCGCTAAGAAATTAAATCCCGATTGGTGCCAATTTAATATCTACATTGCTTATCCGGGAAGCAGTTTATACGATGAAGTTATTGAAAAAGGTCTTTATGATCGTCAGCAAGGATTTTTAACGTTTGTAAAGACAGATGAATTTGATTTTGAGTTATTGAATAAGATTCAGATGCATTATCAATCCAAAATAAATCTATCTTTTAGCAATATCCTTAAGAAAATGAAACGTGAGGGAATTTTGACTGTTTTAAAGAAAGCCCCAAAATATTTTCACCGGTCTATTTAGCATAATTTGATAATTTACTCTTGTAAGAAAATTATTAAATTGTAATTGTTTTCCTAAAATCTGATCCTTTTAATCTTTTTAGCTAATTTTCTTAATTTCTCTTGTTAACTTATCTACAAGTAGTTTATTTTGGTCAAAGGATCTTATAGTTACTCTAAAATAGCTGTCATCAAGCCCTACGAAAGTGCTACAATCCCTAATTAAAATTCCATCTTTTGCTAAGTTTTCTCTAAGAGTGGTAGATGAGATATTTTTGTTTCGGATTTTTACCAATAGGAAATTAGTGACTGAAGGAAATACATGAAAAATATTTATGGAGTTAAGCATTTCTACTAAACGCGCTTTTTCATTCGCAATTGTCGTCTTTGTTTTACTTATGAATACAAAATCTTTAAGAGCTGCACTTGTGGCATAAAATGCCAGTAAATTGATACTCCATGGTTGTCTAACATCTTGAAGCTCGCAGATAAAATTTTTGTTAGCTATTCCATATCCAAATCTTACACCTGGCATACCAAAAAATTTTGATAATGATTTAACTACAAAAAGATTCTTGTAATTTTCTACGTATCCTGATACAGTTGTTTTTGGACCCAAATCAGTGAATTCCATATAGTTTTCATCAACACAGACAAAAATGTTCTTCTTATTGCAAAACTCTGTTAATTCCAAAATCGTATCTCTGTTGTATAATGCTCCTGAAGGACTGTGAGGATTACAGATAAAGACAATTCGAGTTTTTTCATTAGTCGCTTTTTTAATATTCTCAATATCCATTGAGAAATCTTCTTTTAATTTGCTAAAAATTGGTTTGCCATTAACTCTAAGCGTAGCTTTTTCATACTCTGAAAAAGATGGAACAGGAATAATTGATTCAAAGTCCGGAGCAAAAAAATCGGCTATCATATAAATTGGTTCTATTGATCCATTTCCAATTATTATGTTCTCGGATTCTATTCCTCCAACATACTCAGCGATTTCCCTCTTCAATTCCTTAGGATTTGGATCTGGATAAAACTTTACTTGATCTGCAACACTTTTAATGGCTTTCACCGCTTTTGGTGATGCGCCAATAAAATTTATTGGAGCACTAAAATCAAGCACGCTATCTACTGGAATACCATATTTTCTGGAGAATCCCCAAACGTCTCCACCGTGACTTACAAACCTGCGTTTCTTACATGGATTAGACATCTGGATTCTCCTCAAAGCTTGCTTATTTCTTCCTCACTTTTTTCTTGTTCAATGAAATGTGTGTTGTACATATTTACGGTTTTATAAAGCCAATAAATTAATCCAATTCCAAGCGTTAGCAGAGTAATCAAAGAATATTTTTTTAAAGAAACTTTATGGGTCATGTATTTTTTTTCAGGAAATATTTTTGAATATGTTTTTTGTTGATTCTTTTCATGCACAATAAGATCTTTAGTTAAAAGATAAGTTATAATGAAAATTGGAAAAATTAACAATAACGAAATTGTCCATAATTTTGCATTTCTTTCAGGAAGTAAATCTAAAATTGTGCTATCTGTTTTTCCATCAATTTTATCGCTAATTTTTTTTTCGTGTTCAATATGTCTGTGGAAATGCTTGTTTCTTCTTTTAATCATTAAATAAAACATTGGAAAAAAAGCTATTCCGAAACTAGCAATTGATGCTAGAAACCACATAGAAAACCACATTATTCTGTCTGTTTTGGTTACTCCAAGCATGATTTTTCCAATCTATGGTTTGTTTTGTGCTTGTTAGAGTGCACAGCCAAAGTTTATAAATTCTTTCATTTAGCATCTTAGTAAAATGGACAAAGATGAAATATTGCTATCTGTTATTATTCCAGTTTTTAACGAGGAATTGTCAATTGGTAATATTATTGATCGAACAAAACTTGTCCTAGAAAAAGAAGATTTTAGATACGAAATAATTGTTGTAGATGACCTTTCATCAGACCAATCACTTGCTCTTTCACTAAAAAAAGGTGTAAGGGTCTTGTCATTAAAGAGCCATGTAGGCAAAGGTTGTGCTTTAAGAGTAGGATTTACTAAATCTAAGGGTAAATTTGTAGCAACTATAGATTCAGATGGTTCACACCGTCCAGAAGAATTACCCCTATTAATAGCTCCTATACTTGCGAAAGAAACAGATCTAGTAATTGGATCTAGGTACTTGAATAATAAATCAGTTAAAGTTAAGAGATTCAACGTTCTAGGAGTCAGACTTTTTAATTATCTAATTCAGTTTCTAGTGAAAAACCGTGTTTCTGATTCGCAATCCGGATATCGAATCATGAAAGCTGAAATATTGAAAAATATGAAACTTCAATCTGTTGGTTACGAAATCGAATCTGAAATGCTTGTGAAGACTGCTAAAATGAGATATAGAATCAAAGAATTACCCATAAGTTTCGATCAAAGGACTTATGGTAAATCTAGCTTGGATCCTATAGTTGATGGATTTAGAATACTAATGTCGATACTTCTTGCATACATACAGGATTGATGAAAATGAGCAATCAACCTCTACCAAAAGTCTCTATAATTGTTACAACTTTTAACAACGAACTAACAATTGATGCTTGTTTAAAATCTATCTTCAAGTTAAATTATCCAAAAAAACTTCTGGAAGTGCTTGTCATCGATGGTTGTTCCCAGGACTCAACGGTGGAAATAGTTAAAAACTATCCGATTAAATTTTTTTCTAAACCTCTTAATGCTCCAGCTGCTTACAATTTTGCAATAAAACTTGTTGAAGCTGCGATAATTGCTTTTATCGATTCTGATGCAAGAGTTGAACCAAATTGGCTAAATAAACTAGTTATTGACTTAAATGATGCACGAGTTGCCGGAGTTAGTGGTACAATAGAGACTTGGAATAAAGAAAACAAGTGGGCAAGAAGTATAGGATATGATCTTAAAAGTAGATACGACCGAATAAAAAAACCGGTTATACGTATAGCTACAATGAATCTTTTGATGAAGAAAAGCATACTAGAAGAAATCGGAGGTTTTGACGAAAATTTACCTTCTCAGTATGATACAGACCTTGGTTTTAGGATATCAAATAAAGGATATAAAATACTATTAAATTCCAAAGCTAAATGCTATCATTTTAACAGAACAAGTATTAGGTCTTATTTTAAACAACAATTACAATACGGAAAAAACACTCTTAAACTATATTTCAAACATCATAAACTAATCAGAGGAGATGAAATAACTAACTTAGGAATGAATATTCAACCCCCACTCTTTATTTCTTCACTATTGCTCCTCCTTTTAGGATTAATTGATGTCCTAAAACCATTATGGTTAATTTCCGCTGGAATATTTTGCTCACTTTTTATTTATTACGTATTTTCCGCGGTAAAGCTCTCAGTAAAGTTTTCAGATAATACGGCTTTATGGCTAATAATATTGTATATTGTTAGAGTTGTTGCTTGGAGTACAGGCGCTGTAATTACTTCGATTAGGTTTTTGTTGGGTGATAA
>JAOZGY010000022.1 GCA_026015145.1 Candidatus Bathyarchaeota archaeon | reverse complement strand
ATAACAATTGAGAAATAATTTATTTTCAAAAAAATGAAGGAACTTCTTACTTAGGTGTAAAATGAATTTTAAGCATATATTTAGGTATTAAAATTAAAAAAAGGTGGATAGTTAAGCATACTTTTAGGTGTAAAATGATAAATAAGTTACAATTCCAAAAATCAGCGACAGCGCCCAAAGTATAACTGTAGCATCCATAATTCGTTTTCTTTTTACACACCCGGCAACATTAGATAAATTAATAATCCACGCTAAAACCAAAAAGATTCCAAGAATTAATGCAATACTCCCAGTTATAGCATGAATCCACATTGATTGAACTCCAATAAGATCAGTTGAAGTAGTAAAGAACGTTATACCATCAGAAAATGATGGTCCCATTGCAGCCACAAAAGTGATAAAATGAAGCAAAACCGCAAATCCCATCAAGTAGCCGTGTATCTTGAACTTTCCCTTGAATTTGTAGATTATGCTAATTAACAATAGAAGAAACTATATAATTTGAATTAGAAGATTTAAATCGGTTATGAGAACTGCACTTGTACCAAATAATCCCATCAAGATATCCCCCTTAAAGCTCCATATTCAATTATTTTAATCCTTTTTGCCAGTTTCGTTTTTAAGTTTATGCATTTTCAAGATTTATTAAGATCCTCAATGAATTGAAATATCATTTATTTAGCTAACTCCATCTTTAGTGTTAGCAAGAAAGTGAGAGACGATGTTTGTCGATACCCATGCGCATCTACAATGGAGAAGTTTTGATAAAGACAGAACCTTAGTCATAAAGAGAGCTAAAAAAGCAGATGTTGCTCGAATTGTGAATGTTGGTTTTGATATTGATAACTGCAACAAAGCAATTGAGCTTGCCAAAAAAAATAAAGGTCTTTATGCTACAGTTGGTATTCACCCTCATAATGCTAGCCAATTAAATGAAAAAACTCTTAAAGAATTAAAAAAACTTCTAAAAAATCCGGTGGTTGTAGCATTTGGGGAGATTGGACTTGATTACTATAGAAATCTTTCCCCTAAAGAAATTCAAAAACAAGCTTTTATTAATCAACTTTCTTTAGCTTCTGAATATGATCTTCCTGTTGTAATTCATAATAGGGACGCCGCATCAGATATTCTAACAATTATTTCAAAATTCAAAAATAAAATTACAGGAATTATGCACTGTTTTTCCGGTGATAAGGATTTTGCCAAAAAAAGCATTCGATTGGGTTTTTTGATTTCTTTTGCTGGAACCGTTACATATTCCAAAGCACAAAACATTCAAGAAACTGCTAAATGGATTAATCTTGAAAATATGTTAATAGAAACTGATTGTCCATGGTTAGCTCCTCAATCTATGCGAGGGAAAAGAAATGAATCAAGCTATCTTCCTAGTATAGCACAGAAAATTGCGGATCTAAAACAATTAACTGTTAAAGAAGTAGCGGATGCAACAACAGAAAACGCGCAAAAAATTTTTAATATCACATAATTTTTTCACGATATTATTTTCTCTTTTTTATAACTTGGCAGACGGCAATCTAATTCTAATTGTAGTTTTATTTCCGTAATTTTTTTTTATCGGAACTGGTATATATATTGTAGAAGGGCTATTGTTGGCAATATCAAAATTACTTCTTGAATGCCCATATTGTCACTCTCCTTTAGAAGTTGAACCTCCAGACAGGCTTCGCTCGGCATTTTCATATGAACCCCCTTTTAGAGGAAGTTTTTATGGAAAAGTCATCAAACAAACCATAACTTGCCATAATCCAACTTGCAAAAAGATAATTGAAATATTTTGGTATGCGCCCTTAACTTATTTTGACAGAATCTAATTAAAAAGAATCTTTCTTTTAATTGCTAAATTTTTTATTTATAATAATAGAATATTAAGAAAAGCTAATTTGAAAGCTGTACTTTGCTTTTTAAGGTTTGGCTGAAATATATGAAAAGAATCTTGACGATAACTTTCCTAAATTTTTTCATATCAGGGGGTCTTACACTAATTATTCCTCTTTTATTGCTTGAAAGAAACGTAGATTTGGTTGAAATTGGCTTAGTCCTATCTATTTTGCCTCTTGTCTTTTTGTTAGTGCGTTTGGTAATAGCTCTGATTGCTGACTCAAGGGGATGGAATCGTTTACATCTTCTATTTAATTGGCCAGGAAGCGTTATATCTGTATTAATCTACTTAGTCGCGAATTCAACTCCTTTTTTTCTATTTGGCAAGATTTTTGAAGCAATAAAAGAATCCTCTTTCTGGGCTTTGAATCGCACTGCAATTTTTTCATTGTCACCTAATAGAGAAGTTAAAGAAGCCACAAGAAACACTGCAGTAATATTTCTTTCAACTGCAATGGGCAGTGCAATAGCAGGTTTAACTCTTTCATATTTTGGTTTTACAATTACCCTTGGAGTTTTTGCGATATTTGCATTATTAATTGCAGTTCCTGCAGCCTTGTGCTGGAAAAATGATAATCAAAATTTGAAAATAACCCCTTCAGGTTTTGGTAAAATTGTGAATTTTAGAAATTATGGCAAAACGTTTTGGTTGATTTCAATTACTCTATTGCTATTTAGCTTAGCATTTTATCCTTTGTTAAATTTGTTAATTCCAGTTTTTATGGCTCAACAACTTGGATATAGTTATGTAACAATTGGAATTGCTTTTATGCTATTTAATTTAGTAGCTTCCGCTGCAATTTTTGGTACACTAAAAACTCCCTTAGGAATAAAAAGAGTCATAATACAACTTGCAATTGGTTTATCCGCGTCTTTCTTGTTGGCTTTTGCAAATTACTATTTTCTTGTGCTGTTTTTCATGTTAGCAATCTCAGAAGGATTGGGCATGGGTTTTTTTGAAGCAATAATTGCAAAAGCTACAAAAGGCAAACCAAGCGTATCCATTGATATTGGGATGCTCCATATACCAATGCGTTTTGCAGAGTTTGCTTCGTTGCTGTATGCGGGATTTATTGCTAAAAGACTTGGATATGCTCCTCTTTTTGTTTCCTCTGGAGTTTTCTTTTTATTGTTTTCTTTGTTAGCATTACATTTTGTTAGAAAATAAAAAATCCTAATGTGTAAGTCCACTTCTTAAGTAAAGTTAGTCCTTTTCAATTAGAACATATCTTGGATGACTCCAACATCCAACAATTATTGATCCTACCCAAAAGATAAGACCTACAATAAACGGGATAAGTGTAACTAAGTTAAATTCTCCGAAAAGAAGGTAAATTGATGCGGCTGGAATAAAACCGATCATCCCAAATAGGTCAGCTAAAATACTGTATCTGCTAAAGAATCCTTTCTGTTTGTCTTCAATAAGCTTTTTATCGTCAAGTTTAATTCGAGCATCACTGAGCTCGAAGGCAAGTTTTGATGTGTTCATTTGTTCTTTAAGAAAGTCGAAGTCGTCAATTAGGTGTATAAGATGATTTGTGCGACAAGAACCCACAATCTTGTAGGAATTTTCTGTTTGTTTTAGAAATATAAAATTTGAACGGTTTTTAGTTTTGCCGCATTTAATGCTAAGCTTTGTTTGAGCTATTAAGGGTGGAGTGAAATTTTTAAGGACTCTTCTTAGATTAGTTTTTTTGTTGCATGTAAAACGACTTAAATGATTCGCCATTTTTTTAGCTGATTTTGAGTCTTTCCACTTTATATCTGCAGATAATTGAAAGGTCCTCTCCCCCCTTTCTGTAGATATGTACTACATCTCATTAACATGCAGATATATATAAAATTTTTTTCAAAACGCAAATCCAGACAATTAACTTGATGGAAACTTTGTCTTAACTACTGTAATATTCTTCTAGAACTCTAATTCTAGATACATTTAAATTACTATGTTATAAACTTTAATTAAAACTTAAAAGGAGAAGAAAAAAACGAATTCTAAAAAAAACAAAGCTATTGCTATTCTAATTGTTTCAACATTAATCTTTGTATCAATGACCGCAGCAATACCACTTTCTAGTGCTCAACAAGGTGCCACCATTACTGTAGCTCTTCAATTAGCCGTAAACCCTAATCCAACCGGAGTTGACCAAACGGTTGATGTTATAATCTGGGGACAACCAATACCACCCGGAAGCGGAGAAGTATTCTCAGATTTTACAGTGACTATAACAAAACCTGGAGGAACAACCCAAACCCTAGGACCAGTAGATTCTTGGCCAATTGGTGCACAAGTATTAAGGTATACACCAACAGAAGTTGGAGAATACACTTTCCAGCTTAACTATCCAGGTGACTATTTCGCGAGCGAAGACCAAACATATCTTGGAGGACAAAGCCCAGAAACAACGCTTACAGTGCAAGAAGATCGTATTCCAGGTATGCCAACTACACCATTACCTGAATATATTGACGGTATTGTTAACACTGAAAACCGAGAATGGTCAGGTATTGTTGGAAGCTGGATGATGACCTACTACGACTCTACATACACAGGATATGGTGATTCTGGAGGAGGATACAATCCATACAGCACAGCACCTCGATCAGCTCACATAAGATGGGCCATACCAGCAGGTACAGGAGGACTCCCAGGAGGAGATCTTGTGTCTGATGCTGTTTATTCAGGTCTGTCATACAGTTCTTATGGAAATCCACCAATAATAATGCATAATAGACTTTTTGTGAACACGAATCCAACCTTAGGACACTTCCGAAGCACCGCAGGTCAAGGCATAGCATGCTATGATCTGCAAACAGGCGAAGAACTATGGCGAAGAGAAGGAGCAGGAATAACCCATGGCCAACACTACCGAAGCTATTCACCTAGCAGAACAGGCGTATTCTCATTCCTATGGGATACACACGGCTATAACAACAGATGGTATGTCTACGACCCATTTGATGGATCATTAGAAATGGTCTTTGAAAACGTTACAAAATCAGGTACACAATGGTGGTGGGAAGACGCAGTTGTTTATGGACCAAACGGTGATATATACGTCTATATTCTTGACGGTTACGCAAGCGAATTAACCATGTGGAACTCTACAAAAGCATTCTGGGGCAATGGTATACATCGAATTGGAGGAGACGGAGTAGAAAGATTTGGCTGGAGTACACAAGGATTTGCTAGTGAAACTGAATTATCTACAGTGTATGATTGGGAAAAAGGCATAGAATGGACCGTCACATTGGATCCAGATAGGATTGTAGGTTGGCATCCACCCTACTCAATATTTGGAATCTCCGATGGTGTGGCTATTGCCAAAACAGGTACAGCAGGAAACTGGATTGACTGGGAAATGGGCTATGACATTAATACCGGACAAGAACTCTGGGCAGCTGATATAACTGAGTCTGTACAATCCTTCTATAGTTCCGTTGGAGAAGGGGTTGCAGCCGCTTTTGATCTAACCACAAGAACATGGACTGGTAAAAACATAAAAACAGGAGCTAAACTATGGACAACTGAGCCAGCGGATTATCCATGGGGTACATATGGATCTTATGGATCAACAATCGCTAACGGCCAATTGTTCCATGGAAACTTTGATGGCCACTTATATGCTTACGATATTGAAACAGGTGCGATCAACTGGAAGTTCTATTCTGGTGATTCTGGAACTGAAACTGTTATGGGAACCTGGCCTATATGGTATGGACCTTTAGTTGCTGATGGTGTAGTTTTCTGCGGAACAGGAGAAGAAACACCAACCCAACCCTTAACCAGAGGCAACAGAGTCTTTGCAATTGACACAGAAACTGGAGAGGAGATATGGCATATTGCTGGATACATGTCCCTAAAAGCAGTCGCCGAAGGAGTCTTAATTGGCTATAACGGATATGACAGCCAGATTTACTGCTTTGGCAAAGGTCCAAGCGCAACCACAGTTATTGCACCAAAAACCGAGGTTATGCAAGGACAAAAACTTGTCATCGAAGGAACTGTCACAGACCAATCAGCTGGAGCAATGGGTACACCCGCCATTTCTGACGAAGACATGGGTGATTGGATGGAATACATATACATGCAAAAGCCGTTTCCAGGAAACGCTAAAGGTGTCGATGTGTCAATTGATGTAATCGACTCTAATGGCAACTTCCGAAACGTTGGCACTGCAACCTCTGATACAAGTGGTGTTTACAGTCTTATCTGGGAACCAGACATTCCAGGCCAATACACTGTAATCGCAACATTTGCCGGATCAGAGTCATACGCTAGCAGTTATGCGTCGACAAGCTTCTATGTTGAAGAAGCACCACAACCAACACCACCACCTGATCCAACACCTGCACCACAAACCGACACATACGTACTAGGCACAGGAATAGCAATTCTTGCAGCAGTCATTATCTTGGGTCTTCTAATACTTCGCAAAAAGTAAACACAACAACAAAAAAATCTAATCTTCCCCCTCTTTTTTGGGGTAACAGAAAGCATTATTAAAAAAGGAATCTTTGAGATTATAATAGTGAAAATTAATTATTTTTTCAATATAGATTAGACTAAATAGGATTTATCATAAAGCAGATTTGAGTGTGTTTTGTTAAGGTTAACTTAAAAAAACAGATTAATTTCTTTGTTGATATTAGGTTTTGAGGTGGTTGTTTTTGAAGGAGTGGAAATGTGTGTTAGTTGGGAATCATAAAAATGTTGGCAAAGTGATTGAAGAATCGGAAAAGGCTGGTTGGCAGTTACATACTTACGTTTGTGCTGGAAATGCAGCTTTGGCACTGGGTACTAATCATTACTTGTTGTTTGAAAAAGAGACTTAGAATAGAGTAAACAATTTTTTCGCAAACAATTCATGGTTTGGAAAACCAAAATAATCCTTAACATTTTATAGATTTGGGATTCTTGTTTGAGACTATGCTGGAATAATTGTTTCTGCGATTCGTGTTTTCAAGTCAAAGTAAATATCATTAATTTCCGATTTCAATGAACTAGTTTCTGTATATAGCCTTCTCTTGGACTCAGGAGCCAGATCTTTTGAACCATGTATTTTGCCTTCCATTTTGTCGAGTTCGCGCTCAATGTTGTGTCTGTTTTCCTCG
>JAOZGY010000012.1 GCA_026015145.1 Candidatus Bathyarchaeota archaeon | reverse complement strand
ATAAAAAACACACACTTGTTTGTTTGATGGAGATTATTCTCGCATTAATGCTTATTGTACCTTTAGTAAATGCACAATGTTATACCTGCTCAGATACAGGAAAAATAATTTGCAATAATTGTCAAGGTAGCGGCAGAATACCAACTGGTGAACCAATTGAGACTTGTGAATATTGCCGAGGTCTTGGGTTTATTCAACCAACTATTAGTAAAAAATCAGGTTTTGCTCAAATAGGGAATAGAGAGGTGTTTGTTTCTGGAACTTTTGAAAACGATCAAGCAGTTGGAGTCTATGCAGTTGCTACTGCTGAAGTGTTTGGTGACGCCTCAACTTATTCAAGCACATCCGATAGCACTTATTTTCCTCCAAATGAAGAAATTGTGGTCACCATTGTAGTGACTGATATTCCATTAAGCGATTGGAATGAGATTAGTAAATTTGGGAACCTTCAAACAAATATTTACATTTCAGAATCTGATAGCTTAGTTTGCCCTCTATGTGATGGAGAAGGAATAATAACTCAAAAAATTACTTGTTCTTATTGTGATGGAATAGGTTTTGTAGACTGTCCTGATTGTAGCCTCAATTTAGGATTAGGAGACGAATCAGGAATTACAATAATTGGCATTGTGGCTATTATTGGATTAGCGTTGGGTTCATTTGTTTTAATTAAGAGAAAACAAACTTCAGAAAGTGATCTTAGAAATGTATCTTTTTATGAATTCCAAAATTGGGTTGTGGAAAAGTTTTCTGGAAAGTCTTCATCAATAAGAGATTCTCGCATTGGAATAGACGGATACACCCTTGATGGCGAACCTATTCAAATAAAACAATCAGATAGTATTGGGAAAAATGAAGTATACAAGTTTGCAAACGAGCTTAGCAAGAAAAAAAGTAGATATGGAATAATTGTGGCTTTTAGTTTCAAAGATGATGTTTTTGAAGGAATAATTGGAGCTAAACAACACTATAGACTTGAAATAAAACCGTTGACAGTAAAAGAATTGATACAAGGAAAAAATTTTAGTCCCTAAAACTAATTATTTTTTGATTTTTCAACCAGTTTTTGATTTTGGCAAACTCTTATATTCTTCGTATGATAGAATGCAGTGGCTAAGGGGGAATTGGAAGTAAGAAGGAGAATTATAGTATCAAGTCTATTTGTGCTTTTAGTAGTACTGTCTATTTCAAATATTTCTTTAACAAAAGCTGTTGGTCAGGGAGAGTGGATATCTAATTATAGAATAGAGGATCTGGTTTCTGGTCAACTTATGAAAGAGGTGGATTTTTCAAGTAATGTGAATGTAGATTATGCTCCGATTTTTGCTGGGGCTGAGGTTAATGTAACTTTCACTGTTGAATTAGCAACAACAGCTAGTTTTGCCAAACTAAATTTAAGAACCCTCATGCAACATTCAAATCTGCAACAAGGTTTCTGGGAACTTCAAACTCCAGATTATGTGCTCTTAGATTATAATCCCAATTCAGCAAACGTTGAGTTTAATCAAGTTAGGGGGACACTTGTAATGTCGTTGTATGGTAAAGTTCCAATAACAATAGCTTCAAACATTCCTGTTGGTTATGTTTTTGTTACCCTTTATGGTCCAAGCGGTGAAACCCTTGATATTATTGAGGGAAGTGTGATTACTGCTGCGTTGGATGAGTTCCAAAGTCTTTTGGAGCAAAAGGAAGATAAGCTGCAATCACTTAAGGACAGCGGAGTTGCTGTTGGGTATGTGGAGCTTTATGAAAATATGCTTGAACAAGCTCAATATGAAGCAGATCAAGGACAGGTCACCAGCGCAATTAATTTGCTAAATTCACTATCCGTGTCTAGTGAGCCTGTATCTGGGATTATGGAAGCGCTTTTCTTGCCAATAGCCGGTGTTCTAGGTGTTCTTATGGCAATTTTTGCTTTCTTGTTCTTTAGGGGAAGAGGACAACTTCAGTACTTGCTCTTAGTGGTTGAGGATCAGATAAAAGATCTTGAAGGCTTAACTCTTAGAGCATCAAAGATTGACAGGTCAATAGGAACAAGATTGGATGGCGTTAAAGATAGATTAAAAAGTTTAGTTGGGATGTGAGACTACGAGAATCTACCAAAATAGTGTTCAAGTAATAGGGCTTGGTTCTGCTGGAACTAATATAGTAGAGGCGTTCATGAAGCATAAAAAAACTATGCAACTGCTCAAGCGTGATATTACAAGATTATCTTTGATGGCAATTGATATTGCAGATCCAGAAATTCGCTCGCTACATGAAAGTCATGAAAAAATCTCTAAAGCTATGATTAAAGCGGGGATACCAAGTGAAAGAATGAAACTTATATCTCAATCGGTAAAGTTTCCAACCGCTGAAGCGATGTTTGATTTCATTAATATGAAATATAATGAATATTTAGTGAACGAAGGGGCTAAACTAAATTTTCATCCTTGGCTTAATTCAAAAATGGCTATCCCTCCAATGGCTGGAGGAGCTGGTAGAAGAAGGGCACTTGCCAAAGCAATATACGCGTTGAACTACTACCAGTTGGGTATAATTAGGAACTTCATAAATACTTTCAAGGAACAAGCGCTTTCTTCAATAATTACTCCAACAGTTATTGTACTCTACGGACTGGGTGGAGGTACGGGAAGTGGAGTATTTTTTGAATTCACTAGGCATCTTAGAAAAGTTCTGGGATCAGGCGTTCCAATTATCGCATTAGTAATTGCGCCATGTAGTGGTGATGATCCTCCAGCGAAAGGATGCTCAGCTTTTGTGGCAATGAATGAGCTTTCACTGTTATTGAATAGAGAATATAATGATTATGTTTGCGAGAAATATGGTGATTACTATAGAAATCCACTAAATGCCCTGATTTACCT
>JAOZGY010000129.1 GCA_026015145.1 Candidatus Bathyarchaeota archaeon | reverse complement strand
GATATATTTTCTATACCTTGTTGTATTAGTAAACCTTTATAAATTATTAAGTAAGCTTCTCCACACCAAGTGTAAGATAAATGAGCAAACAAATATCGCTTAGTATTGAACTTCGAAAACTAATAGAATCAAAACTTGAACAAACTCTAAGAGGAATTGAGGACACATTTAGTCAGATATTAAAAAAACAAGATATAACACCAGTAGAGCTTAAAGAAAATGTTAAAAACCTTGAAGAAAACTTTAGCATAATATCTCAAAAATGGAGTTTAGAAATTCTCTATACATTGCTACTAAAAGATCAGGCTGGTTTTGGAGAGATTAAAAAAATCTTAGGAGTGAATTCACGCACTCTTTCTGATAAACTAAAAACTCTTGATTTCTATAATTACATTAACAGAAAAGTAATAAATGGACCACCATTAAGAGTACAGTATTCTCTTACAGATAAAGGAAAAAATACAGTGCTTCTTGCGCTACCATTACTTTACTTTAGTAGCAAATAAATCAGGTTTCTTGAAAAAACAAAAAATAATGTAGTAGTTATAGGTTAATATTTTTCTTAATAGATTTCTTTGGCACCACTAACTTTGTTGTTTCTTTTATAGTTTCAAAAACCATACAAGTAAGTGTCTTTTCAAGACCATCAATAAGCCTTAGTTTATCCACAACAAATTTCCCAACAGCTTCCACAGATTCAGTTCTTAATTTTATCAATAAATCCCAATCGCCTGTAATTATATGCACTTCTTGAACTTCTGGAAACAAAGCAACCTCTTTAGCTACAATTCTTTGAGAAGTTGTCTCATCATTTTTTGTTCTATACGAAACAGAAGCGAAAATAAATGCAGCAGTATCTGATGCAAGTTTTTCAGGAGCTAAAATTGCTCTATATTCACAAATTATATCTTGTTCTTCCATTCGTTTTATTTTAGCAAAAACTGTAGTGATAGGAGAATTTATTTTTTGAGCAATTTGTCTAGCTGTTAGCTTGCTGTTTTCTTGTACTAATTTTAGAATCGCTAAATCTTTTTCATCTAGTCTAATCAGCATATTGTAATAATTACAAAAATCTAATATAAAAAGTATTAGTTTTTATAAAAAATATAAAAAAAATTATAAAAAATTTATTATCTACCAACACATAAACTAAGTTAACTTAAAAAAGAGCAAACAAGGAATAGAAGGTTTTACCATGAGCACACAACTTACTTCAAGTTTCCCAAAACCATTAGAGAAACTATCAGAAATTGAAATAAAAAGAAAGGCTTGCATAGCAAAGGTGATGACATACACTTTAGGAAATCTTACCTCACAATTTGTTAGGAATGGATTTGAATGGCTACTCCCAGTAGCACTCTCACAATCAACTGATCCATTATGGCCGGATCCAGGCGCATCCATAGAAAAACGTATTGAAATAGACATCTATGGAAAAACTGTAAGAACCACTGCAAGCATGATTATTCATAAATTAATAGCTTCATCAATAGCTTATCCTAAATTATTCATATTATCACCAAACATTCGAATCGAAAAACCCGATCGAGCTAAAACTGGATTGCACATATATGAATTTAGTCAGCTAGATTTCGAAATCAGAGATGCAACATCAAAGTATGTGATGAATTTAGTTGAGAATTCAATACAAGATTTAATCACAAATTTGCAAAAAGACATGAAAAAGGAATTAATTACTCTTTGTACCTATGATACAATAAAAATTCCAAAAATACCATTCAAAATTTATGATAGATGTGACCTTGAAGCTAAATATGGAGAAAAATGGGAAACAGAAATTTCAGAAAAAAGCTCAGATCCAATATGGATTACCAATATTCCTCGCGAGTTTTATGACTATGAAGACTTTGAAACTAAAGAATGGGATAACTACGATTTATTTTTACCAAAATATGGAGAAGTATTATCTGGTGCCAAAAGAGAGTGGGAATATTCAAAGATATTAAAGAAAATTGAAAGAGATAAAATAAACAAAGAAAACTACAAATTAGTGTTGCAACTATCTAAAGAAGGAAAAATCAAACCCACCTCAGGAGGAGGAATCGGATTGGAAAGACTAGTAGGCTGGATAAGTGGGGTTAAACACATAGCTGAAACACAACCATTCCCCAGAATACCAGGATGGGTACATGAATTATGAGAACGGGATAAAATGAATAACTATCTAGAAGCATTAAAATGGAAATTAACCAAGCCTAATTATAGGAAACTTCGTGATATTGAGAATCCAAAAGTTCATGAATTTATTGCTAAATCTAGTGATTTATGCCAATCTAAAAATGTCTTCATTTGCAGTGATGATCCCAAGGACATTGCTTATATTCGTCAGCAAGCCATAATCAGCGGAGAAGAAAAAGAATCTTTAAAAATAAAAGGGCACACGGTTCACTTTGATGGAATTAACGACCAAGGCAGAGATAGAAAAGCAACTAAATATCTTGTTCCAAGAGGCATTTCATTTAGCACAGCTCTAAATCAAATAGATAGGCAAAAAGGATTAAGTGAAGTAAAAGGTCTATTGATGGATTCAATGAAAGATCGAACTATGATAGTTCGTTTTATTTCATTGGGACCTCCAAATTCTGTATTTACGATTCATGGGTTACAATGTACCGATTCTTGGTATGTAGCTCACGCAGAAGACATACTCTATAGACCAGGATATCAAGTTTTTTGTCAAGCTGAACCAAATACACAATTTTTGCGGGTTCTTCATTCATCAGGAAAGCTTAACAAAAGCATGACTAGCCTTGAAGATGATAATAAAGCGATCTACATAGACTATATGGATAGCACAATCTATAGCGTTAATACACAATATGCAGGCAATTCCGTAGGATTTAAAAAATTAGCTTTTCGTTTAGCAATAAGAAAAGCTAACTATGAAGGCTGGCTTGCAGAACATATGATGATAATGGGAGTACATGGACCAGGTGGACGTAAAACATACTTTTCTGGTGCTTTTCCAAGTGCCTGTGGAAAGACATCAACTGCGATGCTTCCTGGTGAAACAATCCTAGGTGATGATATTGCATACATTAGAGATGTTGGTTCAGTTGCAAGGGCGGTTAATGTTGAATCAGGAATATTTGGCATCATCAAAGATGTAAATCCAAAAGATGATGTATCGATCTTTAATGTGCTAAATAATCCAGGAGAAATCATTTTTTCAAATATTTTGGTTAAAAACAAAAAACCATATTGGCTAGGAATGGGAACAGAAATTCCGGAAAATGGAACCAATTTTTCAGGAGAATGGCATAAAGGTAAACAAGATAAAGATGGAAAGGAAATACCTCCTGCACATAAAAATGCACGATATGCAGTAGCACTAGAAGCATTAGATAATTGCGATCCTGAAATAGACAATCCAATGGGTGTAGAAGTTAGTGGAATAATGTACGGAGGTCGAGATGCAAAAGCGTACGTACCGGTACAACAGAGTTTTGATTGGTCGCATGGAATAATTTCTTATGGAGCATCTTTAGAAACTGAAACAACCTTCGCTACAATAGGTAAAGAAGGAGTTCCAGAGATAAATATAATGAGTATTCAAGACTTTATTTCCATTCCTTTAGGAGAGAACATAAGTAACAATATTGAATTTGGCAAAAGACTTAAAAAAGTGCCAATTGTCTTTGGTGTAAACTACTTCTTAAAAAACAAAGAAGGTCAATATCTAAATTCACGTCAAGATAAACACGTCTGGATTAAATGGATGGAACTTCGTGTCCATGGAGAAGCAGGTGCAATCCGATCACCGACAGGTTTTCTCCCTAAATACGAAGATCTACGCAAACTCTTTGATCGTGTGCTACACAAAGAATACACAAAAGAACAATACATTAAACAATTCACAATTAGAGTCCCAGAAAACCTAGCGAAAATCCAAAGAGTACAAAGGTTCTATCAAGAAAAAGTATCTGACACACCTAGTGAATTATTTGAAGTGTTAGATCAACAATGCAAGCGCTTAATTAAAGCTAAAGAAAAATTTGGAAACTATATTTCTCCAGAAAAATTCGAATGGTAAAGGACATTATTTTTCAAATAAACATAAAACCATAAAAAACCATATATTTTTCTGCTTTACAAATTAGCACAAATAGTATTGAATACTAATTAGTGATTCATAATCGTTAATAATTAACTTTAATTCATGGAAACTCAAACAAAGATGTGAAAATAATAATGATGAAAAAAACAGTTCAGCATTCTATAGATTTAACAAAGATTGATGGTGACGGAGCATTTCCTTGTCCTAAATGTGCAGTTGTTATATCTCCAGAAGATGAAACAGAAGAAGTATACAAAATTGTAGATACAAAAGTAAGCAACAACCAACTTGTGGAACTCACTATTATATGTAGCAATTGTAAAACAAAAATGAAGCTAACTGGTTTTCAACACACAATTGAAAGCTAACAACCAAACAAATTCTTAATGTTACTGTTCAAGTTTTCGACTTATTACATGAAAGAGTAAACCAAGAATGCTACCATACACTAATCCATTGAATAGAGCACTCAACAAAGCTGCAGACATTATTAATTCTTGTCCAAGCAACATAATTAGCCAACTGCCTGGAAACATTGGAACTGGAATAAGAAGTGAGCCAATTGTGAAAATTGAGAAAAAGGTTATAATTATCAGCCCTTTCAAGTTTATTCCTTCCCTCATTGACTGATTTTGCAGATGAAAAAAGTCATAATAAAGTTTGTTATTTATTTGTTTAACAAAAATACAGATTTAGAATTAATTCCAATAATCATTGAATTTGATTAATTCGAATTAAATACAATAATGAGTTTTCCATAAATATCAAGAAGAAATAATCTATGCAGATAGACATCACTAGAGCGCAAAAGAAAAGAATCCGATAGATTATCTTCTGAATAATAAAAAGTTGGAAGTTTAATTTTGTGAGAGTTAAATCTTTTATTGTGGGATTGTTGGCATCAAATTGTTATGTGGTTAACGATTTGAAATTCGAAGCCATTATTATTGATCCAGGGTTCGAGACTCATAAAGAACTAGAACAAATTACAGATTATATTTATGAAAACTCTTTAAAAATCAGACTTATTGTGAATACACATGGCCATTTAGATCATATTTCCGGAAATGATCTTGTGCAAAAAAAGTATGAGTGTCCTATTTGTATTCATCCAAAAGATGCACATTTTCTAGGAAGATTAAATGAAAAGTATAGAATTATTCATTTAAAAGATGGTGATTTTTTAGATTTTGGCAAAGATCTCTTAAAAGTTATTTCTACACCAGGACATACTCCAGGAGGTATTTCTTTGGTTGGTGAAAATGTCGTTTTTACTGGTGATACTTTATTTTCTAAGGGGATAGGTAGAATGGATTTTTCGGGGGGCTCAAAAGAAGATATGAAAAAATCCCTGATAAAATTAATGTCTCTACCAGAGGAATATGTTGTATATTCAGGACATGGAGTTTCTACTACTATTGGAGAAGAGAAAAACTATAATCCGTTTTTGAGTTGGTTTTAATTATTTTGAATCCCTAGAAATTGATTTTGCTTTGGTGTAGTTATGTTTAACAGGTTTACAATATTATGTATTGAGACGTAATATTTAATAGACTCTTACCGCCATCATAAATTACGGAGAACTGCAGATGGCAAAGTTAAAGCTAAAAGGATCCTTTTCAGGATTAAAAAAGCTAAAAAACCTTAAAATCAACTTCAGAAAGAAGAAAAAAAGGGAAATGCACATCCCCGCATCCCATCAAAAGCCAATACCCAAGGGTCTAAAAATAATCGAAAAATACCCTCTATACGAACCCTTCTCACATGTCGTAATAGTACAAAATCCTAAAACAGGAGAATACATGTACATTTTAGATGAGCTTCAACTTGATCCTCTTGAAAGAGGAGTATATGATCGTATTCTTGATATCCTGCTCGCAGAAATTGAATCTCCAAAAGAGGAAATTGCTGATCCGCGAAAGTTTTTTGCTGAAGAAGCAAAAAAAATAGTTGACAAATACAGAATAAGCCTGGGGTGGCTTCCAGACGTATCTTGGTATAAAATTCTTTATCATGCAGAAAGAGATCTTGTAGGATTTGGCAAAATAGATCCATTAATGCGAGACCCTAACATAGAAGACATCTCATGTGATGGTGTGGAAAAACCCGTTTACGTTTGGCACAGAAAATATGAAAGCATAGAAACGAATCTTAAATTTCATAGCGACGAAACACTGGATAACACGGTTGTCAAACTCGTGCACATGGCAGGAAAACATGTTAGCACCGCTTTCCCGATAGTTGACGCCTCACTTCCAGGCAAACATAGACTTGCAGTTTGTTACAGACGAGAAATTACTCCGTTTGGAACAGCTTTCACAATTAGAAAATTCAGAGAAGACCCATATTCGGTAATTGACTTAATTAATATTGGGACATTTTCAGAAGAGATGGCTGCATATTTTTGGGTAGGTCTTGAAAACAGATCATCAATCATGGTTCTAGGAGGAACAGCAGCAGGAAAAACAACAGCTCTAAACGCTTTAGCTTGCTTAATCAAACCGGGAAGCAAAATTATTACAATCGAAGAAACAGCAGAACTGAATTTACCCCATGATAACTGGGTTTCATTAATTTCGCGTCAAAGTTATGGTCTCGGTGGAAGTGGTGTTGGTGAAGTAGCTCTTTTCGATCTCGTAAAGACGTCAATGCGCCATCGCCCAGATATCATGATTGTAGGAGAGGTCCGAGGTCAAGAAGCGTATGTTCTCTTTCAGGCGTTAGCAACAGGTCACGGTGGTATGTGTACTATGCACGCTGAAAACTTGGATTCAGCAGTGAAACGTCTAACATCAAAGCCTATGGATATTTCCCCTGCATATATTCCATTGATGAACATTGTTCTTTCAATTCAAAGAGTTCACTTAATTAAAAATGGGGAGAAAAAAGCATTCAGAAGAGTACTCAATGTAAACGAAATAGTTGATTACGAGAATTACCGAACTCCAATAAAATGGCTTCCAGCTCAAGATATACATGAAAGCATGTTTGACAAAAGTGTATTACTATCATCTATTTCTCAAAGAACGGGATTAGCTAAAGAAGACATTATTAAAGAAATTGAAAGACGCAAAGATGTCCTTCATTGGATGAGAGAGAAAAACATAAGAAGTTACAAAGAAGTTGCTGACATAATTGGGGAATATTACGCCAGACCAAGACTAATTTATAAAAAAATCTCAGCAGAATTGGAGGCAATAGCAAATACCATTCCTAAAAAATCTTGAGGCATGGTCATTTCGCCTCTTTGGAGGATTAGCTCCCTACTTCTTAAAAAACATCTACGCATTCAAAGATACATTAGAAAAAGCAAGAATCAGAATTTACCCTGAAACCTATGTTTCAATGATGTTTTTCATTGCAATGTTAACTATCCCAGTGTCTGCAGTATCAATAGTATTTCTTGTAGCTTTTGGTTTCATGCCAATCATTTTCTTAATTCCTTTTCCGGTATATGTTATGGTTGGTTTTATGCTAATACCCATGTCCAAGGCTAGCGATCGTTCATCAGGTCTTGAGAGAGAAATGCCATTTGCAGCTGCATATATCAGCGTTATGGCATCTGGAGGAATTGCACCCTACAGTAGTTTTAAGAGGCTATCAGAGGTCGAATTAATGCCTGCAATGCGAGGAGAAGCAGTTGAGATAATAAAAGATGTAGAAATCTTTGGTGTAGATCCTCTATCTGCTTTAGAAGTAGCCGCAAAAAAGAACCCATTAGACATCTTTAGAGATTTCTTATCAGGTTATGCTTCTACTGTGATAATCGGAGGAGACATAGGTCACTTTCTTGAAAGAAAAGCTGAAGAAATCTTTAAGAACAGATCACTTAGAGTTAAAGCTGCTGCAGAACGTCTTGGTATGCTCTTGGAGACTTTCATAATTGTAATGGTTATGATGTCACTATGCTTCTATATCTTGTTTAGTGTGGATTCAATTTACAGTGTAGGCGTTACATTATACTCAGGCATAATTCTTTACACATATCTGTTTACACCCTTGTTATCATTAATGTTCGTATATCTAGCACATAGCATGCAACCAAGAACTCCAATCACAGACATGAGACCCTACAAGGTGTTTGGTATTGGAGCTGCAATCGGCTTAACCTTGTTCCTATTATTGACGAACTTTATGGGTCTAATATCTATTCCATTCATCAGTTCACTGCAAACGGTAATCGATCTTCCTGTAGCAATAGCAGTATCACTGTTTATCGCAACAGCACCCGCAGCATTTGTGCATATGAAACTTGCTAGAAGAAAAGCAGGAATGGAAGCAGGAATAGGTAGTTTTCTAAGAGATCTCACAGAAGTTAGAAAAACAGGACTATCACCTGAAAAATGTGTCGAAAGCTTGGCAAAACGTGATTATGGAGTCTTTAGCAAAGAGCTCAAAAAGATCAGCAGCGAAATTTCATGGGGTGTTCCAATCAAGAAAGTGATAATGCAGTTTCTAACACGAACTAAAAGCTGGATGACTCAACTGGTAATGTTTCTCTTAGTTGAAACAATAGATGTTGGAGGAGGAACAATAGCAATGATAGAATCACTGGCTAGATTTAACTCCTTGACTCAGGAAGTTGAAAAAGAAAAAAGAATGTCAGTTCGCCCATACATCATGATGCCTTATCTAGCTTCAATATTGCTTGTAGCAACAACAATAATGATGCTAAGTTTCACAACTGGAACCTTAGGTATAACTGCTGCTGAAAATAGCACCCGAGATCTTGAAGGTATGAAGATTATTTTCCTATCTTCAGTAATATTTCACAGCTACCTGATTGGAATTGTCGCTGGAAAAATTAGCGAAGAATCTGTAGCTGCTGGATTCAAACACGCTTCTTTCCTTGTAATTATCGCTGTAGTCGCATCTAAGGTAATACCAATGTTTGTTTCCATATAGAAGGAGAAGAGAAAAACGCAAATTACTAAACTAAAAAAATTAACCAAAGAAAGGAAAGCAGTTACTCCAGCCCTTTCAACAATAATAATTACTGCTGCAGTTGTAGCAATGCTTCTAGTCACGATGGTTTTTGCAAACACTTTCTTAGACACAAGACTAGCTGAGAACGAATTCAATGCTAATAAACAGTTTTTGCTAACTACAGGACTTCAAATTGATGATATTGCTTGGACAATAGGGCGAACTCAAACAATTCGTTATTCAAGCAGATTTGGAACTATGGCATTTCAATCAGCAGCCTTAAACTACACTTTTGAAGTCAGAATTGGATCCGCGTGGAAAACTCTTTTCAGCAATATAACAGGAATGATTATGTTTAATATGCCAGTTGAAGCATTCTCCATGGGCAATAATTACTTTGATCGTATTTCCCCTACTTCAAACGGATCTTTTCTGCAACAAGGTTCAACTGCACCAGTAAATCATGTTTTTGGCGTTACAAACTTACCTATGGCCGAGGGAAACTACACAAGACTAGTTGTTGCCCCAACAATACGAGTACTTAATTCAACTATTGCTGGACCTCAACAAGGAGCCACTCGATATTACAAGTTTTACCTTCCAGTTTTGGAACCTGGCACTCATCTCTATAGATCCCAATCCATTACAATGACAGGTAGTGACATCACCAAAATAGCGGAATCTGGAGTTAACCAAGTTAAAATTACTTTAACTTTCCCAAACGGGGATGAATCGTTGGGATTTGGTTCTAACTTTTTCAAATTTGATCACTCCACTGAGATAGTGAACCTTCCTGGAAACTCTGTTGTTGAATTTTACGTTGGATCGGTAATTGTAACTTTAGGAAAAGTCTAAATTAAGGAGAAAACGAAGTTTGCCACAGATTACAATCGAATACATGATAATGATTCCGATCCTAATATTACAGATATTCTTGTTTCCTTTGACAGCTGGTTGGATAATGAACACATGGGTTGATTCTCGGCAAATCCTGGCACTTCAAGAGACTGCCAGCTACATAGGAAGCTCAATACATCAGACTTACTCTGCTTTAAGTCATGAATCATTATCTGCAGGTATTGTCACAAATGAATTAGAAATTCCTCCTTCAATTGAAGGGCAATCTTACATGGGGAATGCTACATTAAGGATGGCTTTAGAGTCTAATTCAAGCAAAATACTAGATATTAACCTTTATATTATCGATTCTGAAATTTTTGCAAAAACTTCGGTTACATTAGGAGACGACGTGGAATGGCAGAATTCTTCATTTGAGAGTAATTCAGCTTATGTAAACATATTTGCTGAGAAATTATCAAGCGATATAATCCGTTTATCCTTTGGAGGTTCAGCATAGAATGGCAAGCTCGGCAATCGATCATTTTGTTGCCATTACAGTTTTTCTAGCTGCAACATTACTTTTTATCGGTCTTTTTAATCAAACCATTCAACCAGCAATTATTTATCAACGCAATAGATCAGTAGCAACAAAAACCAGTGATTTGCTTGATAACATATTATTAAATCCTGGAAAGCCAATTACTTGGGGTCAAACTAATGATGCTCCAATTGTTTTTGGATTGCAAGATCCAGAGTTCACCCAGTATCGAATAAGTCCATATTCACTAATGCGTTTACAATCTTCGATAGGACAGCCAGTATATTATTCTATGACAGGGCAAACCTATAGCAATATCACTATGGGTTTTGGTCAATCTCTTCTTGTTCCTTTTAATGAGTGTATAAACTATACAGCGGCTTCAAAACTATTAGGTGTTAATGGAACTTTCGGTTTTAGTCTAACTTTGACACCAATAGTTACCGTATCAATCTCAGAGAAACAAACAAATCCATTAACTTTAGAGGTCAATGTTGTTGGAGCAGGCTCTCCATTGGGCTATGCAACTGTTAGTTATTGCTTTATGCTTGTTGATGGAAAAGATGGAGCCTACCCCTCTTATAGTATTGAATATGGAGAAGCTATTGCAGATAATACAGGAAAAGCTATTTTGCTTTTTCCAGATTTCAATTCTGAAACACAGTCGTATGTAATGATAGCTTATGCACATCTTAATGGCCTAATGGGAGTAGGATATTATGAACATGTTCGGTATACACAAAACTATGTAGTACCATTTATTTCAGATTTTGAAACTGGAGAGGTTCTGCTTGCACATAGTTGGGATGTTCACCAAGGAGCTAATCCTGCTGCCATTCATTATAATGCAACATTTGTTATCCTATCTGAAGATCTAACATTAAGAGAAATGCCGCTTGACAGCAGCACTGGTAAGATCGTTGGAAAGTTGAACTATGGTCAAGATCCAAAATTTGCATATCAAAAGTTGACAATAAACACCCACAATCCAGGCATCCTAATTATTAGTTATAGCAAAAGCGCAGTAGAAAGCGGAGTTGTCCTTATGCCTTGGGGAATTAGTTCTTTAGCTTTTCCAGTTTCTTTTGGTGGTAACCAAGAAACTCAGGAGTGGGTTGCAACAGATATGCGACAAGTGTTAATTAACGGAGTTGCTTATCAAGCAAAACTTGCAGGATGGAGTTTAGAAGGATATCAGGTGATTACTTAAAATGATGCGCACAATTGAAATATTAATAGTAATAGTCATAATAACAGGGGCTTTTATAGCTGCTTCCTTTTTCGCTGTTTTGCCAGGGCCAAGAGAGGTTTCACCTCTTAACCTTAGACGCTTGTCCTTAACAACATTACAAGTCTTGGAGTCTGATCATGGAATAAGTAGAGCAGCATTCGAAATAGAAAACCAAACGATATGGACCAATCTTCAAGTTGCTCTTTCTGCTAGTCTTCCCCCTAATGTAATTTATAACTTAACAGTTTATGATGTAAGCGGAATAAACTCACAATTATACACTAAAATGCAATCAATATCGAATGCAGAAGACTTGGGTATAACATCAAATACAGCATCATTCATGGTGTCTTCTTCAAATGTTACTTTTAATGTAATTCCTGAAAAAATTGGTGAACTAGAAGGAGGTGTAACCCTCTATATACTTGACTGCAGCGATGCAAACAGTTGGTGGATCACAGGTTACACTGCGCACAGTCTTGCACAAGATCTAAAATCTATTTTATCCCCTTACTTCACTTCAACAGTGATGGTTCAAACTACTGATCAACTTGGCCAAATTTTAGACGGAACATCATTACAAGGAGAACCAATTCAAAATGCAGTAGTTATAAATACTTGTGGTGAAGCAGTTCCCATCCCTTCAGGATATTACTCAAGCAATGGAGTCGGATACGATATTGAAAGTGATTCCTTTGCGAGATACACTTACACTTTAGGACAACGTGTTCTTGAATATAATTGGACTTGGGTTAGTGCAGTTGGATATCCTCTATATTATGTTTCTAACAGTCAAGAATTTCCAAATGATGATAATGACTGGGGGATTTATGGAATGATGAAGGTTGGACCTGCCGGATTTAATGCTTTTCTAAAGGGATTAGATAATCAAAGTTATTCTTACAATCCGAATTCGATTACAGGAAGCCCAGGGATAGTTAATTTATCAAACCAAATTGTAACAAGTAGTAACTATTATGGCATTTATCCGGATCCCTCTCAAACAGCTACTAGAGCACTACCTAATTCGATTATACAAAATTATAATCTTGAAATAACAACTGAAATCTTTGATAGAGTTAACAATTGGATTTCTGGTGCGATGTACAGACATATAACAATAGTAGAAGGAGCATCCCAACATCAAGGCTCAATATTTGCTTTAGGTTTAGCCCGAACTCCTGACATCAGACTTACCGCTTTAGGAATTCTATCTGATTTTCAGCCAAGGCTATTTAACTCAGAATTTAATGCAAATGAAAACTCAAGACTTGTTGTTCTTCAACTCGGGCTAGCAGGAGGTGCCTAAATGAACAAGAAGGGGCAATTTTCAATTATTGCTGCGCTTCTTGTAGCGGTAGTACTTGTATCTGCATTGATAACTACTTATTCAGCTATACGTTATTCTCAAATAGAAGATCAACCTGAAATTCTTAGCGCAATAGATGAAACGAATTTATCAATAAAGCAAATTTTAGGTTTTACTGTAGGATATTATGGATCAATCTTGAAGATTACTGGAAATAGTTCTTATGCCCAAAATCAGGCGGAAAGTTATCTTCAAAGTGGTTTAAATAATATTGGTGACATCAGACCAGAATGGAGTCCTTCATTCAACGTGACTTCATTTGATTTGAGCACAAATTGGTTTATGAATACAAGTCATAGTTCAGGAGAAATGCATATAGAATATGACCTAACTGGATTAGGAGTTTATGGAATTAGTTATTCAGCTTCTTCACGCCTAGATGTTTTGGTATTTAATTCTAATTCTTCAAATCAAGCAACTATATCAATATTGAAGGATGAAACCGAACCTTTAATAAATCTTGGAAAACAGAACTTTAAA
Organism: Candidatus Bathyarchaeota archaeon; assembly: GCA_026015145.1. Classification (GTDB taxonomy): domain Archaea; phylum Thermoproteota; class Bathyarchaeia; order Bathyarchaeales; family Bathycorpusculaceae; genus AD8-1. The sequence goes on along the minus strand of JAOZGY010000129.1, from coordinate 15,986 downwards.
TTTTATCGATATATTTATGGCAGCGAAACTTGGGAACTAGTTAGTCCAAATGTAATAACGTCTTTCGCTAATGGTACATATCTGATAGACTTGCCCTTTGGAGTTGCGGATTCATATGTGCTACAGGTAGAAGATTCTAGAGGAATAATCGTAACTGCTTCTTCATTTAGTAAATATGTAACTTCTTTATCCTGGGATGACAAGTACGCTACAATTCCTGACGAGAACATTATTATTGAAGTGCTTCAAAATGGAACGATACGCTGGCTAGGGCAAACTCTCAATTCAACTACAAGCATTAAACCTATTCCACCAATAGCAATTAAATCGATTCGTGTATCCCAAACAATAAATGGTGTTGATCAAGAAGTTCCATTTCAAATCGAAGATTGGGCTTCAAACTATCTTGTTCCACTGGGTATAAGCAATGATCAAAGTATCTTTAATAGCGGAAATATGATAGTTTCCTTAATAAATAGCCAAGTATCAAAATTTACAATTTGGTGGGATGGGAGTGACGATGCTTACCAGACGTCTTATGCTTATCAGAATTTATATTTCAATGATAATCCAAGTAGTCAAAGATTAAATAACGGTAAATTGGAACTTCAATTTAGCGGAGATTTTAGAGTAACATCAAAAATAAACAGTGTCTCAACTACAGCTAGTTTTTTGCAAATTAATGGAAAATCTCCTAGTTATGGTTCTAATCTTGCTTATACTATTTACAATGGAGTCGTAAGAGATGTAATACATCAAGAAGCCGAATGGAGCAATGGAATTCCAAATTGTCCAAATGTTTATTCTCAAATAGTTTTAACTCTCCCTGCAAATGTGAACTATTACACTTACCAATTAAGACTTATGTTCATTAATTCAGATCAAAATAGAACAATTACTGAACTCAATGCAATAAGTCTGTCCTCTTCGATAAATGAGATACAAACTGAAAATGGAACAATTGATGGATTGCCTGAAATTGTAAACACAATAAGCTCCTCTGATTCTTTTTACAATTTCAGTGATGGCAAAGGAGCTCATCATTGGAGTCAATTTATCTTATCAACTGAAGGGGCAGGAATAATTTTTGCAGACATTGGCAACCAACAACTTTATGTTTTCGATCAATTAGCTGGAACCACTACGGGTGCAATAACAGTAGAGTCAGGTACAGAAAATCAAATAGAATTAAAACCCATAACAAGCTTAACACAATTTAACACCGCCATAAACGTTGACTGGATTGGAGCCATAGCAACATTTGATAGCACAACTACACCAATTTATGAAATACAAGAAGAGACACCAACTGGACTTTGGATACTAGCAGAGCTTCCACCTTCAATTATAATTACCGCAGAAAACTAAGTTTGCATTTCTTTCAATGTGGGTTATTATGAATATTGAGACTAAATTCATATAATTTATATAAAAAATTTAATTGACCTATATTATTAGGACTGAAAAAAATGACTGAAAAAAGGATCTTTAAGTCAAAGAAAGCAATTTCTCCAATATTAGCAACCCTTCTACTTATCGTTATTGCTGTTGCAGCAATAGTAGTAACTTATGCTTGGTTAACAACCTATATGGGCTCAACAACCGGGCAAGCGGGAGTTTTGCCATATAAAGCAAATGTTAACTTTATTGATGATGATGGAGTCAAAAAGATAGCAATTGACATAGGTAATTCTGGAACATCTAACACACAAATAGTTGCAGCTTATGTTGGAACCTCAGCATCAACCACACAAAGCCTATCAACAGTACCAAGTACACCAATATCTCTTAATGCTGGATCCATTGTCAGTTTCAATGTCACATATACTTGGACAGCGGGAGATATATACCACTTTAGGGTAGTTCCCGAAGTAGGCCAACTAGCATTGACCTTCCAAGAGCAAGCACCACAATAATCTTTTTTCTTTTACCATTATAAAACTCAAACAGAAAACAATAATATTCAAAAGCCCAAAATTTTCTTAGTTATTCTTAGAATAACTAAAGGAGAGGCTTAAATGCAGACTATATTTATTGCAGCAAAAGTCGCAGTATCATTAATTTTTCTTTTATATGCTTCATGGAGCGACTATAAAACTAGAGAAGTTAGTAATAGAGTATGGCTTTTTTATGCTCCAATAGCTTTAGCTTTATCACTTGTAGAATTTCTTCTCTATGATTCCTCATTATTACCATTTTTTGGTCTAAGTGTTGGATTAACATTCTTGATAGCGTTCTTACTATTCTACTCAGGTGGATTTGGCGGAGCTGATTCAAAAGCATTTATGTGCATAGCCCTTGCACTACCATTCTCAACTGACATGCTTTTTTCCCCTCTAATACCTCAAGGACTGTCACCTCTTGCTCAACTTCTTTTTCCAATAGTGATCTTTAGTAATTCAGTTCTAATAGCTGCTGCAAGTGCAGGATTCATTCTTTTAAAAAACATTTTTCAACGCCTAAAAGAAGGGAAAGAATTTTTTGAAGGTGACTTGAAATCAGAGTCTTTTGGAAAAAAGATAGTGGTCCTAATAACTGGATATAGAATGTCAATCTCAAAATTGAAAGAAAAATGGCACATTTACCCAATGGAGGACATAGAAACAACCGAAAAAAACACATCAAAAAGAAAACTCATTATCGTACCAAAAGAAGAGGGCAGAAACGAAATAGTTGATCGCCTCGATAGAGCAATCCAAACAAAAACTATCAACGACTATGTATGGTCTACACCAGGACTGCCCATGTTAATATTTGTTACAATCGGCTTAATAATAGCTATACTATTTGGGGATATAGTATGGATGGTAATTAGTTATTTTCTTAACTAAATTTGATAACTTTTGCTTCTCAAATTTTTGTTACGTTTAGAGAATGATATTGAAGCAGTCAACATAAGAGCTGAACCAAAACCTACAAGACCAAGCGCATAAATCCTATAAGGATAACTGCTTAAACTTACATCCAAAGAAACAACATCTCCTATAAGGTTGTATGAATAAATAAAGGCGCTTAAGCTAAAAAGAGCAATCGCTATCAATAGTAAACTTATTTCTATTTTGTATTTCAACTATTTTCCCTCTGAAATCTGCCCGTTCTATCCCCCGATAGTATCCAGTGTTATTTAGAAAAGCATATTTTAGCTTTGCGGAAGAATATGCTTAAGGTGTTCTTTTGTGTCAAAGGAAGAAACTAAAGCTGAAATATTGAATTTTCTAAAAAATGAGTACATAAAACCCAAAGTAGTTGTGATGCCAGACTTCTTCTTTGATAGAATTTTAACCTTAGATTTTGATATAGCTGATTTTTCAAAAAAAATAACTAAAATAGCTTCTCAAAAAGGGGGAAGTTTAGATGGCATTTCTCAAATGGACATAAAAGGAGGGAACGCAATCAACACAGCTTATGCCCTCGCCACCCTAGGTGCCAAAGTCACACCTATTGTTTGTACGAATAGCAAAGGAATCAAACAAATTCGATCCAATCTTAAAAAATTCAAAATTGACCTCTCACATATTAAAATCAAAAACAAAGCATCAATTACAACAGCTTTAGAATTAAATGTGAAAAATGAAAAAGTAAACATCATGCTAAGAGATCTAGGAGATTTAGAAAACTTTCAAGCTTCACAGCTTACTAATGAGGATAAAATAGTCATCGAAGAAGCTGACTATGTTTGTTTATTTAATTGGGCAGGCACAAAAAAATATGGAACAAAGCTTGCTCAAAAATTGTTTTTCAGAGTAAAAAAAAGAGGAAGAGGCAAAACATATTATGATACTGCAGATCCAAACTCAAACGCTAAAAAGATTCCTGGGCTAGTAAAGACCTTTCGAAAAACTGATCTTATTGACATTTTAAGTCTAAATGAAAACGAGGCAATAAGCTATGCTTCCATTATTAAAAAACAAATTCAAAAGAAAAAAAACAAGAAAATAAACAATGATGAAATAGCATTAGAAGCAGCCAAAGTTCTAGCCAATAATTTCAATTCAAGAATTGATTTACATACATCTTCTTTCTCAGCTACAATAACAAAGAAAAAAGAAGTTTGTGTTCGAACTTTCAAGATTAAACCTCTTAGAGCTACTGGTGCAGGAGATTCATGGAATGCGGGGAACATAGTTGCTGATATGAACAACCTTTCTGATGAGAGTAGATTAATTTTGGCTAACGCGGTATCAGCATATTATCTATCAGATCTGAATGGCTATTACCCCAGCAGAAATAAACTTGTCAATTTTATTGAAAAGGAATTTACTAATGACCTATTGTTTCATTAGAAGGTATACACCATTTTTTTAAGCATTATAGATTATTAACTGTAAATGAGCCAAGGAAATAGGAGATGAAAGAAGCCTTGAAAAAACTTTTTGGAAGTTCAGGAGTTCGAGGAATAGTTAATAATTTTTTAACTCCCGAACTAGTATGTAAACTTGGATTAGCTGCAGCCTCACAAATACAGGCAAAAAAAGCGATTGTTGGCCGAGACACAAGAGCTTCAGGGCTTATGCTAAAAGATGCCCTAATTTCAGGGTTAATAGCCTGCGGAGTAGAGGTTAAATTCTTAAGTATTGTCCCAACACCCGTTTTAGCGTATCTTACAAAAAAATTAAATGCAGACTTAGGATTCATGCTAACTGCATCACATAATCCAGCTCAATATAACGGAATAAAAATTTTTGATAAAACTGGTCTCGCTTACTCTGATGAAAAACAAAAAAATATTGAAAACAGAATCAAAGAAAAAAAATATATTTTGGCAAATTGGCAAAATGTAGGAAACATCGAAAAAATAGATGCTACTTTTGATTATTTAGAAATGGTAAAAAAAATAGTTAGTCTCAAAAAAAATTGGAAACTTGTTATTGATCCTGGTTGCGGAGCTACCTTTAGTATAGGTCCAAAACTACTTCAAAATTGTGGATGTAATGTAACAACTCTTAATGCTCAACCAGATGGAACCTTTCCAGCAAGAAAATCAGAACCTACAAAAGAATCTCTAAAAAATTTATCACAAATTGTTAAGGTAGTTGATTCAGACATCGGAATTGCATTTGATGGGGATGGAGATCGAGTAGCTTTTATCGATAAAGATGGAAAATTTGTGAATCCTGACAGGATATTAGCTGCTTTTGCAGGTTACGTTTTAAGAAAAATAGGTGGAGGAATTGTGGTTACAAACATCGAAGCTTCAATGTGTTTTGAAACAATTGCTAAGAAATTTCATGGAAAGGTAATTAGAACAAGAGTTGGAGATGTTTACTTATCTAAAGCGATAAAAAAGAATAAAGCTGTTTTTGGTGGTGAACCATGTGGTGCTTGGATTCATCCTCAAGTTCATTATTGTCCTGACGGGCTTCTCTCGGGTATATTATTGTTAAAAGCATTGGAAGAGGAAGATAAAGCCTTAGACGAATTCATAGCTAAAGTTCCAAAGTTAATAACTTTAAGAGAAAATATCTTTTGCAGTAACAGGACAAAGAATAAAATTCTTAAATTCTTGAAAGAAAAAATTAGAAATGCTTTCCCTAATTTTACTGACATTTCAACTGTTGATGGTATTAGGGTATCATTAGAAAATGGGTGGATCCTGATTAGAGCATCAGGAACAGAACCTTTTATACGGTTGACAGTTGAAGGTGAATCAATAAAAATAGCTAAGGATATACTTGAAAGAGGATTAGAGTTCACAAAAGAAAATCTTGAGGTTTGAATTAATGAAAGCTGTAATTTTGGCTGCTGGAGAGGGAACTAGACTTAAACCAATTACGACTAACCGGCCTAAACCCTTAATCAAAATAGGTGGAAAACCAATCTTAGAACATACACTTTTGACTCTGAGCGATTTTGGAGTTAATGAAGTAATTATTGTTACTAATTACAAAGAAAAAGCTATTCAACAATATTTCGGAGACGGAACGAAATACAATCTGAAAATTAACTACAAAAAACAAGAAAAAATGAATGGAACTGGTGATGCACTAAGCACCACTGAATCAATTATAAAAGATAATTTTATCTTGATTTATGGAGATCTACTTTTTAGCCCAGAAGCAATCAAAAAAATTGTTCATGTATTTAAAACAAAAAAAATAGACGGAGCAATAGCTGTAACTCCGATAAAAAATCCTGAAAAATATGGAATTGTAGAAATAGAAAAAGATCAAAAAATCAAAAGAATTATTGAAAAACCAGATATCAATGAAGCGCCTTCAAATCTAGCAAATGCTGGTTTATACGTTTTCTCCAAAGAAATTTTCAATAAAATAAAGCAAATAAAAGCATCAATTCGAGGAGAATACGAATTAACTGATGCTATCTCACTGTTTAGCCAAGATGGAAACCAAGTTTTAGCAGTACAAATAGATAAAGAAGACTGGATTGACATTGGAAGACCATGGGATTTACTTGAAGCAAATAAATGGATCTTAAAGAAATTAAGCCAAAAAGTTTGTGGCACAGTAGAAGAGGGTGTGCATTTAATAGGATCAGTCACTGTAGCCAAAACTGCAAGGATCCGCTCAGGGGCATACATTGAAGGCCCAGCCTTTATTGATGAAGGCAGCGATATTGGACCTAATTGTTACATCAGACCATACACCAGTATAGGAAAAAACGTTCGAATTGGCAATGCTTGCGAAATCAAAAATACAATAATTATGGATAAAACACATGTAGGTCACCTATCCTATGTAGGTGATAGCATAATCTGCGAGCGTTGCAACTTAGGAGCAGGAACAATTATTGCTAATTACCGTTTTGATTCCAAATCTGTGAAAATGAAAGTAAAAAATAAACTAATTGATAGTTATAGAAGAAAACTTGGAGCCGTCCTAGGGGATGATGTTAAAACGGGAATTCATGCAATTTTATTGCCAGGAGTAAAAGTAGGGAATAATAGTTGGATAGGTGTAAATTACATACTTGATAGAGATTTACCAGCTAACACTTATGCGATCCAAAATCAAAACAGGGAAAAATACAAAAAACCAATAATATAATCCTAATTTTTCTATTTTCGCAAAATCAAAGATATATAGTGGTAGTACAATTTCGTTATGGTAACGGAGGTTAGAAGTTGTCTGTAGCACAGAGAAAATTTTTCAGCGAAGTCGCAGCGCTTATAGAAAAAACCGTGTTGGTAGAAACGACTACAGGAAAGAAATTTATTGGAACACTTAACGGGATTAATCCTGACAGTCTAAATTTATGCATTGCTGAAGCAAAAGATGAAACAGGTAAAGTTGCACACCGGGTTTTTTTAAGCGGTAATGTCATAGCACAAATATCTAGCACTGAAAAACCCTTCGATTTAAAATCATTAGCCAATCGTCTAGAAAAGGTATTTCCTACAATGGTTAAACTTTATGAGGATAAAGGTTTCATTTGGGTAATGAATAAAGTTAAACTCACCGAAAAAGGTGTGGTTGAAGGATCAGGTCCAGCTGCTGAAAGAGTACAAAGAGTTTATAATCAATTTATAAGTGAAGGCTAAAATCAGATAAACCAACGCATCTGTTGGTCCTCTTTTTTCTTTTCTTCTGCTATTTTTCTAATTATTCCAAAATCTTCTAAAAGTTTCTTTGTATTATCTGCTGTTTTATTTAGATCTTCAAAATCAACTTTCAAATTCAAATATTTATTTAAAACGTTTAGAGCATATCGAGCAGCTTTAGAGTCAGGATACATCCCCTGGGTTTCGACAAGAAGAGAAAATCCTTTCATATTTCTAAGTCTACCCATTCCAATAAGAAGGCCAGCAAGACCAAAAATGTGACCAACCATGATTTTAGTTCCTAAATTCAAGACAGTATTCATTGTTTCTTTATCTGTAGCTGCACCATAAATAATTGGAACTTGTTTTGCTTCGTTTTTTTTATAACCTCCAATTGAGATTAGAAAACGACATCCTAACTTGGTAACAATATCTATTACTTTTCCACACAATTCGTATTGTCCAAAAGTGGTTAGAGCTTGAGTATTACCATACCATATGATGAGATCATGATCACCATTATTTCTTTTAGCGTAATAAAGTTCATTTACTGGTGAACGAGCAGATCCGAAATCAGCTGTTATTGAAATGTCTTGAAAAGAAGCAGAGACAATTCTAGCAAAAAGTTTGGCATTAAGTTTTTTAATTAAGTGTAAAGCAGAAATATTTGCTACAAATCCTATCCCTGGTAGACCTTCAATCAAAATTGGATCTTTAAGTTGGGGTTTTTCAAGCAATTCTACTGCGCAGACCATAATCTAGCTCCTTTATTATGGATGGGGTAATAGATAAAACAAATGATATAAGGTTGTCTAATCAAACTTGTTTTTTTAAGACGAAATATTTTCACTGATGTTTGAATTCGATCTCTATAAATGAATATTCTAAAAAATAATAATAAATATTTGAAAAATGTTAATTGAAGTCTAGTATTTAATAGCTAACGTTTTTTTATGAGTATGTAAGCTGATTTGATTAGATCAATAAATGAGCTTTGAGATTAAAAACAAAGACCTTCTTGCTAGGATCGGAAAATTAAAAACAAAAAGTGGAACACTCGAGACACCTCTCCTATTTCCAGTAATAAATCCTAGTATTCAACTAATTAGCCCAAAAAGACTTCAAAAAGAGTTTAGTTTTGAGGCAGTAATTACAAATGCCTATATTCTCAAAAAACGCTTTCAAAAAAAACCAATAAAATTAGGCTTACATAAATTCTTGGGTTTTGATGGACCTATAATGACGGATTCTGGAGCTTACCAAATATTGGTTTATGGCGGAGTTGAGGTAAATCAAGCTGAGATAATTGAGTATCAAAAAAAAAATAGGTAGTGACATAGCTACTATTTTGGATATCCCTACCGGTTGGAAAGTCTCGCATAAACATGCAAAAATAACTGTAACAAACACATTACTAAGAGCAAGGGAATTCTTTAAAACAAAAACCGAAGATCAAATTCTTTGGGTTGGTCCAGTTCAAGGAGGAAGACATTTGGATTTAGTGAAAGAATCCGCTAAAGCCATAGGTAAAATGCCTTTCCAAATTCACGCTTTGGGAAGTCCAACTGAGGTTATGGAAAACTATCGTTTTGATGTACTTACAGACATGATTCTAACTGCAAAACAAAATTTGCCTACTAATAGACCTCTTCATCTTTTTGGTGCTGGACATCCTTTCATGTTTTCTTTAGCAGTAGCTTTAGGTTGCGATCTTTTTGATTCTGCAGCGTACGCATTGTATGCTAGACAGAATAGATACATGACAGAAAATGGGACATGGCAACTAACTAAACTAGATTTTTTTCCATGTTCATGTCCCAAATGTGTAAATAAAACACCAAAAGAAGTCCTTAATAAATCTGCAAAGGATCGCGAAATTTTTCTTGCAGAACACAATCTCTTTGTATGTATTGCGGAACTTAGAAGAATAAAACAAGCAATACGTGAAGGACGATTATGGGAACTTGTAGAAATGAGAACTCATGCACATCCAGCTTTATTTAGTGCCTTTAAAAAAATAAAAAAGCAATCCGAATTGATAGAAAAATTAAGCCCGACAATAAAAAAACGTGGACTCTTCTTTTTTAGTTCAGCAGGATTAGCAAGACCTGAAATCGTACACTATAGGAATAAAATACTAAAAAATTATCAGCCACCAAACTACTCAAAAATTCTTCTTTTATTACCTCAAACTCGAAAAAAACCTTATCATAAAGCGCATATATTTAAGAAAATTAAGAAAATAATTAAAAATATCTCAGAAAAAAATAGAGATACAATCCATATTTGTTTTTACGCTGCACCATTTGGCATAATTCCAATAGAACTTGACGAAATATACCCACTTTCACAAAATGAAATCACTTTTCCTCTTGACTATGAAACCAAAGAATATGTAACGATTCAAATTTCTGAATACATAAAACATTTTCATTACAAAACAGTAATTTTACTAAATGATCCTGTTCATTGGGATAGTAAGGTAACAAAAACATGTAAGAAAATATGTAAAATAAAGAAATTAAAATTTGAAGAGCTATCCACGAAAACAGAAATTAACAAAGACATTTTAGCTTGTTTAGAGAATATTTTGAAAAAACACCTGAGCGATAAATATTGATTCTAGCTGACTTTCACATTCACACGATATATTCAAATGATTCAACTATCACACCCAAGAATATAGTAGAATGTCTGGTAAACCACAACTTTGTTAAAGTAGCAGCTTTAACAGATCACGATACAATAAGAGGTTTAAAGGAAACAATAAAACTAGCCGCTCCCTACCCTGACATACTAATAATACCTGGAGTGGAAATTAGTACAGCTCAAGGCGATATTATAGTTTTAGGAACAACAGAAATTCCTAAAAAACCCTGGACTGTTGATTCAATAATTGATTTTGCACGTTCAGTCGGCGCAGTATCAATTGTTGCTCACCCATATAGAGAATATGGAATGGGAGACTTGGCAAGGAAATACAAATTTGATGCTGTTGAAGTCTTAAACGGGGAATCTTTGCCCACTACGAATAAGATGGCTAAAAAATTAGCTAAAGACATGAAAATACCTGGAATAGCAGGTAGCGATGCACATACTACTTCAGAAATATGCAGTATTTACACAGAAGTTAAAGCATCATTAGATATTGAAGAAATTTTAAAATCAATTAAGAAAGGATTGATTTCAATACCGCCTAAATTAAATTCGAATAGAAATTAATATTCAAAGTTGTTTGCTCCAATTAAGAAAAATAATAAAAAAGCAACGAAGATATAAAAAATGTTTAATATAGAAAAGCTCTACCCAAACATTTCTTTGAAGAGTTTTCGAATTTCTTGAGGCCCTTCTAACACATGCATATCTTCCATTTGTTCTAGTTTCTTAACCTGATACACTTCTTCTTTTCTAATTCGTAATTTCATCTCTTTTCCGTTGGGCAATTTAGTTAATACTGTTCCTCTTTTGTAATCTGTGGGTACAACATAAACAGGACCCAATGCTTTAAGACTCATAATTGCTGCATTTGTAAGTAATGTATCACCTATCCCGTTAGCTATTTTTGCCACTGTATTTGAAGTAGCTGGAGCTATAAGTAATAGTACATACTTGTGAATTTGCATCCAGGAAGCTAGAAAAGGCGCATTTGAGTTTATTTCTGTTCTAACTTTTTGAAAATTTTCTTTCAAATCCGTTTCAAGCCTATAATATTGTAGAACTTGCTCTGCAGCTTTGGAAAGAAAGACATGGATATCAACTACATCTGCGTATTCAATCTGAAGATCTTTCATAACTTTGATAGTTTCAGCAATTTTGTCGCCAGCACCTGATATCCCCCAAGCAATTTTTATTTTCTTTTTTTTATTTTGGTTATCAATCATATTGTTACTTTCCGTTGTTTAATTCTTGAAGATTTTTTAATAGATTAGTGAATTTCTTCATAGTTTTTTTTAGACTCCTAAAACCTTCAGTATCTTGTTTAACTCCTTCCAGATTGTCTTTTGTCCAGAAAGTTGCACCTAGATTTGAACCAAAATAACCACCACTAACGGGTAAGATAGCATTAAGAATATAAAAAGTGATAATTTGACTCAATGCTGCTTCTTGTCCCCCAATTCTGTCGCCTCCAAGAGCAATTCCCATACCGACCTTATTTTCAAAAAAGTTTTTTTCACCAGCTTCAGCTGCCCGACAGCGATCCATTAAAGCTTTAGTTTGAGCACTAACCCCCCCATTATAAACTGGAGTAGCAAAAATTATTCCGTTTGCTTTTCTTAATAATGAATATACTTCTTGCATATCATCTTTGAAAACACATTCCTTGTGTTGTATGCAATAATCGCAATGGATGCAAAAATTTATTTTTTTTCCTTTCACAGTAAAAAAATGTGTTTCTATTCCTTGTTTTCTTAGTTCATCTAATGCCAGTTTTAATACATAGTCGGTAGCCTGTTCTCTTGGACTGCCGCATATGCCAACAACTATCATAATAAATCAACAGATTCTAATTGGCAATTAGCAATAAAGTTTTTGTAAAAATAAAAAAATAGAAATAAACGAAAAAATGTGGATTTTTCCTACTCAGACTCAAAGAAATCATTAGCTTTTGGCGGTTGAGGTGATAATCCTCTGCGTTCACGAATTTGCTTAACAATTTCAGGTTGCATCTGTTCAGGAATAAGAGCCCAGCGACTAAATTGTGTTGCCCAAAAAGCTCTACCTTGAGTTGAAGATCTAAGTTCATCAGAAATTCCAAAACTTTCGGAAACAGGCATTTCTGCTTTAACAGTAATCATTTCTTCTTCAGCTGGCATATCTAAAATTTTGCCACGTCTCTTCTGAACTATAGCAAGTACAGAACTCACAAACGTGTTTGGTACCTTACATTCAAAACTCAAAAGAGGTTCTAAAAGTTTTGGTTTGCTTAATAATATAATACACCAGATTGGACGCCAAGTCATAGGAAGTATTTGAGCAGGTCCTCTGTGAACAGGATCTTCATGAACTGTAACATCTTCAAGATTGATTTTGATTCCATAAGCTGGCTCTTTAGTTAACGGTGAAGTGTGAATTGCTTCTCGGAATCCTGATTTTACGTGATCAATTATTTCATCGACATACTGTCTTCCCTTAACTCTATTAACTAGAATGTTGTTCTCTTCAATTGCTAAAACGTTTCTAGCATCATGAGTACTCCATCCTAATTCTTTTAGAGTTTTTTGACGTTCAGCACGAGTTTGCATTTCTGAAATTTTCTCTTCTTTGATTGCTGCAATAACATCTTCAGATAGTTTTTCGATTGTAACCCAAAGTTTGCTGTGTTTGTTAGGGCTTTTTCCCATTATAGATCGTCCTTGATAGGGGTTGGTAACTGTTTCCCGATATATGACTATAGGTTTGCTAAGTTTTACCTTCAGACCTGATTCTTGCATTCTGTAGGCAGTAATTTCAAGGTGCAGTTCACCCATGCCGCTTAGCAGAAATTCACCGCTTTCCTTGTCCATTTTAAAGTGCAGATTAGGATCCTCAGTAGTTAGTTTATGCATTACTTTATCAAAAAGGGGTAGATCTTTAACATCTTCAGGTTCAACTGCGACTGTAACAACTGGATCTGTAACATATTTTAATCCTTCAAATGGACTAATCTCGACACCATCTTCAGCAACGGTCTCACCAACATGAATTGAGGGTAAACCAGAAATTGCAGCAATATTACCGGCAGGAATACGATCTACAATAACACGATCAGTAGCCATGCTCATAAAAACTTGTTGGATAGTGCCTTTCTGATGGTTACCTACAAGCTGTACTGTTTTTCCTCTTTTTACAGATCCACTAAATATGCGACCAATAGCAACCGTTCCGGTGTGGGGATCAACTTCTATAGTTGAGATACACATTAAAAGAGGTCCATCAGGATCCACTTGTGCCATTCCTTTGCCAGTTTCACTTTCTACATCACCAGGCCAAATTTTACTTTGGCGATATGGTTGAGCTTGTAAAGGATTAGGTAAATGTTCACAGAACATATCTAAGATTGGTTCAGGTAGAGGAGCCTTCTTGCTTAAAGCTTCAACTTTAACTCCAATTTCATCAGGCTTTCCAGTATACGCATCAATAATATCTTTGAAGGTAAGACCTTTCTTTTTCATGTGTGGAAGATTTAAACCCCATTTATGAAGCGCAGAACCAAATGCTACTCTTCCATCTTCTACATTAACCAACCAGTCTTTTTTGTGTTCATCCGGAGCATATTTTCTTATGAGGTTATTGACTCTGCTAATTATTTTTGCAAATTTGCCCTGTATTTCTCCATGAGTCAATTTGATTTCTTTTATTAATCTATCCACTTTGTTGATAAACAAGATTGGTTTAACTCGTTCACGAAGGGCTTGCATTAACACAGTCTCTGTTTGAGTCATAGGTCCTTCAACAGCATCAACAACAACTAACGCACCATCAACAGCTCTAAGACTGCGCGTTACTGCGCCACTAAAATCGATATGGCCGGGAGTGTCAATAAGATTGATCAAGAAATCTTTCTCATTATATGTATGTGCTAAACTAACATTTGAAGCAAAAACAGTCATTTGTCTTTTCTGTTCAAGTTCCCATGAATCTAAAAACAGTTTTTGTCCAGCAGTTTTTTTGCTAATTATTCCTGCAGAAGCCAAAAGGCTGTCTGAGAGAGTTGTTTTTCCATGATCAACATGAGCAATAATGCTGGTATTTCGTATTATATCAGGACTATTCATTAATTTTGTAATTTCATCAGTTTGTTTATAACGAACCATAATAACACATTCTCCAATCTTGATTAAATTCTAATCGTAAAGTCTATTTTTTCACAGTCTAAACATTCTAAATCTCTTTCAAAGATACGAACTATCTGAAAATTAAGAAGGTCACCTATTAACTTTATGGCATTTGTTTTGAAATCTAAAATAAAAAAATAAGAATACCACAAACTATCAGGAATTAATAAAATAAATTCTTATTTACTTAACCATTGTTACCTACAAATAATGTCTAAAAGAGAGTTCTTTATAAACCGCTATAAACAGCTTGGTTGGGAATTTGCTGATATTCAACCCAAACAAGCAATCAGAATAAATAGAAGTAACGTTGAATCAGAAAAACTGTTAATTAGATTAAAAAAGTCAGGTGTTCAATTAAAACAAATTCCTTTTCTGAAAAAAGCCTATTGGGTAAATAAATCCAAAGTGTCAGTGGGTGCAACAGCTGAATATTTATTAGGATTTTACTCAATTCAGGAAGCCGCATCACAAATTCCCGTTTCAACCTTTACAAAACTGAAAGAGAAAAAAGTTTTAGATGCCTGTGCAGCACCTGGCGGAAAAACTGTTCAATTAGCTGATTTAATGGATAATACAGGTCAAATAGTAGCCCTAGATGTAAACAAAAAACGACTAAGAGCTTTAGCAAATCATCTAGAACGCTGCCATGTGAAAAATTCAATTGTTTTCTTTCTTGATGCAAGACAAAATTCGTTCTTAAATTTGAAATTTGATCGAATTCTTATTGATGTGCCATGCTCAGGAAATTTTACTATGGATAAAAATTGGTTTAACCGAAGAACAATTAGAGATATAAAGCAAAACGCAAAATTGCAAAGAGAATTATTAGCTAAATGCATAAATTGTTTAGATGATCATGGCGAAATCGTTTACTCGACTTGCTCATTAGAACCAGAAGAAAATGAATTAAACATGGACTGGGCAATAAAAAATCTAAATTTAAAGATAGAAAAAATCGATTGTTATGGAGAAAAAGGAGTAATCAACGTATTTGGGCAAAAGCTAAGTAATTCGATTACTCGTTGCAAAAGAATATGGCCTGGAAAAACTCAAGGATTTTTTGTTTGCAAACTTAGAAGAAAGTGGTAAAACAATGAATACAATCAATAATTTTGCAAAAGAACTTGGAAGCAAAATTTTGTTAGATTCCGAAAACTTGCTAAACAAAAAAGGCAGATTTTTTTTATTAAATAAAAAAATAAGGCTAATATCTCAAAAGGATTTTTTTTATTCTGGAGTTTACCTAGGAAAAGTCGAAAAAGGAAAATTTTCACCTAGTCTTAATTTACTATCAATTGTGTCCAAAAATAAGGCGAACAAAGTTGTTATAGACAAGAGAGCAGCTTGGTTATTTATTTGTGGTAGAGATATTTTTAGAAAAAGTATACTTGGAGTCGAAGGATCTACAAAAAAAGGAAATAGGACATTAATTCTTAACAATTTTGGTGATAGCTTAGGTTTTGGTAAAATAATTCTTGATCTTGATAGGAAATCCAAAAAAAATGAAGTAGTTATCAAAAATATTTTAGACATTGGGGATTTTTTAAGAAGAGAGAAATAAAGGAAAAAATCAAATATTGTTAAGATATATTTGAATTAGTTAAGCTTCCGATACATATATTAAAATAAATTAGAGTTTTGAACATTTATACAAAAAAAATATAGATAAG
>JAOZGY010000124.1 GCA_026015145.1 Candidatus Bathyarchaeota archaeon | reverse complement strand
CTTCTAAATCAGGTAAAGTAGGTTTTATTTATCCGATCTTTTTTGCAATAATAATATCCATGTTTTTGGTGCAGTTAATTTTGCTTGTGAGTCCCTATGAAGAAGAAACACTGGTTTCACTTCAAAGATCTTTTACCATTTCAACTGTGGTTAATCTTGTAATAATCTCTGTCATGTCAGCTATTGGATTGTTTGGATTGTTTAAAATTAAGAAGATCAGAAATAAGACCGCTTCTAAGGTTTTGATAGCTATGTTTATTGAGGGAGGGATGCTTGCTATTTTGCTTTTTGGGAAGCTCTTGTTTATTTCCTTAAATTTAGAATCTCCAGTCTTTCTTGTTTTTGTCGCTGTTATTGCTTATATTGGATCCTATTTTGCCTTTCTTTCTTTTGTTGACTCTCTTTCTCGAAAAGCCAAAAATAGGCTTTTTGTGGTTTCAAGTGGTTCTTTGGGTTCTTTTCTTGGGCTTTTGCTTCCCTTTCCAATTCTAATCGCTGTTTCTGCCATTTTGGCGATTGCAGATACGTTTTTAATTCAAACCAAGTTTTTCAAAAATTTTCTTGGTGATGCTAAGTATGAGAAAACGATCATAGAGATGGCTTTTTCAACTTCTGAGTGGGGAATTGGTATAGGGGATCTGATTGGCTATTCGATGATTGTTTCAGGTGCTTCAGCTAATTTTGGTTTGGTTGTAGGAGGCTTATCTTTACTGCTTATTCTTGTGGGAGCATTGTTTACGATGAGGTTAACCGTTAAACAAAGACAAGTTCCTGGGCTTCCGATTGCTACTGCTCTTGGTTTGTTACCTTCAATAATTGCGTTGTTTTTGTAGAATTGTTGTTGGGTTGTTTGGAAACTAGCAATAAGGCTACTATTATGAAAATTGCTCCAATTCCGGTGATAAGGGTGATGATTTCATCGAGCAAAACTACTGATATACTAGTTGCAACTAGTATTTCAGTTAGAAGCAGTATTGTTGAAGTTGATGCTGAGATGTGTTTTAGCCCTTCTAGCCATAGATAGTAGGGAATCACCCAGCAGAAAACTGCAGTATAGAATATGGCCATCCAACCTTCAATAGGTATTAGAAAAATGTTGCTAGATGAGAATAGAACAAATGGAATTGTTGGTAGCAAAGTTAATGGCAAGATCCAGATTATGGATTGAATTAAACCCTTCTCATTGTTTACCAGAATTTTATTATAAACAATAAAAAAAGCCCAAACGATTCCTGCCAAAATAACAATAAGATCTCCTATTAATTGTCCTTGGCTTATAATTTCCAGGTTTAGGTTAGTTGTAACTAGTAAAAGACCAATTATTCCTGCTATGATTCCTAAAGTTTTATGTTTCCCAAAATGCTCACCGAGAGCTTTTGGGCTTATTAGGACAACCCAGATTGTGGTGAGATTTATAAATAATGATGCTTTAGCTGCGGAGGTGTAATTCATTCCAATATACTGGAGCAAATACGCTACACCATTAGTTAATCCCAAGAAAATAAGCAGTTTTTTATTACTAAATTTTACCTCAAATTTTCCCGAAGCTAAAACGGCTACAAACATCACTATTGAGGCAATAAGGAATCTTAGAAAAACAAAAATTATTGCATCAACATAATCTAGACCAATTTTTATTGCTGGAAATGATGTTCCCCATAAAACACCAGCTAGAATTGTTAATAGAATTGCTTGTTGTTTTCTGGAGATAACAGGTTTTTGCAAATAACATTCCTTAGCTACATGTTGAATCTTTGATAATTATTTTTGTTGATTTTTAGTGTTTTGGTTTCGCAAAAAATTCATTTTTTGATAAAAAATTATTTTGATTTGCGACAAAAAAAGAGGAGTTTTTATTTCTTAGAAGCTAAGGACTTGTACTTTTATCTTGAGTTTTTTCTGAGACGTAGAATGTGATTGTTTCTACTCCTTCGCTAATCATTGTTCGTCTGCCTTTTACAAAGGTTACAATTGAATTGAAGAACATTCCAATAAAGAAGAATATTGTTCCTACACCCAGGGCTACAGTTGTTCCAATAATTCGTTCAACAATCAGAAATAGCGGGTCAGTAGGACCAACTATTACTCTTATTGTTGCTAATGGAAATGTTCCTAAAACAGCTATTATCATTCCTAGTATTATTCCAAGGTAGAGTTTTTTTGGTGCGTAAGCCATTGGATTGGCCATCGGCATATTTTTGGTGTCTTCGATTTTTTCACCTTTAATGACTCTTGTAATCTTACCAAAGGTTCCTGGTAGCAGAAATGCGGTGAATTTTAGATTTACCACAATTGTTACTAGTGACGCGCCAATTCCAACGAAGATCATTGTCATTCCTATGGCTTTTCCAGGTCTAACTAATGGACCAAATTGACCTATCGATCCGTTTGCTCCAAGCCAGGCAAACCCAAAGAAAAGAATCATCCAAATTAATCCAAACGCTGCTAGTATTTTTACGTAACGTGTTATCGACAAAGGCGCTTCGATTGGAGATATTTTTGCTTTTGTAGCTTTGCTTAATGTTTTACCAAGATTTTCTCTTTGTGCTCTTAGCCATTTGATTATTGTGAGAAGCCAGAGTGCAATTGAAAACAGCATTATTCCAATACCAACAAACATCCAGTTCTCCCATAGTGGATGCCAGATATCAGTACTTAATCTGATGAAGGCGATAGGGAGAAAACCAGTTGCTGTTATTATCATTCCAAGAATAGTAATTGCCAGAATCCATTTTGGGAAGAGCTCTTGTGTATTTATTGTTTCTTGTTTCTTTCCTGATACTAGTTCTGAAAGGTTTGCAGGTAGGAAAGTTGCTTGTTTGCTAAGAAGTTGAACGATTGTAGCAAGACCAAGTGCAATTCCTCCAATTAGTAAGGAGACACCAAGTCCCTCAAGGGTTTCAGCTAATACTTCAAATGTGTGAAGAAGTTTCATATCGATTATTTCTGCTACTGCAACCATCCATCCTATGGCAATAAAAACAGCGATTATTTCAATTATTATGCCCAAAACAAGAAGTTTGGGAAAAATACGTGCTAAACTTGGTGATTTAGCCTTGGGGAGTTTCATGCCAGTTTTTGCAAAGCTTTTTGTAGCGTTTTCTCCAGTTGCTCGAAGGTTTTGGACTATGGTTACAATAGCAAAACCAATGCCAAGCTTAAGAATGCCCAAACCAAATAGTGGTATGATCTCTGTGAATGCTCTTAATATTTCTTCGTTGACAATTGAATCCAAGTAAGATTGATTATACATTCTAAGAATGCCAATAAAAAAAGAGATTATGACTATGATTAGCCCTAAGGTTAGAATTGATTTGTAGCTTTTTATTATTCTATCCATCAAGCTTGTTAGAAACCTCCAATTTGTATTTCAAATACATTATCTTCAATTTGATTTGATATTGATTGTTTTCTTGCAAACAAGCTTTACTATTTCATCATTGCTTCAATATCTGGCATTGGCGCGTTGGCTGCTTGAAATGCTTTTTTGAGTCCTTGCATGAACATGCTTTGGTTTTCTTGGGGCCATTGTTTTACTGCTTTTATTGTGTATTTCATATCTGTCAAGTTGACGTTTTCGGGAATCTGTGATGCGATCTTTGCTCTTGCGACTAGAATTGCGCTTTTGTTTTCAGGGGAGAGTTTTGAGATGATATTTGTTCGATCGGAGATGAATACGACTTTTTTCTTTTCATCAAGTTTGGAGGCAGCTATGACTAGACCTTTTACTGATTCGATTCTTTGAGGTTCAGGTTGACTTGCAATCATGTTTAACCGGTCAGTAATCATTTGTGTTCTTTGTTCTTGAGGTGCATCAGCAATCATCTTGATCATATCTTCCATTAATAATCACTTCCAGAATTTTCGTTGAAAAAATCTATTGTTATTTGTATTTAAGATTCAGGTTTTTTGTTGTCATGACCTTCTTTTTTAGTTGTTTTTTGGAAAGTTTATTAATTGGCTTAGATTCGAATAGGAATATGAAGGAATCAAGAAAGAGGTCAGTTGTTAAAGCAGTTGTTTGGCGTATTATCTGCATTGTAGTGAGTATTTTAACTTCGTACTTTTTGACTGGACGTTGGGATATTGCTATTGCTATTGGTTCTGTTTATAATGTTGTTACGATGGTGTTGTATTATTTTCATGAGCGAGTGTGGAATAGGATTAGGTGGGGTTGCAAAGAATAGCCTTTTTTGATTTGAACTAAAACAATTTTGATTATCCAAATTGGTTTTTTTGTTGATGGGTTTTTTTGAGTTCAAAAAAACATTTTAAATGTAGGGATTACTATAATCGCGTTAACTAATAGTATTTATCGGGTGGGGTTATGTTCATAGAGAATTCAGGGAAACAAGCAGATGTTAATTGGCTTGAGACAGCTAAAAGTTGTGAACATGCCCTTATTTCTAGTTCAAAATCTGTTTGCGAGGTAGCAGAATCTTGGAAAAAAATTGGTTTTTACTACAATATGGCTTCCCGCCAGAGCTATAGCTTAGAGGATTTTAAGAAAATACGTGCTTTAGCTGCAGAAGCTTATGAAAAAGCTGGTAACTTCTTTAAACAGGAAAATAGTCTGGATAGCCAAGGCAAAAGTAGTGAGTGTTTTGCTCTTGCTGAGTATATGCGTTCTTGGTTTGCCTCTAATTCTCAAGAAAAAGATAAGATCTTAAACAAATGTACTGATCTTTCTTTGGAAGCTCTTGAAAAGTACAAAAAAGCCAAGGACAATCTTGATTATGGTAGAACTTGTAATCTTTTTTCTCAATGTCTTTTGGATCGAGTATATATTGCAACAGTTGAAAAAGATAAGACAAAATTTGTTCAAAAAGGAATAAATACTTCTGAGGATGCAATTTCTGTTTTCACAGAGTTGGAAGAAAAAAATGATCTTCTTTTAGCTTTTTCTTTAGCTACTCTTCAAAGTTGGTATTATGCCAACATTGGTGAAAAAGAGAACATCCGAAAAGAATACACGCAGAAATGTTTGGATTACTCGAAAAAAGCATATGATTTATCAGCCGAAGTAGATAATTCATATTTTAGAGCTTCTGCGTTGTGGGCTAGAGCGCTTGCTACTTTGACCTTCACGGCTGATCTTGAATCATCTTTGAAAACCGCTAGAGAAATGTGGGATGTTTCTTTAGCTATCAATGATAACTACTTCAAGGGAATTGCTTCTTATCTTCTTGCTTTTGCTACAGATTTGATGATTCCAGGAGAGGCAAATCCTACAAAGAAAAAGCGTCTTTACGAGGATATAATAAGGTATTCTGAAAATTCGATAAAGAGCTTGGTGCCTCTTGGTCAGGATGGCGCTATTGCAGAGGTTTACTTGGTTTATCCCCAAAGTTACTCTTCTTTAGCTCGTGAATATGCCCTAAATTCTAAAGAGAAGCTAGCTTTATCAAAAATTGCAGTGCGAATTGGTGAAAAAGGATTAGAGCATGCTCTTCGTTCC
This sequence comes from Candidatus Bathyarchaeota archaeon, assembly GCA_026015145.1. Lineage (GTDB taxonomy): Archaea > Thermoproteota > Bathyarchaeia > Bathyarchaeales > Bathycorpusculaceae > AD8-1. The sequence goes on along the minus strand of JAOZGY010000124.1, from coordinate 4,490 downwards.
GGTTCTACAGATGCAATGGCGTCGAATTTGCACTCATTAAGCAAAGCATATCATTATTATTCAAGTTTGGAACCCAGAAAACATGAAAAGCCAGAGTTACTAAAAAGCTCTTTGGGCTATAGAAGAGAGTACATTAAACTTGTAAAGGAAGCTTTTGTCTCTAATTTTTGGATACTTGGACTTGGATTGATTTATGCTGCACAAACACAAACTGCCATGGCTACCTTAGAAACTGATGATGAAAAAAAAGTGGGCCTTCTTAGAAATGCGATATCGGATATGTCTCAGGGTGTTCCTTTATGTGAGAAGTGGATTGACTCAATTGGCTCAAAAACTGTGCCAACGATGGTAGCAACTGTTGCTGGGTATGAGGATAAGTATGGAGGAATCTTAAAAGAGAATTATCTCTTAACCGAAGATAATAGCAATTTGACCAAAGCAATTGAGGTATATGATGTTGCAGCTGAGAATTTTAAGAAAGTGGATCTGCCAAGTCGTGTTGCTGAATCCTACTGGAAAATAGCGAGCAACTTAGATTTTCTAGGAAAATACGATAAGGCTGCTGAGAACTTTGGGAAAGCTTTTGGAGGATATAAGGTTGCGGCAAAAAAAATCGAGCAATTTAGTGATTTTTATATTGATTACTCAAATTACATGAAAGCTTGGAGTGCAGTTGAAAACGCGAAGCTTTCACATATTAACAATGATTATCCAAGTGCAATGCGCAATTACCAAAAAGCTTCTAGTCTTCTAGGTCAGTCCAAAACTTGGAATTATTTGTCTTTGAACTTTTACGCTTGGTCGATTCTTGAGCAGGCAGAAGATTTTAGTAGACAAGATAATTCCAAAAAATCTATTAAATCATTTGAAAACGCAACTAAGTACCTTCGTGAGTCTAAAAAGAATCTTGAAACTGAAATAGAGCGAATCAATAGATCTGATGAGAAAAGCTTAGTTGTTAATCTTGTTGAAGCTTCAGAGGCTAGAGAAACTTTTAGTCTTGCAAGAGTTGCCATTGAAGAGGCAAAAATTCTGGATAAGAAAGGAAAACATCTTCTTAGCTCTGATAAGTATGGTGATGCTGCTAAGCTTTTCCAGAAAATATCAGCTAATTATCCAGAGCAAATAAGATGGGAAGCCAAACCACTTGTTTTTCTTTGTCAGGCATGGGAAAAAATGAAACTAGGTGAAGCCAAAAATTCACCAATACTTTTTGAGGAGGCTTCTGATCTTTTTAAAAAGGCTAAGGAATATGCAACAAGTGAAGAAGCTGGCTTATTAGCTTTAGCTCATAGCAGTTTTTGTAAAGCTCTTGAATCTGGTGCTGAGTTTGAGATTACTCGTAGCAAAGCGATATATAAAGAAACAAAAAGACACTTAGAGGCAGCCGCAAATTATTATCTGCGAGCTGGATTTGAGGCTTTTTCTGAGTATACAAAAGCTACTAGGAACCTTTTTGATGCTTACGTTTTTATGGATGATGCTAAGAAGGAAACTGATCCTGCTAAGGAAGCTAAGCATTTTCTTATGGCCGAAAAAGTTCTTGGTGTATCGTTGGATTCATTTAGTAAAGCTAGGCATGAAGAAAAAGCTGCTTTGGTTGAGCGTCTTCTTAGTAAAGCTAAGGAGGAACGTGAGCTTGCTGTTTCTTTAAGTGAGGTCTTTCATGCTCCAGGCGTTACTTCCTCCACAGGTAGTTTTACGACATTAAGTCCGTCTTATGAGATGGCGGTTGGATTGGAGCGATTTGAGCATGCCGATATTCAAGCAAAAATTGTTCTACCAGTAGAGGAGATTAGTGTTGGTGAGGATCTAAAATTAAAAATACAGTTAATCAACGTTGGAAAAGAACCCGTTTTACTTGCTAAAATTGAGAACCTTTTACCTGCAAGTTTTCAAATGGTAAGAGTACCTGATGGGTTTGTGTTTGAAAACCTGCAATTAACTATCATGGGAAAGCAGCTTGCACCCTTAAAAGCAGAGGAGATAACTCTTACTTTAAGATCTTTTAAGAGTGGAGATTTTGAGTTTAGACCCAAGATTGTGTGTGTGGATGAAACTGGGGAAGAGTTGATTTTCCATGTGGAACCAGCAACTTATTCGGTTTCAGATGCGATTTTGTCAGGTAGAATTCGCACTGGATATAAAGATCTTGACAATTTGCTGATGGGCGGTTTGCCTGAGGAGTATGGGATTATTCTTGCTTCTCCTTCAAATGATGAAAGAGCTCTATTGATCAAGAGGTTTCTTGAAACTGGAATAAAAAATGGTGAGACCACCTTTTATATCACCTCAGAAGTTGGTGCTGTAAAAGAGTTAGCTGAAGAGTTTCAATCTAACTTTTACCTTTTTGTTTGTAATCCACGCGCAGATGTTATGATTAAAAGCTTACCTAATGTTTACAAAATAAAAGGTGTTGATAGCTTAACTGACATTGATATTTCTTTGATTAAAGCTTTTAGAAGCCTAGATCGTTCTAAAACCAGTCCTAGAAGGGCTTGTATTGAGGTTGTTTCTGATGTTTTGCTTCAGCATCGCGCAGTAATCACAAGAAAATGGCTCAGTGGTCTTCTTCCTGACTTGAAATCGCGAGGTTTTACAACCTTGGCAATAGTAAATCCGCAGATGCATCCAACAGAAGAGGTTTATGCTATTTTGGGTCTTTTTGATGGTGAGATTCGAATAACTGAAAAAGACACACACAAAGGCTTGGAAAAAGTTTTAAGAATTAGAAAACTCTACAATCAAAGATACGTGGAGAGCGAATTAATAGTTACTAGACAAAAAATAGAATCCTAATTCTATAGATGCTTTTGCAAATGAATTGGATTAAAGTTTTAGAAAAAGAGATTGGATTTTTGGAGCTACTTATCTCTGAAAAGAGACATTGTCGGGTAAACTTCTATTCCGTTTCTATCTATTGTGTAGGGTACCATGTTAGAGTTGGTACCTACCCCCCTCATTTTTTCTACATGTAGAGCCCTTACTGTTGATCCTCCTGAAAAAAGAGTTTGCAGCAATATCACACCATGAACCATAAATTCTTCGTCGCTTAGATTTCTTTCAAGACCAACTTGGTCTAGTTCAGTTGTTACAATAGTTGTTGTGCCAAGATCTGAGAGTGCCTCAATTAGATCTGTGCCAGCTGTTCTTCTTTCAATTGGATCTATGAATCTGTAAAATAGGCTTGCGAGCGTATCTAAGACTACTCGTTTTGCACCAATTTCCACGATTTTATCTTGGAGTTGTTCAATTAACGTGTCGATAGAGAGTAGTTTTCCTCTGAGGCTGTGCGTTTCTTCTTTCATCATTCTTTCTTTGAGCATTGCTACCCTGGATAATCTGGTTGCGTCTATGAACCTAAATTTATTTTCCTCTTCTGCTTTTTTGAAATCCCAACCAAAATTAATCATTTCAGAGTAGAAATGATGCTTATTTTCATCTAGGCTTACCATTACTGCATTTTCATTAAACTCAGTAAGTCCTTTGTATAGAAACTGTGAAGCAAGAATTGTTTTCCCTGCTCCTGGGCTTCCTAAAATCAAGATTATTCTTTTTTTGGGGAATCCTCCACTCATCATCTCGTCTAAACCATAAATTCCAGTTGGTACTGTCTCTGTCATATATTCACCATTCAAGTTCTAAAAGGGTGCAAAATAAATATAAGTATTTACAACAAACTCTGTAGTATCACACTGTTATTATTGGAGAAAATTTTAGTAGACTTTGATCTTTTGTGTTTATTTGTTAGTAGAGCTAATTACCATAAATCTTTATATGTTCCTTTGTTTTATGATAGTAGTTAATTATTTGATAACATTACATCAGTGTTATAATTTAATAAAAGAAAGGAGCTAATTAAAATTAAATTCTTAAGACCAGCAATAACAACGACTTTACTACTAATTTTGGTGTTGAATCTAACTTCTAATATCTTTTTGGTTTCAGGTGAAGCAGGAGGAACAGGAAAATTCTTAAAAATAAACTTCACAACTGTTGATACTGACCATGAAGCTGATCTTTTAGCTTCTGATTGTGAAGTAATAGCAACAAAAGCGAGTTCTGGTCAAACCTATACGTACATTGCCTCAAACGCCGATACTCACAGTCAAAAGGTTGGTGCTGGTACAGTTGTACTAGATGGCACACCCGTTGACGGATGGGTTTTTGAGCACTTTGTAATAAGAGGTGAAATAAAAGACGATTTATCGGAGTATAAAACACAGAAATATGATATCATAGACGCAGTGTTTGATAGATTAAGCTATACAGTTGAAGCTTCGATAGGAACGGGCTTGGGAACAATATCAGCTGATGGTTTTGATATTGGGACTGGAGGAGAAGTAAGTGTTTATCATGGGGAAAGTGTCACATTTGACTTTTATCCTGATGAAGGATATTATGTGTCAAGTGTTATTGCTGACTCCGTTCAAATATCTGCTCCATATACTTTAGGGCCCATCACTGAGGCGGGTCATTGGATTGAGGTT
>JAOZGY010000119.1 GCA_026015145.1 Candidatus Bathyarchaeota archaeon | reverse complement strand
GCTTGAGGATCCCAGCAAACCAATTTTTGCATGTTAGCAATCTTATTATCTCTTTGTTAAATATCTTTGAAGCTAATGAACGAACATTCGCTCCATTTGGCTATCAAAAATTGGTATTCACTACCAGAAGACAAATTTGAAGTAAGGATAGACGATTCTATAGTTGACATAGTAAGAGAAGATCTTCTAATTGAAATTCAGACCAAAAACTTCTCTGCTATTAAGAAGAAACTTATAAACTTACTTGAAAATCACCAAGTTCGACTAGTGTACCCTATTCCGCAGAAAAAATGGATAATTCATGTTACAGAATCAGGTGAGATCATTAGACGGAGAAAGTCCCCAAGAAAAGGAAGATTAGTTGATTTATTCTATGAACTTGTAAACGCTCCAAATCTCATTAGACACGAAAATTTCTCATTAGAAGTCTTGATGATTGAGGAAGAAGAAGTACGATGTAATGATGGGAAGGGAAGTTGGAGGAGAAGAGGAGTAAGTATCAAAGATAGAAGGTTAATGAATGTTAAAGGTAGGATTCTTTTCAGGAATGAAAGAGATTTTCTTAGTTTCTTACCCAGTGATCTGATTATGCCATTTACAAATAGACGTTTGGCTAAGCTAAGTGGAGTCTCTATCTACTTAACTCGAAAGATCACTTATTGCCTTAGAAAAATGGGTGCAATAACAATCGCTGGAAAAAATGGAAAAGAACTGATATTCGAAGTTTCCTAATATTTTGAGTCTGGGGATCCCAGCAAACCCTTTTTAGAAAGAAATAAAAATGGTAGAAAAGTCCATCAAATGTGGCCGAGATGAGGTACACTCATCCATAGTGGAGATGTCTCCCACAACCAAATCTCTTTTTTAATTGATTTATTGTAGAATTAATTTATATGATTACATAACCATTGTTGTAAATGAAATGCAAAATGTTTTGAATATATTTTTGCTAGTTATTATTTCGATAGCAGGATTTTTATTACTTCTCTTTATCGGGTTATTATTTTATAAGGTATATTTGAGAAATTCGACTAAAATCAAAACGATTAATGGCATAAGCTCATTGGAGAAGATTACACTTGGTAATCTAAAACAATGGATATTTATTAGAGGTACAGATCAAAATAATCCAATTTTATTATTTTTACATGGTGGTCCTGGTGCTCCATTGCTAGGTATGTCAAGTTCGCGTAAATTTGATGCAGAGTTAATTAAACATTTTACGGTTGTTCATTGGGATCAAAGAGGAGCTGGCAAATCTTATAGCAAAAATATCCCCCAAGAGTCAATGATTTTGGATAGATTTGTTGAGGATTGCAATGAGTTAATTGATTATTTGCGGACCAGATTTCACACTCAAAAAGTTTTTGTTGTTGCGCATTCATCGGGAACGGTAATGGGAATTAAAACTGCATGTAAATATCCAGAGAAAATTCATGCTTATGTAGGAGTGGCGCAAATTATAAACGACTTTGAGCAGCAAAAAGTATCATATGATTTCATAATTGAAGAAGCTGAAAAATCTGGAGATGTGAAAAGACTAAAGGCTATAAAAGTAATAGGACCGCCACCTTATGAATCAAATAAAAAGATTATAGAAAAAGAGAATCATATTGGTCACTATGGAGGATTCTTGCAAAATACATCTATTATACAGAAAATTAAATTGACAATTTTTGTGTTGAGCTTTTTAACTTCACCCGAATATTCATTATCCGAAGGATTTAGAACACTTGCAAATAAAGGGTATGAATTTACCGTGAATACGATGTGGGATGAAATAAAAAATGTCAATCTTGCAAATGAAATTAAATCTATTAAAGTTCCCATCTACTTTTTTGAAGGCAAATCAGATATGACTACTCCTGCAGTTCTTGTTAAGAAATTCTATAACAACTTAGATGCTGAAAAAGGTAAAAAGCTAGTAATTTTTGAAAATTCTGCACATTTCCCGCTGATAGAAGAAAAAGGGAGATACCAGGAATTATTGATAAATATTGTTTTGAAGGATAGTCTGAAAAACTAATGAACTCAAAAATGAAAGTTATTACTTATTGAACATTAGCTCACTGCTGGGCGCATGCTCTTTATCTGTTCATAGAGGTATTTTGCCATAGGTGTTATGCATGGACTCTTATATGGTTCTCCCATCTTGATAATTATTGGCTCATATTTTTCCCAAAATTCCAAAACCATATAATCAACTAAATTGGCTACCCAGTCTTTATCCACCAGTTTTTCCTTTACGAAGAGTCCCACGTTTTCCAAATAACTAATAGATGATGAAAATTTCCAAAATTCGTCAGGATTTTTTTCTGGACCATATTTCTCAAAAAATTCGTCAGGATTCTTCCACTTCCAGATCATAAGTACCTCAGTGAAGTTGCGTTGTATCTCCTTTTGGGTTAGCTTATTGAATAGCTCCGTGTAGAGTTGTATTCGTCTTGTTTTTACTAGATTTCTAAATTGTACTATACCTATCGCAACACCGAGGGTAACACTTAGCATTGTGATTACAATTGATACGGTTTGTATGGATGTTTGGATGTCGAACACCATAAACTCACTATAGTGGAGTTTATTTGTTCTAAGGATAAGTTTTTCGTTAGACTCTTAACCATAGGGATCTTTGCACTATGATTATTTCATGAAAATTCAACATTTTAAGGAGAACATTCGCCAAATTTGGAACCAATTTCAAGAATACAGCTCTTAGTCGCTTTTGTATCCTTCAAAAGATTTTTTGCAAAGTATTAAATATAAGATTTGAAGCACTAAATGATAAAACCAATATTTGAAAGTGCGCCAATTATGGCAGATGTGAAAATAAAGCTTGCAGCAGCATGGATAGTTGCAATGTTTGCTTATATATATGCGGATATTCTTGGATTCTATGTCCCAGGGGCTATAGGGAAAATAATTGCGGGAGAACTGCCGATCGGTTCTCCAATAACTGTGTTGGCAGCTGCTATATTAATGTCGATTCCCGGGTTTATGGTCTTCCTCTCTTTGACTTTACCCTATAAAGCAAATCGCTGGATAAACATAATCATGGGTATATTCCATTTTGGATTAGCAATAGGAACTTTTTTTGCATCACCATTAGATGTTTCTGAGCTTTATTATTATTATTTTGCATTTATAGAAATTGGGTTTATTGCACTGATTATCTGGTATGCGAAGAACTGGTCTAAGCAGGAAGATTAGCGTACGGTGAAAATGAAAGCGATAGTATATGAAAAATACGGGTCACCTGAGGTTCTTCAGCTCAAAGATGTGGAAAAACCATCGCCCAAAGATAATGAGGTACTGGTAAAAATATTTGCCGCTGATGTAGCATGTGAGGACCCGATGATGCGAAGTTTCTCATTCTCTGGCTTGTTCTGGCTCCCTCTACGAATAAAATTTGGTATCTTAAAACCAAAGAGAAAAATACTCGGGTCTGAGTTCGCTGGAGAAATTGAAGCTGTAGGTAAAGATGTGAAAAAATTTCAGAAAGGAGACCAGGTTTTTGGAGTTGATCTTAGCGGTTTGGGTGCTTATGCGCAGTACAAATGTTTGTCTCAAGACGAGATTGTAGTAATAAAGCCGACAAATATTACCTATGAGGAAGCTGCTCCCGTTTGTGGGTTATTAGCAGCATGGAATAACCTTAAAGATCAGGCAAATATTCAAAGCGGCCAAAAAGTCCTTATCAATGGCGCTTCTGGAAATCTTGGTACAGCTGCGGTTCAGATTGCCAAGCACTTTGGAGCTGAAGTTACAGGAGTATGCAGTACCACGAAATTAGAATTGGTGAGATCTCTGGGAGCTGACCATGTTATTGATTACACCAAAGAAGATTTTACCAAATGCGGTGAGGCCTATGATATTGTTTTTGACGCGGTAAGCAAGAGTTCATTTTCACGATGTAAAAAATTGCTAACGCAAAAAGGTATCTATCTTTCAGCGTACCCTGGGTTGACGCATATTCTTCAAGTGCTATGGACTAAAAAGATCGGCAGTAAGAAAGCAAAGTTTACAGCCACAGGTCTTCTACCGGTTACAGAGCGTCTAGCCTTTCTCAAAGAGATTATGGGACTTGTTGAGGCGGGAAAGATAAAAAACGTCATAGATAGAATCTATCCATGGGAACAAATTGCAGATGCTCACAGGTATGTCGAAAAAGGGCACAAAAAAGGAAGTGTGATAATAACTGTGGCACATAACAGTTGAGGAGTTGTTTGAATAATAGAAGATGTTAACCTAATTCTTTCAGCATTATGGGTAGCTTTGATGTTAACTTATCTTTTGGGGGATGTGCTGCGAATATTTGCTGGTGACTTTAAAGCAGGAGAAGTAGAAGGCACAAAAATGTCTCAGAAAATGTTGTTGGGAATGGCAGCATTAATGTTGATTCCGATTTTTATGCTTTTTCTGTCCTTAACATTGACTTATCCGTTGGTACGCTGGGTAAATATCATCGCAGCTATAGGCTTGTTTATTTTAAATCTAGTTGGACTGCCTGGTTATCCTGGAGCTTATGATAAATTTTTGATAATTGTAGGACTTGGGTTTAATGTACTAACTGTTTGGTATGCATGGAATTGGATCTGAGAAGGAAGACTAAATAAAAACTAAATATTTGTAGGTTATGATGATAAAAAAAAGAGATATAATTCTATTATCTTTCTTAACTATTTGGATGATTTTAACGATTTTATTTATGACCTGGGGAACTAGGTATGACTGGCCAGATAATGTCCATGTAGATTATGGATTTCCTTTTACTTGGTCTACACAAACGCTAAGTACGATAGTTGGATCTGTTAATCTCTGGACTGTTGATATTGCAGCTTTAATATTGAACCTCATTTTATGGTTAGGGATATTATTAATCAGTACAGCAGTCTTGCTCTATTTCTTCAACAAAAAATCTCTTCAATGAAGAAAAGAGCCTTAGGATTCCAGCAAACCCTTTTTAAACACAAAAACAAACAAATTCTAAAAACCACACTTCTTTTATCAGGAATAATGAAGTTAAGAGTGACTATTTTAGATCGGGATTTGCGGCTCTTTATCTCCAGGAACACTAAAGTAAACTTTCGATTCTTCAGAATCAACGTTAATTGATTTACTTTTTTTCTCTTTGTTAGGTTCATTTGTTTTCGTTTCAGATTCAGGATTCTCTATTTTTCTTAACTCTTTCTCTAATATTGCTTTTTGCGATTCCAACATATCGATTTTATTTTTTTTGTCAACAATTAATTTTTGTAATTCCGTAATTAGGGTTTTTGCTTGTTTTTTTATATAGCTTTTTAACTTTTTTTCTTTTCTTTTTAAGCGTGCTAATTCCTTTTTTAGCTCAAGTTTTTTTGTGTGAAGATCTTTAAGAGTTAACGTTGTCCTCATCAGGTTTGCACTATCATCTAGATACTGTTAAAAACAAATAATTGGTTTATGAATCAAAAATAATAATTAAATACTTATTTCTGTTCAAAAGTGGCGAGATCTCCCGCTTCATCTTTCCTTTTTTAGTTTTTTTGATGTTTTTAACTTAAATTCTACGCATATTTGAAAATTGGATGGGGTTATTAATTAGAATTTTTTAAAGTGTATATGCGATGATAAAAAATAAGGTACTTCTGACAGGTGCTTCAGGTTCGATGGGAAATGCGGCATTTCTAGAATTACTCAAAAGAAAAAATAAATACGATATTGTCTTACTACTTAGACCTTCCAAGAAAAATCGGAAATATTTTACTAGATTTTTAGGAGCAAAAAGTTCAGTTTCAAATAATGAATGCGTTATAGAGCATGATGGACTAAAAATTGTTTGGGGTGATTTAACTAATCCGGATGACGTTTTGAGGGCTGTTGATGGCTGTGATTTTGTTCTTCATCCTGCTGCATTGATTTCGCCTGCAGCAGATTATAATCCGAAGATGGCTGAAAAAGTAAACGTTGGTGGAACTAAAAACATAATTACCGCAATTAAAAAACAACCTAACGAGGGTGACAACACAAAGTTAGTTTATGTTGGTTCTGTAGCGGAATATGGGGATAGATTAGCTCCTATTTACAGAATCAGAGTTGGAGACCCTTTAATTCCAAGTGTTTACGATTTTTATGCTACAACAAAAATTGTAGCAGAAAGGCTAGTCATTGAGTCAGATTTGAAATATTGGGTTTCAATCCGGCAAACATATATTGGAATTCCAAAAACGCTAACTTTACTTGATCCCATAATGTTTCATCAACCTTTAGATCAACATGTGGAGCTAATAACGGACAAAGATGCTGGGTATGGTCTTGTGCAATGCTTAGGTGTACCTGAAAGTTTTTGGCGGAATATTTACAATATGAGCGGAGGTCCATCATGTAGATTCATTTACCAAGACTATCTTGAGAATATGATGAATTTGTTGGGATTGGGTGATTATAGGAAAATTATGGATAAGAATTGGTTTTGTTTGCGAAATTTTCATGGAGGATGGTTTGAAGATAGTCACATTCTTAATAATTTCCTTCATCATTGGCGTAATAATCTTGATGATCATTATGAACAAGTCAAAGAACACAAATATTGGTATTCATATTTAGCAAGGATTATTCCGAAATATTTCATAAAGAGGTTATTGAAGAGAATGGTTACTGAAAAAAATGGCCCACTCCATTGGATTGAATCCAATAATGAGGGAAGGATAAAAGCGTTTTTTGGATCAAAGAAAAGATGGAAAAGTATACTCCCTTGGAAAGAGGTCGTACCTGAAAGTAATACTGCAGCATACTTATTGGATCATGGTTTCGATGAGAATAAACCTGAAAAGGAACTAAGGTTGGAAGACATGAAGCAAGCAGCTAGATTTCGGGGAGGAGAATGTCTTTCTCAAAGGTTTGTAGATATGAAAACGAAACTTCGATGGAGATGTGCTTTTGGACACCATTTTGAAGGTACTCCTACACTTATTCTTAAAGGTGGACATTGGTGTCCTGTTTGTGAAGCACCCCCCTGGAATTATGATAAGATAGCTACTAAGAACCCGTTTTTCGCTCAAGTATATTATGCTAATCACGCTAAGGATGAAAACAATTATTATAATGAGAAGAGCTACGAGGATATTTTATAGCTTGAATAAATTATTAGTACAAGAAATTAAACCAATCGTTGAAGAAGTGAAAAAAGGCCATAAATTGGGGCCGAGATTAGGTAGCCTGGTTCAAAAAAGGGATAAATTCAACATCACTCGTAACCTTTCCCCATTTTTATTCTGAGTATTTTTCTTTTTAAATGATTTATCTTAAAAATTTATCACATTATTTTATTGCAATTGTATAGCGAGAAGCTTCTCAAGATAGCTAAATTGTTTTTTTATGATAAACTATATAACCAATTTTTTTTGAATATGAAAAATTTTATAAGCTATTCATTGCATAACAATGTTATATAACTCAGTTATATAAAAGAAGGATGAAAATTGAAGAAAAAAATTTTGGTAAGCCTGATTTTATCTATTTTACTTTGTGTGACATCACTTTCAATTGTTCAGGTGTCTGCTGCTGGAGAATCTTGGCCCACCTTCCAATATGATTATTTGCGTACAGGTGTTGCTGATAACACTGGACCAAAGACAAATACTCTGGTTTGGAAGTGGTATTCGGGATTTACCATAGAATATGAAGAAGGTGCAATCCCTGAATCCACAGCTCTTGTTCCTGCGGTTGTTGATGGAAAAGTATTTGTTGGAACCGAAGAAAACCGCTTTGTAGCCTTAGACGAGTTTACTGGTGAGCTTATTTGGGAGTTTGACACTCAAGGAATTGTAAGAACTCCTCCAAGTGTTGCGGATGGAAAGGTTTTCTTTGGATCACATGATAGCTACTTCTACGCATTAAACGCAAACACGGGAGATCTAGAATGGAAATATGGTCCAGTTGATAAAGGAGAGTTTGATGTTGGTATATGGACTATCGGAACTGTCGTCGCTGATGGACTGGTTGTTTTTGGAGCAGAGGATGTTTATGCTCTTGATGTGGATAATGGAGATCTTGTTTGGAGACAAGATTTCGCAGGAGGTTACGATTGGGCACTTGGAACTGCTTCCGATGGCAACTTGGTGCTTGTTCCTTCCCTAGATGCGAGACTATATGCTTTAGACTTAGCGACAGGTGATGAGGTTTGGAGTTACTTAACGGGAAGATATATTGAATCTGTTCCTGCTATTGGTTATGGTAATGTTTACGTTGGATCTACTGACAATTACACCTACGCTGTTGACCTGAATACTGGAGACTTAGAATGGAGGATTGAACATGGGTGGAGCGATGAGTGGGGCTTTGGGGGTGGCGGTTGGAGTCATCCAGCTCTTCACAACAACAGGGTCATTACTGCTGGGACTAATGGAGAAGTGCTTTCTCTTGATGCTCAAACTGGGGATATTATTTGGACATTTGATTCAGGTGCTCTTACGTTTGGTGGTGTTGCGATTGTTGACGGACTTGTCTATGGTGGAAGCTATACTAACAAGTTCTATGCGGTGGATGAGGATACTGGAGATTTGGTTTGGGAGTTTACTACAGATGGTCCTATTAATGGTGGGCCTGCTATTGTTGATGGTATGATGATTTGGGGTTCTTCAGATGGTTATGTTTA
>JAOZGY010000087.1 GCA_026015145.1 Candidatus Bathyarchaeota archaeon | reverse complement strand
TTTATGCCTCCAAAATTAAATCAATTTTTAAGAGAGGAGTTGTGTGTTTCTTGTCTTTTTATTATTGTTTTACTTTAAAAAGATTGAGAGCATGAATTTCCTTAAGCTTGGATTATTTCCTTAGGGGAAAGCAAAAAAAAGGTCTTGTGTTATTGTTTGCTTGCTTTCACCTAGGATGTTTGCTCTGCACGTGTAAATCCCAATGTGTCTTATCTCTTCTGCTTTGAGCATGTTACTTTTTGTTGCAGTAATTCCACTTTTGTATGCACCTGAAACCCTCTCCTCTGAGAAGGTACAACGCAGAAAATTTAAGGAGCACCTCATGAAGGTTGAAAAAATCATAGAAGAGGAAAAGTATCTATCAACATTTATCTATATTAGGAGAGTGCCAAAGATCAAAAATTCCGCTATTATATAGGCTAGTATAGCTCCAGTGTTTAGCAGGGGTAGGCCTGGTTGGGGTTTTCCTTTGATAACTAATGTCATGAGGGCTATGTAGCCAATTAATGTACCAATTAGAACTGATATGCCCATGAGTAGGCCGTTTGATGCTAAGGTGTGAAAGGCTGACACTGCCAATAGTCCAGGAAACACAACATCACCTACACCTAGCAGGTATGCTTCTCGTTCTCCTTTTTCTTTTAGTTTCTCTTTGAGAGTCTTTGTCTCTTTGAGAAGGGAGTAGTTTCTTTTTTTAGGGACGACAAACATGACTGGCAGTTTAAGGTCAATAAAGGAGTCGGCTAGATCAATCATGTGTTTGGTTTTGTAAACTGCTATAGCGTCATAAATGGCCATCGCAACTAGCAAGAGAATAATTATTGAGACACTAAGCGATATACCCATAATAGCAATCGTTCCAACTCCTATGAAAATTGCAATTGTGTTGATAACATACCATTCAGGCTTTTTTATTAAAGCAATAAGCAACACTATCGCACCAATAATTGACAAAGCCAATGATAAAAATGAGTTTGGAAGAACAAATAAAAGTAGGGGATAGAACACAGTAACGCTAAGTATTGTAACAGCGCCAAGATAAATTATCTTTAACACTTGCTTTTTCCAAAACTTAATTATCAACAAGATTACACCAGTAAAAACTAGAAACATCAAAAAAAAGTACACCACGTTAAACGGATCACTGGGATTCTCAAAAGCGACTACTCCAGCAGCTTCAAATGGACCCACAACCAGAAATGCTAGAAGATCAACTAGAACAAACAAGCTTCCCATCAAAATAATGGGTAGATATTTGTAGGTTTTTGTTTTCTTGTTCATCTTAACCCAAAGAACATAAACAACCTATTTATGATTATTGCGATTTTATTAGACTACATTTCATGTTTGATATCTTCAGCAACGCTGTATAGAAAGATGCGTGCTGAGGATGGTCCTAACCTTTGGAATTGTTTGGATAGCTCTTTAATGACCATGGAGTAGTTGTTTGATTTGTCTAAAGTGCCAAGATAGGTTTGAAATGATCCATATTCTTTAACGAGGGCTTGGAATTTTTGTGCGTTTAATATAGTAGCGATAATTTTTGCTCGGTTTCGCACGATTTCTTTGTTGTTCATGAGCAGTTCTACATCATCTTCTGTGAATTTACTCACTGAGTCGATTGAAAAATCTTCGAAAGCTTTTTTGAAGCTTAACCATTTCTTTTCAATCACTCGCCAGTTAAGACCGCTCTGAAAAATTATTCGCGTTAAATTCTCAAAATATCCGCTATCATCAGGTTTACTATCTCGACACATCCAATCTGGAGGAGTCCAATTCATACTCAAGATATCATCAATCCAAAACCCAATACTTTAGCAAAGAACATTTATTATTTATAGAAAATTAGGATTTAAAATTTTAATTATTTAGTTTGTTTAGCTATTTTGGGGTGGTTGCATAGGAAAAATCGAGGATATTCTTCATCACGAGGAACTCTTTGCGATTTTTTCTTTTTTGATAAGATTTTATTGATTTTTAGGTTCTTAAATTCTGATATAGAAATCTCTTGGTTCAAACCAGAAAACTATTACCGGTTTTTGACATCGAGGATTTCTGCAAATATGTTTTTCAATTAAAATATCGCTCTTTGCAACGTTTTTTTTAGGTTTTGTTACGGAGGGAATAGGATGTTTATTATCTGGTTTTTCGCATCTTAAGATCCAGTGGCAAGTAGGACATTCAAAAGGAATTTTAGATGTTTGGGAAATTTTTTTATTTTGTGCCCCTTCTAATTTTTCTAATTTGCTGAAGTTTGTCTGAATCATTTCTTTTCACCTTCAAATTTTCCCTCAAGAAGCTCCGAAGAACTGAGCACTTATATTTAAGAGTAGCTACTAAAAAATGGCCAAATGAATCTATTGTAATTTCAAAATCACTATCAATAAATCGATGAAAGTGAAGAAAAAGCAGGGTTCCTTTGAATTTAATTTCGATAATATTTACGATTTTTCTATACCATGTCCACTTTTTTAGAATTGTAATTCTATTTCTTGTTTGCGTTTTTTTATTTTTTTGATTTGTTTTTTTTGCTGGGATGTGTTGTTGGGTTATTGTTTTAAAATATTTTAGGTAGTTTTCTATTTTTATTCTAGGAGATTTTTATGATCAGCCTTTTGGTCACAAGCTCAGTTTTTGGGAACAACAAGCAAATCCCACGCAAGTACACCTGCGATGGTGAGGATGTGAATCCTCCTCTTGAAATTGAAGGTATACCTCAGAATACTAAGAGTCTTGTTTTGATTGTTGATGACCCGGATGCTCCTATGGGAACTTGGGAGCACTGGAATGTGTGGAACATACCCCCCACCAGTAAGATAAAAGAGAATAGTATTCCAGGTGTCGAAGGAATGAATGATTTTGCTAAACACTCCTATGGAGGTCCCTGTCCACCCTCTGGTGTTCACAGATATTTTTTTAAGATCTATGCTTTGGATAAAGAGCTCTCCTTGCCTGATCAATCGAGCAAAAAAGACCTTATAGAGAGCATGGAGGGTCATGTTTTGGCCAGAGGAGAGCTTGTGGGTCTTTATAGCCGCTAAATCAGTTATTATTTCTGTTTAAATAAATTGAATTTAATGTCTAATTCATATTTGGTATTGTCCAAAGTGAATGTGAATGTTTGTTTTTTGTGAATGTTTAATTATTTTTGTGTTGTTTGATACAGTGAGGATTTTTTTGTGATTCGGGTTTACACTGTTGTTAAAAGGGAGTTGTCTGTTCACGATATAAAATCTCAGCAAGACATGGATGATTTAACGCACAAGTTTAAGCAAGCTTGGGTTGATTGTTGGGATCTTGATAAGAAAGAAATTAAGATTATTTCAGGGATTTTAGGGACTGATCCAAAAGCTTTAGTGAAGATAAAGGAGGATGTGATTAATCCTAAGTATAGTAAGTGTTTTGATGAGGGGTGTTTGTTTTACACGAATATTTCAACGCCTGTTGTGGAGTTCACTGGGAGGCTAAGGTTACATCCTTTTCATATTTTTTTAAAAAAGCGTTTTTTGGTTACTTTACGAAGCGGTTATTCTTCACGGCTTGTTGATTCTACCATCAGAACGTTTAGAGTTTTGGATCTAAATGAAAGAAAACCAAGTTTGATATTGGCTAAGCTAATTCATGAGATTATTGATGAGAACTCAGGGGCTACATTCTCTATAAGAGAGTTAATTGATAAGATTGAGGGGGAGGCTATGGAGAGTCACAAGAAAAGAAGTGTAATGCGCTCGATCTTTAGGTTAAAGCGGCAGTTATCCACTTTTCATCGGCTTTTGTGGGCTGAAAAGGAGCTTTTATCTGACGTAAGCTTGGGAGTTATTCCAAATCTAAAGCTTGTAGGTGAGGCTCAAAGGATAATTGATGATGCTTCGGATGATATAACCCGTGAACTTGAGTTTTTGGGTTATTATGATAATAGTTTGGATAGTATTTTGAATTTGCTAAATCTGGGTTCTATTCATGGTGTCGAGAGGATTTTGGTGTTTCTTACTGTGGCTCTTGTTATCTTGACTTTTGTATTGATCGGTTTGGAGTTGGCAGGTAGTTTTTTGCATTAAATTCGTTTTTTCTTGGTTATTACTTTTATAAAAAAAGGGATTCTTTGTGATAACTCTCCCGCGCGCTTTTGAGTCGTTTTTTCCTTTCATTTAAATTCTAGATCCTTGACCCTTTTTTGGTTGTTTGAAGTTGTGCTATCTATTCTTGTTTAGGGAGTGTGATGTTTGCGAAAAATACACTGCGAATTTCTGTTGATCTAAATGCAATAGTAAATTATGTTATTTTTGCAATGTAGAAACTGCAAGAAAAGCTACAAAAAAATCTGAGAAAGCCCAATGTGTCTGGATCCATTAAGATAATCCTTTTTTATGCAAGTTATACAATAGAATTAATGAAAAATTTTTGGGATCAACATAGGAACACTCTTTTTGTATTCTTTATATTCTTGGCCGAATTCTTTTGTTAGTTCCTTTTCTTCTTTCCACGAAAGTATGAATATTAATGCAATAATCAAAGGAGTAATAAGTAAGGACTGTAACGCGGATAAAAGAAAAGAGAATCCAATGTGTGCTAATATTGCGCCGAGATATTGTGGATGGCGAATAATTGAATAAACTCCCTTGGTAATTACTTTTTTAGCTCTATGAGTCTCTGCAACCTTTAGTGTTGTCTGAATAACACCTTTGATGCCTAACCATACACCTGCAACGAATAATGGTATAAAAATTATAAAGTTAATAAGATAAATCCTCAAGTCCAATAGTGAGATTTGAAAAGAAAAATCTGTAAGAATAGGATTAATGAATCTTTCTTGTGGAGAGAACCATATCCCAAACAAAAAAAGGAAGAAACCCCAACCTGAAATCAAACCATAAATATCACCGATTTTTTTTCCTTTTTTTCTACCATATTTTTCTTCAAGTTTTAGGTGTTCAAGCGAAAAAAAATAAGGAATAATTATAACAATAAATCCAATCAGAGAAATAATAAACCAACTGCTCACCTCAAGTCCCCCGAGCCTGATGACTAAGTTCCTATTGCTATTCTCCAATATTTAATATTTCAAAAAAGGGAAGAATTACAAGAGATTTCGTTGACTTGATCTTGTTTATTTTCATGTTTTTATTAAAAAGAATTATTAAATCTTTGAAGGATGGAGTATAGAAGTTGTAATTCCTTCTCTGTTATTAGTTTCTGCCAAGGTGTAAAATTTGAGATTCGTTTTAGGCTTTCAATTAGCTTTATGCTATTACGTAGATGTTTATCAACTCTGATTTGTTGTTTTTTTTCTTTTGTCACATGCACAGAGGTTTGTCTATCAGACCAATCTCCTGGTTGGTCTGAGCCAGGGATGAATTCCGGCAAATACCTATCCAAGGTTTTGGGATCTACTATACTCCCAAGTTTTCTAATTTTTCCAGAAGCGCTCCATAAGCTTTCGTCAATGCCATAAAGTGTCATGTCATAGCTGTTGTGTGCTAATTCAGTTATGTCTCCAATTGAAAAAGCCACTAGTTTTATTCCATGAAGCTTAGAAGTTTCACTTATCGCTTTTAATGCGGGAATAGAAATAAAACCATACAAAATGATCTCTTTAATTGTGGATTTTACCTCTTCACATTTTTTAACTATTCTTTCTATTGACTTTTGTCCAGTCTTACCGGTTGCTTCGGTATCAGGTTTTAACACAACAATTTCCTTTTGTTGGGGAAGGGTCTTAAAATCCTCATAAAAGATATTCAATCCTAAAGCTGATTCGTCACTATGGCTTCTATAGGAGGGCTTTTCGTATTTGAGGCGTATCCAAACGTCTTTAAATGCTCTTTCAGCATTTAACTCTCTAAAAGCTGTATGTAATTCATATCCTGGAGCAGCTCTAAGGACGTTTTCAACAACTATGGAATCTGGATTTGTTGTCGAGAGGGCTGTGAGCTGGCTCATTGCTGTTGCAGCTTCCAACGCTGCGATAAAAGCTTGGTTCTTTAATTTCTTCCCAAAGATGTGGGGATGACAAGCAATGTTTTTTCCTTGAACAGTATCAATTATATATAATTCGTCAATGAGATCTGATCTGTCTACTCTGAAAACGCTTGTTGAATCCTTAAGATTCTCAACCTTAATCAAAGTTGTTGAGTCAACATCAAGGTTGTATTCAGCTATTATCTTATCCACATCAACTTTTGGGACATAATCCATGGAATTACATCTCTTGAATCTCGTTAAACATACATTGTTAATAACAAAATTTATTCTCTATTTTTATGTCTTCGCTTAAAAGATTTTTTAGCTTTAAAAAGAGAAATTGTTAAT
>JAOZGY010000085.1 GCA_026015145.1 Candidatus Bathyarchaeota archaeon | reverse complement strand
CAATCTTGAAAAAATTGTTAAAAAAGTACCAATAACAATACTTGAACACCATGCTCTAAGAGATAAAAATTGGCGAAAAAAAACAAAAAAGCTTTTCAATATAGCAAATAAAAATGGTCACAAGATTATTACAGCAGCAGAATTTTTGTCAACAGAAAATAAACTATTAGAAGCAAATAGAAAAGAACTCTATCAAAGATTTCCGCCATCAATAGAATTTAGACAATGGATTCAACATGTTTTATCTAGAAAAACTAGCTTTAAACCACCCATTTAGCATAATAATTATATAAAAAATAACTTTAAAAATTAATTAAATTAGAGATGATATTGTATCTTTATGAATTAGTAAAATTTATTGTAAATCTATTTTTTCAATATTATGTTTATTTTCATAAAAAAAGTGAATACTTATTTAACTAACCAGAGCTGGGGATAAGAATTGCATTTGCTGGTTTTAAACTGTGTTTTGGGGATGCTTTAGTATACAAAACAAAGCTAAGTAATTATTTAACTACTTAGATATGTTCAATGGATGATAGTCTGTCTTCTTGGACACTGAGGAAAATGCATCGCACCACCAATATCTCCAGGAATTCTCTCCCATTTTTTAATTAAACATTATGGATAAAACTTTGCATATAATTCAAATATATCCTAATAATGCTATATTTATTGACAAATATTGTCAGAAAACAATCATAATGTTGACGCAAACGGTTTCATGCTTGAAGAATACAAACAAATAGTTGGAGTTTGTGTTAACCTTTCAAAACAAAAAACAGAAATGTCTAGATTCTATCTTATGCTTGTAACAATTCCAATTACTTTAATAGCCGCAATTGTTGGTCTTCAAAACACTCCTATAGATTTCTTTAATTTGCCTGATTTAGTTGTATTATTGCTTATCGCAATCTCTATAGCTGGTTTAATTACGTCCGCTATAATAGTAGACCTTCGATTTGAATCAATATTTTATTATAAAACACTTAATCTTATTCGAAGATTCTTCATAGATCAAAAT
The DNA here is from genome assembly GCA_026015145.1 of Candidatus Bathyarchaeota archaeon. Taxonomy (GTDB): domain Archaea; phylum Thermoproteota; class Bathyarchaeia; order Bathyarchaeales; family Bathycorpusculaceae; genus AD8-1. The sequence goes on along the minus strand of JAOZGY010000085.1, from coordinate 5,515 downwards.
GAAACAGAAAAACTGAAACTGAAGGAATATGCCAGGCTTCCTGATGGAGATGACTATCCAAAATTTTATGAACAACCTTTTAAATTCAAAGAAAAGGGGAAATGGGAATTTGGAGTTGGAGCTACTTTCCTTGAAGTTATTCTAATGGGATTACTAAATTCAACTTATTTTGCTTCTGCAATTTTAAACCTTGAAATTTCCTATAATATCATTACACCGACTATAAGTTGTATAATTGTTTGGGCGATTTTCTTTTTTGTTCACGTGGGCGGTTATTATTTTGTTTCAACCCAGAAAGATAAAGACTGGATAGTATGGAAAAAAAAGCGCAATTTCAATCTAAAATCTTTACGTTTAACTAAATAAAGTTTATTCGTCTATTTTCATCAAAAAGTTTTTCAAATAATACATAATTAATGCTTCTCGCTGAAATAAAGAATTCTCACTCAAAAATCCCTTTTTCAAAAGATCTAAATCCGAGCGAGTTGACTGCTCATCCTTTTATGGCTAAGTTGTTCAGAATTGAGAAAGTCTTAGATTTTTCGCAGTCAACTTCGCTCAGGGATAGGATTTAATGCCAAACCTACTATCCAATAACGACCTTTTGCTTAGTAATTATTTAAAAATTAAGAAATAGTAATCAACATAATTCCGAATCTGAAGTCAATCTAAATCCAACAACAACGCTTTCACACTCATTCTAACTGATTTCCGACAATTGTTCCTTGACTTCCCTTCCTATTCCATACAAAATTAACGCTGAAATTAAAATAATAACTAATAAAAAACCAAAAGAAAGGTAGATGTTTATTTAACTAACTAAAAGATCAAAAAAGTTATTCTCTTATTATGTAGTAGGGATCAGTTTGTAGACCATCAGGATGACTCCCGGTTGTAAAAATTCTATTCTCCCATATTATGTAATAGTAATGAGTCTGTAGACCATCAGGATGATTCTTGGAGCAATAAATTCTATTCATTATTCTTATTTTCCTGTTCTTAACATTCAATTATTGTTGTTCTAATAAACATCATTATGCAAATTTGGATTTTTTTCCATGAACAATTAATATCTTTTCGCTAAAAAAGTATAGGTAACTAAACAAAAAATCAAAGTTATTTTCCAACAATTCTAATTAAAAATTGTGTTTTGGTGATGATTTAGTATAAAAAAAAAAGTCAATTCTTATTTAACTAACCAATGTGTGTCTCTACATGTCTGATGAAGATTTTAAAAAAAAATAAAAATGAAGACAGAGAAACAGAATTGATGCAAAAGGTTATAGTTAAATTTTACATTAAAATTGGATAGATACACCAAGAAGGTTTCCCACTTGAATCAAAACGAAGCTATTAAACTTTTAGAAAAGAACTTAAAAGAAATAGATAAATTAAAAAATAAAAAAGCCTTTTTTCCTGAACTTGAATCCAGAATATAGATTTTCAATTCAGTTATTTAAATACTTATTTAAATTTCATAAGTTAGTTAAAGATCATAAACCAACTCTTACTTATTAAAGAGGGAATCCTTTGAAAAAAACTGCAATTAAAGGTAGAAAAGAACTTGAAGGAAAATTTGTAAAAGTTTTTAATGATAAAATTAAAGGACTTTCGACAGAATTGCAAAGAATATTAATAGATGACATGGTTACAGCTTTTGAAAATAGATTAAACATGTTAAAAAGTGTACAGTTCAACAAAAGGTTTTGACGCAAATTGATGGACCTAAATGTATATCTGTACTACATAAAAGCTTTATACTCTAACATAGAATATGCCAAAAAAAGAGGACTTTGAATGCGACGTTCAAAACTTGAAATGTATGTAGACATTCTAAAGGTCTTGGCTCAGAGAGGTCCGTTAAAACTCACTCACGTAATGTATAAAGCTAATGTTAATTGCAGTGTGCTTAAAGAGTACTTAGAATTTCTTATCAAGCAAAATTTGGTTGAAGAAAGAACTATTGGCAAACGCAGAGTTGTTTATGCAGTCACTCAAAGAGGAATCACTGTTTTAAAATACTTCAGAGAACTAAAGCAAGTACTTCCAATTGTAGAAGAATCAAGAAACCTTATGCCTGTTCCCTTCTAAATTCCATTCCAAAACCAAGACAGCTTTTCTTTTTTTAAATAAGTTAGCTTATGTTACGAAAACTTTGCTGATTTTGGATTATTGTTCTTTGGTTTTTATTTAGATTTGATTATGGATTTAAATAATTACTATTATTTAGTAAGACTTAATAAATCCTACAGTAATATTCCTTTTGTACAGCAGATAAACACATAGGGGAAAGTCTTTGAAAAAAAATGATATCCTCTTAAGCAGAAAACCTTTGCACATTCTTGAAAAAATAAAGGAAAATCTTGAGAGGTTAAACGAAAAAATGGAAGTCATGATTGAAATACAAAGGCATGACAAAAAAGAACTACAAGCCTTTCCAGATGCATCATTAGATGTAATGACCTTACTTTCAATGCCAGATCATTTAAGAAAAACTGCAATGACAATTTGCAGATGTGGACGAGCCACAGCCCAAGAAATAGCACAACATACAAAACGGGCTAGAGCGGTCGAAAGCGCTTATCTAAATCAACTTGTGTTAATGGGTTATCTTAAAAAAGAACGAATAGGCAGAAAAGCATACTTCTTTATCGATCGAGATAATCAGGAGTGACTATAAAAATGAAAAAAATTATAGCAGTTCATTCATACAAAGGTGGAACAGGAAAAACTTCATTATCAGTAAATCTAGCAGCTAGCTTAGCTAAACGCGGAAGAAAAGTTGCAATACTCGACCTTGATTTTCGTGCTCCAAGCTTATTTTCAATTCTTAAGATGGAAAAATCTACTGTCTGGCTTAATGATTACTTAAATGGAGCATCCACAATCAGCAAAATTCTTCAAAAAACTAATGGAAAAGTAGTAAGCAATGGTAAATTATTTGCCGGTTTAGCTAATCCAGCAACCGAAGCCATAAGAGATATGTCAGCAAAAGATCGAAAATGGGAAATGCGAGCATTAGGCAGATTACTTTCGCTTAGGAATTCACTACTAAAAGAGCAAGACTTTGACTATATATTATTTGATACCAGTCCAGGCCTACAATATTCTTCAATAAATGCAATAGTAGCAGCAGATTTAGTAGTTGTAGCAACGACATGCGATCGATCTGATGTTGATGGTACAAGTCGAATGCTAAGAGAATTATATAATTTGTTTGAAAAGAAAACAGGAGTTGTATTAAACAAAGTCCTTGACGCAAATCTTAACTCAAAAAAAGAAGAACTCAACAAAAGAATAAAGGACGTATACCAAGTACCTCTGTTAGGTTTAGTACCATGTTTCTGCGAACTCCTAAAAGCTCAAGGCAATCTAATATTTGTTCAAGACCGACCTAATCATCCATTTACAAAAATAATGGATGAAATCGCAATAAGAATAGAAAAGGATGAAATTTAAATAACTCTTCTTTTTTTCTACTTTTTTCAGGCAGGAGTATTTATTAATTTTAGATAAAAAAATACTTAATTCTATAAAAAAGCTTATAGAAAACTAGAATTCATTAAAATCTAAATTTATGGTGAACGAATAATTGGACAGGACTGCCATAATTCTAGCTGGAGGATTTTCAAGTAGATTTGGATCAGACAAAGGTATTTTGAAAATTGCAGATAAATCCCTAATATTACACGTTGCAGATAGTGTTAGTTCAATTGTTGATGAAATAATTATTGTAACTAATTCTAAGAAAAAGATAAAAAAATATACAAAAGAAGTTTTTGATTTAAAAGCAAATTTTTTTTTAGACTTATATAAAGGAATAGGACCACTGGCTGGAGCTCTAACAGGTTTAAAAAACGCAAAGGGAGAATATTCTTTGATAGTTCCATTCGATACACCTTTTTTATCAAAAAAAATTCTATCCCTCCTGTTTAATTTATGCAGAGATAAAAGTGCTGTAATCCCTAGATGGCCAAATGATCACATTGAACCGCTACATGCAGTATATAGGACAATAGAAACATTAAATGCAGCAACAGACGCAATATCAAAACAAGAAACTCAGCTTAGAGCGATGATTCAAAGATTAAATAATGTTTTTTATATATCGACGGAAATTATTAAAAAATTTGATCCCAAACTACGAACTTTTTTGAATATAAATTCTCCAACAGACTTGGCAAGAGCTAAAGAGTATAGCAAACAAAGATTGAAGAAATAACTGGAACTATTTTATGAATTATTTAAATAAACTCTTTGCAGTTGTTAAATAAATATCAAATGTTTTCTTAGAAAAAAGTACCATAACTATTTTAGCTATTTTTTGTTGTTTATCTGCAAATTTTATTATTGCATTTAGTGCAACAAAGCTTGCCTGTTTTATCGGATAATTGTATGCTCCAGTACTAATAGAAGGAAAAGAAATACTCGATAATCCTTTGGATAAGGCTAATCTTAAAGATGAATCATAAGCTTTTTCTAATAATTTAGATTCGTCATGAATTCCTCCTTGCCAAACTGGTCCAACAGTATGAATAACAAATTGGGATTTTAAGTTACCAGCAGAAGTTATTACAGCCTCACCAGTTGGAAGTCCGCTAGGATATTTAGTAGCTCGAATTTTTTTACATTCTTCAAATATTTTTAAGCCTCCTTTCCGATGTATTGCTCCATCAACACCACCTCCCCCAAGAAGTGAAGAATTAGCCGCATTCACAATGGCATCAGTATCCATCTCAGTGATATCACCCAGAACTAATTCAATAAGCGTATTACCAATTTTAAACTCATTTTTTTCCATAATTAATCACTTCTAGAGTATACTAATTAGGGATAATAATGCTGAACTAAAAAACCAAGCTCCAAAACCAAAGAAAACTAAGAAACAAAATAGAAAAATGGCATTATGCACGCTTTTATTCCAAAACCGCCGTGATTTAAAAATCAAGAAGGCAATAACACTATACCAAGCAAAATCACATAACCAATGTACAATTGTAAATACAGAAAAACCGAAAATACCGAAAATTTTGGCATTTAATACAAGTGTTGTACCTATTGTTAACCACCATAAAATGAAACCAGCATTTGCTGCAGTTGTCCAAATTCCAGATAGAAAAGAATCACTATGAGAAATATCATATTGAATCTTTTTATCCTTATTTTTAAATGCATTAATTCCCATGTACATCATTAACAAACCCCCAGCAATTCCCACAAAGATAGAAACAAAATCTGGAATATCAAATTGACTAAACCAAAAATAAATTAAGAATATCATAGGAACCTCAACTGCACCATGTCCAAGAGCAATAAGTACGCCAGCAGATTTTCGTTTAGCAGCTTTTTCCATTGTGACTGCAAATAAGGGCCCGGGAAGTAATACACCAGAAAAGGAAATAAGAACCACTGAAATCAAGAAAAGGTAAAAGTTAGTAATATATTCTATTTGAAATCCTCCTATTGTTGGTTCCAAAGCGCACTTTTAATGAAGTTAGTAACTCCGTATACAAAA
>JAOZGY010000051.1 GCA_026015145.1 Candidatus Bathyarchaeota archaeon | reverse complement strand
ATTATGTCCTTGGAGGTTTACCCTTTCTATTAGCTAATTTTCTGTATGTTTTAATTAAACCTCAGGTATTGCAAATTAGAGAAAGTTTAGCTTTTACTTATGCCAGTTTCTTTCTTTTTTTGGCAATATTGCCCTTAATTTATGCGCCTGAGACATTACCTGAAAAGAAAATAAAAGAACGAGAATTAAAAATCTATTTAGAGAACGCTCAAAAGATAAAGAATAAATATTCTTAAATGTAGGTTCTCATTTACAGGGTAAAATGTTCTTTCATTTGATGCTTACAACTGAATGTAATCTTAAATGTAAGTATTGTTTTGGTGAGGCAATAGAAGATTTTGAAGAGGATTTTGAAGTTGATGACATAGATTATTCATTGCCTAAAACTGTGAATTACAATTATCAAACTCTAAAGAAGTTTTGTAGTAAAGATCCAGATTGCGTTTTAACTTTCTATGGTGGAGAACCTCTTCTTCGGTTAAGAGACTTAAAGAATATAATGGATCTTAATGCAACAAAGATGTTTATGATTCAAACAAATGGATTGTTTTTGAATAATTTAGATCCAGATTACGTGAATCGTTTTCACACAATTTTGGTCTCTATTGATGGTGATGCGTCTTTAACAAACCATTATAGGGGTAAAAATACTCATAGAAAAGTTATTGATAATCTAAAACTAATTAGGAAAAATAGTTTTCAAGGTGAGTTAATAGCCAGAATGACAGTAATGGAGAAAACCGATATTTACAAGCAAGTTAGATGGCTTCTAGAAAATAAGGATTTCAAATTTTCTTCAGTGCATTGGCAGTTAAATGCTGGATTTTGGGGAAGTGACTATCAAAGACGCGATTTTAAAAGCTGGAGTAATAGCAGTTACATACCTGGAGTAAAAAAGTTAGTCAAGTATTGGGTAGACCATATGGATTATAGTAATGAAGTTCTAAAAATTTATCCGTTTTTAGGAATTGCTAATTCTTTGTTGTTTGGGGAAGAAAAAAGTAATCTTAGATGTGGAGGAGGTTGGATAAATTATACTATTCAAACAGATGGAAACATAATTCCTTGTCCGACCTTTTGGGGAATGAGAAAATACTATTTGGGAAATATAAAATACTCAAATCCTCTGAAGCTTAAAAAAATTCACCTAGACCTTCTTCCTTGTATTGATTGTGACATTTTTGGTTTATGCGGTGGACGATGTCTTTATGCCAATATTACTAAACGATGGAACAAACAAGCATACAAACAAGTATGTAAAAACACTAAAGAGTTAATAGAATTAGTAAAAAAAGAAGTTCCTCGAATAAAAGAGATTATTAATTTAAAGAAAATCAGTTTACCAGATTTTGAATTCATTAAATATAATGGATGCGAAATCATACCCTAGTTATTTATTGCAACCATCAACTTTTTGTTACTTGCGTTTTCTGAAATAAACTAGATTATCCTTTGTCATTACATACTCAAATCCAGTTTCCAACAAACTAGTAATATCTTGATTTGTTGATGCTACCTTTACAGTGAAATCGTCACTGAAACCATTTTGATATAACTGCTTTTCAATTTGAATATAAACTTCAGTGCTTTGAATGCTTTTGTGACCTAATATTTCTTTAACATGCCAGGGATCTTTGGTTTTATGTTGTTCAGTTGTAGCTTTCCAGTGTCGCAATGTATGGAAGTGTATCTGAAGAAGTCTTGGATTACCAAGTTTTTTGGCAAGGCGTTTTCGTTGAATATAGAAGTTTGATCGCATTGATTTTGCACTAACAAAAAGACGCTCAGTTTTTCTTTGCAGATTATTTATCATGGTTAAGCTTTTTGATGAAAATCTAAGCCATCTATAACTTGATTGATTGCCGATAATATAACATCAGACTTTTCTTTTGTACTTGGAAAAACTGGAAAATGAAATGAACATGGTTTCTGGTTATAGTAATGATGATTGTTGAAATACTTGTTTAGCCACAGGGAAGCATTCTTTCTAGGATATGCAATAACCATATTATTTTCAGTAGTAACTTTTTCATCTTCAAAAAAAATCCAAGGTTTAGTCTCTTGTTTTTTGCATTCAATAACTAAAAAATTGGTTTTTGCCCCTATTTCTGGATTTATTTCAAACTTGAATGCAGTTAAATCAATCTCTTTATTTTTCTGTGTTTTTTCGTTAAAGTATAAAATATGTGGAACAACTTTCCAACCAGATTTTTTAAAAATTAAAGCGGATTTTATTTCAAGAGGGAAACCACTTTGTTGTATTTCTTGTTTAATATGTTGCTCCATCTCTTCCTTTGTTTTGGTCATTTTACAACAAAACCCTTCGAGGATAATCTATATGTGTTATATTAATAAAAAATAGTCTATATCATCATAACTACACATTATATGTATAATGGGTAATTATGCCATGGACAGTAATTATTCCTTCAGAAAAGATGAGGGCAATCAAATTCTTTAGTTGTTCAGAAATCTCTTGAAAAAAATTTGAATTACTGTTTAATAAGACAGGCCCTAAAAAACAGAAGTCAAATTATCACCAAAACAACAATTTTTGAATTTGATACATTAATTAAAATAACTTATTGTGATAGAAACAATAGTAGATTCTTTCATAAGTGATTTATACAAAGAAAACATCAAGATTTATCATAATTACAACCTACTAAGAGAAAGGGGGAGGTGAAAAAATTAAATGAAAATTAAGATTAAAAGAACCTTATCATTATTATCTATTTGTCTGTTAGTATTCACTGCTCTCAGTATTGTCATGGTTTATGCAGGTTCACCAGAAAAGGACATCGTTCATCCCATATTACAGCACGTTCTAGTAACAAACACAGATCCCATCCCTGTAGAAATAACAGATAGTACTTTAGATGTTACATTGGATGAACCAATAGAAGTTATCTTAGACGAGCCAATAGAAGTGACAGAAAAGTTAGATCCCTTTCAAATAGCTGACCAAGAAACTTGGAACTCAGGACCCCAAAGCCTAGATTTTAATGCATGGGAAATTCCCGCAGGAAAAATGTTAGTAATAGAATACGTGTCAGCAGAACTTACCACTTCAGGTGGTGGTATTGGTAATATACAACTATCAGTGCGAGGAGTCTATGCCGGAGATACCCAATTACTACATCTTGGTAGATGTGAAGGTTCAACCTTTAGTGGCAAGGCTATATCTAAAGAAGTCAAATTCTACTGTGATCCTGAAACAGATGCGGGTTTTTCTCTTGCACGAGAAGTTGAAATACAGTATCAAACCTTTACCTTTTATTATACTGTTACTGGATACTTCATTGATGTTTCTTAGGAGTTACAAAACATATCTACTCTCAGGTAGATCCTAAATACCTTTTTTCTTTTCCTTTCTTTTTTTATCATGAAGTATCTGCTAAAAAGGCTTACCAACAAACACGCCTATAGTTTCTTGAAAACTATTTACTGTTTAATAAGACACTGTCTTGTTCCACCAAAGGCGGGTTACAACCAAGACACCAACCTATTTTACTAACCCTTCTATCATTGAATTTCCTCTTTCCAGGAACTAAAATTTATGACTAATAGTGAAAAAATTAAGCCTTCAAATTTCAAGATTCGTTATGCAAAACCAAATCATATTGACGCCATTTTCGAAATCGAAAAAAAATGTTTTCCAAGCTTAATTCGCTATTCAAAACAGGAACTTGCTTATCTAATATTGCAATCAAACAGTATTTGTCTGATAGAAACTTTAGGTGAGGTTGTAAGAGCTTTCTTGATAGTAAATTTTAGAGCAGGAAGTTTGATTGGAAGAATAGTGACAATTGATGTCGATCCCGTTTTTCAAAATCGAGGTATAGGATTAAGGTTACTGGAGAAAGCAGAATCTGAAATGAGACAAAGAGGTATGCATTGGTCTCAGCTTGAAGTATCAGAAACAAACAAGATAGCTATTGCACTTTATACTAAAGCAGGTTATTTGTTCAAAGAAATGATAGAGAATTACTACAAATCAAAGCAACATGGTACTTGTAATGCTATCCGAATGATTAAGGCTCTTTCAGAAAATTAATTTGGCTAGCATTTTTTTCCATGATTAATCTCTAAAAATTGAATCATTTAAAAAAAGGGAAAGAATATACGATATATCCTGCAAATTCTGTAAAAGACTATCGCCTATGGATTACAAATTCTGTCCTCACTGCGGAAAAGACCTAAAGGAGAGTAATTAGTTGGGTGGAAAAGGATCAAAGGATATTCAGTTTACACATATCTTCATAAAGCTCAGGATTAGCTATACTGTAGAGGACCCATTTTCCTCTCTTTCTGTCCTTCACCAAACCAACATTCTCTAAGATTCTTAGATGGTGAGAAGCGGTTGGTTGTGTTAAACCAAGAGCAACCATAACTTCACAAACACACATCTCACGGGTTGACAGCAAACTTAAGATTCTCAATCTTGTAGCGCCTGCAAGAGCCTTGAAAACTTTGCTTTTAGTTTTACTTTTTTCCAGACTCATTTTTTTATCAGCTAGCTCTTTTAGCTCGTTAGTATATTCTGAAACAGTTTCACAAGAGCAAATTCCAGATTCGGTTAACCGTTGTAACCTTTCATCGATTTTCGATATAGTCATGTTCTTTCAAATAACCGATAATCGCAATATATTTAAATATATTTTTTTCTTCTTTCAAGTTAAATCAATAGAACAAATTTAAATATTTGAATATGTTTATACAAGTTAAACACCAATCAAAAGGAGTAGAAATGTATGTCTAATGAGAAAATCGGGTTCATTTTTTGTGTTTGTACAGGGAAATGCCCTGGTTTTGCACAGTTGGATTTATGGGATTTCATCAACATAATTCGATCAGAGTATCCTGTCGAATATGCTTTTATCCATCCCATGTTATGTGACGAAGATGGAGAACGCTTTCTCGATGCGTTCCTCAAAAAAGGAACCAAGTATCTCGTAGCAGGGTGCGCTCCCATTATGCAATACAAACTGTTTCGAGACAGCTTCAATAAAGCAAATTTAGATAGCAAAAAAGATTTGATTCCAATTGACGTGAGGAATATGAATCTAAAACAAGCATTGAGTTTAGTAAAAGAAACGTTAAAGGAGATCGGAAAAAACGTCTGATATAACTTACATGGGTGTGTCACGAAAGAAAATCCCGTGGGCACCAAAAATTGATTACAACCAATGCAATTTATGTGACGGTGATCCACAGTGTTTCAAGTTTTGTCCACATGACGTCTTTACAATCGAGAAAGAGCCCAGAAAGCTTGTTGTCAACAAACCCAACCATTGTGTCGTCTTTTGCAGAAGTTGTAGAAGAGTATGCGCTCCCAATGCTCTTAGTTTTCCTAATAAAGCAGAGATATTAAAAATGATAAAACAGGAACGGGGATTTTAGGGAGGGTTTATTCTGTGACAAAAAATAGCCTTGTGTATGTCATCCCCTGTAGTGGAATTGGGAAGACATTAGGAACAGTTGGAAGAAAAGCTACATATAAACTTATAGAAGAACTGCGACCTCAAGAAACGCGGACTACTTGTTTGGCTCTACTGACGGTTGGTGATAAAGCAATCGTCGATAAAATTCGAAATGTGCCTTGTATCTCGATTGATGGGTGCCCCGTTCGATGTGCTCAGAAAAATATTGAAGCATCTAAAGGATTATTGTTGAAAAGGTTTTTAGTAACTGATGTACTTCGAAAAAACCGTAATTTGAAGCCAAAAGGTATAATCAAACTAAATCCTGAAGGTGAAAAACTCGCCATGCTCCTTGCAAAAGAGGTTGCCATAACGGTTGATAATATTATTAGAGATGAATAATGATGGCGATTGTAAAAAATAAGGTAGGTATCGTGTCATGCAGTGGTGAAGAGCTTCCTGAAGGAACAGTCTCAAGGATTGCGACAAGATTAGTCTTGGAGAAGCTTCGACCAGATGAAACCGTGACAATTTGTTTACCCTTATTCTTGGCTGGGGGAGAAGATGAAAGAAGTTTCACTCGAGTTTATCCAACGATTACTGTAGACGGTTGCGAAAAACAATGTGCGAAAGTAGGAACTAGCAAGTATAGTGGAAAACCAGCAGCGACTTTATTGGTAACTGATATTTTGAAAAAACATCCTGAATTGGAGCTTGCCTCAAGAGATGAGTTGACACCTGAGGAAACAATAGTGGTGGATCTAATGGTTGAAGAGATTGTGAAAAAGGTGGACGAGATACTATATCAACAAAAAAGGATGGGAAACTAGTGACCGATTTGTCTAATCACAAAAAAATTGCTATTGTAGCTTGCGCAGGGATGGATAAGGGTTTGGGATCTGTTGCTCGTACTAGTGTGTTTAAGGTTGTAGAAGAGCTTAGATCTGATAGGGTTGAACTAATCTCTTTAGTTCCATTATTAAGCGACGTTGCACCACACACTGCTTTGGTTACTTCGATGCCTATAGTTATTGTGGATGGATGTATTGAAAGATGTGCTACAAAACTGATTATAAAAAAAGGCGGACGAATTAAAGGTCGTGTGTTAGTATCTAATAGTGCTCGTAAATATGGTGTAACACCTAAATCTGCGTCAGATATTGGTCAAGATGGCGAAAAACTATCTAATGCTATTGCTGACGAGGCAGCAAGTCTTGTTGACAAATTAATAGGAGAAAAAAAAGATGAATAGAAAAAAAGTGGCTATTGCAGCATGTACTGGATTGGATCAACCATTAGGGACAGTCGCTCGAATGGCAGCATATCAAGTATTGGATGTATTGCGTCCAAATAGCACGGTGTTGCTCTGTCCACCTGCTCTAATAGCTGAGGTTGAAGAAGATGTAGTATTTATCCAGGAAAATCCAGTGTTGGTAATTGATGGGTGCAGTGAAGGTTGTTGTGAAAGGATTGTTCGTGATCGAGGTGGAAAAATTGCTAGTATAGTTAATGCACAAGAAATACAGCTAAGAAGCAATAATTTGCAACCTAAATCACGGCGTATTCTTGGTATTCAAGGTGAAAAGTTAGTGAATCTTGTAGCAAAACAAGCGGCGGTAGAAGTGAATCGAATTGTTGATCAAGAGGAGGTTGAAAGGTGAAGAAAAAAAAGGTATGTGTACTCCCCTGCTCAGGAATGGGAAAGGTTCTCGGGTCTGTGACAAGAGAAGTAGGGTTCATTGTAGCTGAAGATTTACGATCTGATGATGCGTATTTGGTTTGTGTTTCCTCACTTTCTGCTAGGGTGGGAGAATATGCAAAGATGATTAAGACGTATCCCACAATTGTTATTGATGGGTGTTTTGAAAAATGTGCTTCGAAAATAGCCGCAGCTCACAGTGTTAATGTGAAATCCAGTTTATTCCTTCCCCGAAGTATAAAAAAATATGGCATTAAACCTAAGAAAAGGGATTATATTGGAACTAAAGGTATTCAATTAGCTGAGAAAGTTGCACAAGATGTAGTAAAAGACATCGATAAATTATTAGGAAGATGAAAATGACCAAAAATCCTCTTATGATTAAAGTTGATAAGTGGACGTTTCATGTTCCCACTGATCGAGTGTATAATGAGAATGATTGCTGGGCGAAGTTTGATGATGTTATTACTACAATTGGAATCACCGATTTCCTACAAAACATGATTGGAGATATTGTCTTTGTTGAATTACCTGAAATTGGATCAAGAGTAGAACAGTTTGGGGAAGTGGGTTCTTTTGAGGGAATGAAGGCTGTTTTGGATCTTATTTCACCTGTCAGTGGGGTAGTCAAGAAGGTGAATGAGGAGCTTAACGAGAAACCTGAACTGCTCAATCAAGATCCATATGGTAAGGGATGGTTTGTCGAGGTAGAGGCAGTCGATTTCGAAACTGAAAAAGAGTTTCTGTTAGGTCCCCATGCATACTTTGAAGTGATGAAACGAAAGATTGAACAAGAAAGAGTAAAATTAATTAGATGAAAAACTGGAAAAAAATCATTTCTTCCCCTTCCCTTTCTTCCTGATATCAACCACTGGGGGAAGGGGATATGTGAATGCTTTCAGAATTAGGGGTAGGGGGTATTCACAACTCACTTGAAAGCATATACCCCCTTCAATGTATCCACCACCTCTTATTTTCACATCTCATTTCGAAAGAATCAACGCAGTCGTGGTGGTGGTGGTGGATTAAATTTTAATCCAAATCTGGAAAAAGGGGGAAGAGTTGCGGGTGACATCACCACAAAATACGGATGCGAAATCATCCCCTGATCTTTAAAATTTAGAACTCAAGATAAAGCCATTTTGGATTTTTATTAGGTTATTGACATTTCTGGAAATAGGATTTTCTTGGTATTGGCTGTGCAACTAGGACACTCGTCTTTATTCGCAGAATATATTGTTCGACAGTATGGGCACTCAATTCTGATCATAGCATTAAAATGTTTGTCGATAATATCCAATTTTTTTTCCTGCAAGTCTTTTTTATGTTTTAATTTTGAAGCTGAAAAAGCAAACCAAAGACCAGCAATTGTGATGACTATAAACAT
>JAOZGY010000078.1 GCA_026015145.1 Candidatus Bathyarchaeota archaeon | reverse complement strand
AGGTGATTTAGTATGTTGTCGCCATACATTGGAGCATATTTACCACACTATAGAGTTTGTGAAGACTGTGCGTGAATCGATTGGGAGTAATTATAAAACCATTAGTTTTTTTGAGGTACCTGATTTTACTAGAATTCTAAAAGAGGTTGCTTTTTGGGATATCTACTATGAACACTGTTCATATTTTACTTTAGGATCACTTGCTTGGTTATTTCGTTTTTGTAATTTCGAAGTTGAATATCTTTCAAAAGATTATTTTGATCAATATTTGTTGATAGATTTAAAACCGATTAATCAATTATCCGAAAAAATTTTACCTTTAGAAGAAAGTATTAATACAACATCAAAAAATGTACTAGAATTTTCTGTTAATTCTAGAAAAAAAATTGAAAATTGGAAAGATATATTATACCAGATCAAGGAAGAAAAAAAGAAAGCTGTCATATGGGGTTCAGGATCCAAATGTGTGGGATTTATGACAACTTTGAACATAACTGATGAAATTTGTTATATAATTGATATAAATCTGTTGCGACATGGAAAATTTGTACCGGGTGCTGGTATACAAATAATGCCACCAGAATTTCTTAAAACGTATAAACCAGATGTTGTTATAATAATGAATCCTGTCTATCTTGAAGAGATTAAAGCCTATCTTAGTAAAATGGGGCTTTCGCCTGAATTAATACCTTGTTCTTGAAGCTCATACAATGATTGTATTATTAGCTTTAATTTCCTAAATCGAGTGTTTTATTTGTATTTCGGAATTTTTATTTTTAGATCTTATTGGTCCGGTTTTGGTATTTTTTAGGCGTGATATTATTTTGATAATCTGAAGTCGGAAGATAATATATATACTAATCGATCTTATTAAAAAGTGAATTAATGTGCAAATACTAGTAACTGGTAATAATGGTTATATAGGATCTGTAATGACTCGTATGCTTCTATCTGAAGGATTCGAAGTTTCCGGTCTTGATAATGACCTTTTTGAAAAAAGTGTTTTTGGAGATGAATCTGTAACAGGTGGAATACCTGAAATATCCTATTTAAGGAAGGATCTGCGAGATGTTACGCTTTCTGATTTAAAAAATGTTGATGCTATTTTTCATTTATGTGCTCTTTCAAATGATCCGCTTAGTAATTTTAATCCCAAAATTACTTATGAAATTAATCATCACGGTTCAGTTAGATTAGCTAAATTGGCTAAAAATATTGGAATTCAACGGTTTATTTTTTCCTCTTCATGCAGTGTATATGGAGATTCAAAAGAAAATATTGTAAACGAAGAATCAGCAGTTAATCCAATAACTCCTTACGCGATTTCAAAAGTATATGCTGAAAAAAACATTTCAGAACTAGCAGACTCAGATTTTTGTCCAACTTTCCTTAGATCATCTACTGCATATGGACTTTCTCCTATGTTGAGATTTGATTTAGTTGTGAATAATTTTGTTGCTTGGTCTTTCACTAAAGGTACTGTATTGTTGAAAAGCGATGGGACTGCATGGCGACCTTTTGTTCATATAGAAGATATTTCGCGCGCTTTTATCTCTGTTTTAAGATCTCCATTAGATGTTGTTTATAATCAAATTTTTAATGTTGGAAAAAATGAAGAAAATTACCAAATAAAGAATGTAGCAGAAATTGTAAAGAATATCGTTCCTGATTCTGAAATAAAATATGTGGAAGGTGCTGAACCTGATAAACGATCTTACAGGGTAGAATTTGATAAAATATCCCAATCACTACCTAACTTCAAACCTAAATGGAATGTGAAGTTGGGTGCAAAACAACTTTATGATTCTTATAGGAAGGTTGGTTTACTTGTGAAAGATTTTGAGGGTACAAAATACAGACGAATTTCAAGCCTTGAAAATAGCATAAAATCTGGATTGTTAGATAAAAATTTGCGAAGAGTTGACGTTAAGAAATGAATTTTTTCTCTTTTAACCAAAATGGTTTTTGGAGTTGAAAATTATTGAATAAAAGGAACGTAGGTAGTTGCCGAATTTGTAATGAACCGCTTCAAAATACATTCGCTAATTTAGGCACTCAACCGATTTGTGAAACTTATCTAACGGCTGAAGAAATTAATCAAAAAGAAATTTTCTATCCACTACATGTCTATTTCTGCCAGAAATGCTTATTAGTTCAGCTAAAAGAGTCTGTTCTCCCTGAGGATCTTTTTAAGGAATATGCTTATTTTTCTTCTCATTCAAAAGGTTGGCTAAAACATGTTCAAGCTTATTCGGATATGATCACTAAAAAAATAAACTTAACTTATAAAAGCCAAGTAATCGAGATTGGAAGCAATGATGGGTATCTTTTACAATTCTTTTCCGAAAAAAATATACCAGTTTTAGGTATTGACCCGGCTGCAAATGTGGCAAAAGAGGCTATCTCCAAAGGAATTCGAACATTAATAGCATTTTTTAATAAGAAAACATCAGAGAATATTATTGTAAAACAAGGAAAAGCAGATTTGATAATTTGCAACAATATTTTAGCACAGGTACCCAACTTAATGGAATTTGTTGAAGGATTAAAAAACTTGCTAAAACCATCAGGAATAATAACAATTGAATTTCACCATCTAATGAATTTGATGAATAAAAACCAATTTGACACCATAAGTCATGAAAGATTTTCGTATTTCTCTTTTTTTGTTGTGGAAAAATTATTTTCAATTTATGGTTTAACAATTTTTGATGTGGAAGAATTTTCAACTCATGGAGGTTCTCTAAGAATTTATGTTCGCCATAATAATGATAACTCTAAATCCATAACTTCTAGCGTTCGCGAATTGAAGGCTAAAGAAGTTGCAAGTGGACTTAGAAAAATTGGGACATACATTTCATTTGAGGAGAGAGTGAAAGAAACTAAGAGAAAAATCTTGAGTCTATTGATAAAGTATAAGAAGGAAAACAAATTGATTGTGGGATATGGAGCACATGCTGAAGCTCATACCCTCTTAAATTATTGTGGTTTGGGTTTAGATTTTCTGGATTATACAGTTGATCGTAATCCAATAAAGCAAGGTAAATTTATTGCAGGAATCCATGTTCCTATTTTTCATCCTGATCGGATTGCGAAAACTAAACCTGATTATGTTATGATTTTACCCTGGAATATAAAAAAGGAGATAATCAATCAAATGTCGCATATTGGCAAATGGGGTGGGAAATTTATTGTGCCAATCCCTGAGGTAGCTCTTTATAACGCAAATGGAACTAAAATTAATAATGAATTTTTTAATGGAGAAAATTAAATGAAAGTTGTTCTTTTTTGTGGAGGTATGGGACTTAGGCTGCACCCATCAACTGAGAAAATACCAAAACCATTAGTTCAGGTTGGAGGAAAACCCGTTCTATTGCAACTTATGAAGTACTATTCATATTTTGGGCATAAAGATTTCATTCTATGTTTGGGATATAAAGGTGATGAAATTAAAAAGTTCTTTTTAAATTATGATGAATGCCTCTCTGGTGATTTTGTACTTTCAAAAAATGGCAAAAAACGAAAATTGTTTAAAAGTGAAATAGAAAATTGGAGAATAACTTTTGCTGAAACAGGTTTGCACTCCCTTGTAGGTGATAGATTAAAAAAAGTTGAAAAATATCTTTATAACGATGAGGTGTTCTTAGCAAATTATTCTGATGGATTAACTGATCTTTATCTTCCCGATCATATTAATTATTTCATGAAACGAGATAAAATAGCGTCCATGATTACCGTCAAGCCAACTGTTGGATTTCATTACGTTTCGGCTAATAAAGATGGATATGTTAACAAAATAAGTCAATTGGATCAAACTAAAATTAGATTCAATGGAGGTTTCTTTGTCTTTAAGAATCAGATATTTGATTATATTAATCCGGGAGAAGATCTAGTTTTTGAGCCTTTTCAAAGATTAATGCAAAAGAAACAACTGGTTGCTTACAAATATGATGGTTTTTGGGCTAGCCTTGATACTTATAAGGATAAGCAACGTTTAGATGAATTGGCTTCAAAGAACGCGTCTTCTTGGGAGATATGGAACAAAAAAAATCTTGAAAAATC
Source organism: Candidatus Bathyarchaeota archaeon (assembly GCA_026015145.1). Taxonomy (GTDB): domain Archaea; phylum Thermoproteota; class Bathyarchaeia; order Bathyarchaeales; family Bathycorpusculaceae; genus AD8-1. Next base: position 4,763 of record JAOZGY010000078.1, on the reverse strand, counting down.
AGGAGTAACGTGAATGTTCAAGATGAAATTCTTTGAGGGCAGTAAGAAACCTAAAATCCTATGCTTAGGTGCTCACTCAGATGATATCGAAATTGGTTGCGGGGGCACAATTCTAAGAATTATTAAAGAAGTACCTGAAGCGCAATTCCGTTGGGTTGTTTTTAGCGGAAATAAAATTCGCAAAAAAGAAGCCTTAGAGGGCGTATCTATTTTCTTAAGTGAAATTGTATCGAAAAAAATTGATGTTCACAATTTTCGTGAATCATATTTTCCTTTTATTGGTGCTGAGATTAAAGATTGTTTTGAAAAAATTAAGAAAGAATTTAATCCAGATTTAATCTTTACTCATTATAAAAAAGATGCCCATCAAGATCATAAATTAATCTCAAAGCTTACTTGGAACACCTTTAGAAACCATTTCATAATTGAATACGAGATACCGAAATACGATGGTGATTTAGGTACTCCAAATTTGTATATTTGCCTTGATGAGGTAATAGTTAAGAGAAAAATTAATTATCTCTATGAAGCTTATCAAACGCAGAAGAAGAAACCATGGTTTTCTGAAGATAGCTTTAGATCAATTTTAAGGATTCGAGGTTTAGAGTCTAATTCACCAACTAATTATGCTGAAGCTTTTTACAATTATAAAATGGTATTTAAATAAATGGAATGAACTGAAGATGAAGTTTCTTATGATTTATCCAAACACTACAGGTGCATCTAGAGTACCTTTAGGAATTGTATACCTATTAACTATTCTTCGAAAACAGGGACATAGTGTAAAACTTTTTGATATGACATTTTATGGTGTAAATGTAAACAATAATTATGTAGATGTGCGTTCTAAAAACCTAAATTTTAAAGGAATAAATCTTACTCCATATGGTGTTATATACAAAAAATCTAGTTTTGAAGAAGTTAAAAGAGATTTAATTGAAGATATAGAACAATTTGAGCCCGATTTAATCGGAGTTACTATCTCCGAGGAAACTAGCCCGACAGGATTTTTGCTAGCAAATGTAATAAAAAAGAAATATCCAAAAACCAAGATAGTATTTGGTGGAGTATTCTGCATAGCGAATCCAGAGGGAGTAATTAGTCATCCTGCTGTTGATATTGTCTGTATTGCTGAAGGAGAAGTTGCTCTTCCTAAACTTCTGCAAAAACTTGAAAATGGAGAAAATATAACCGATATTCAAGGACTTTGGATAAAAAAGAATGATAAAACGATTGTGAAAAATATAGTAGCTCCTTTGATTTCTCTTGACGAATTACCTTTTTTGGATTTAAGTTTTATTGATGATCGACATTTTTATGCGACTATAGCTGGACATGTTTATAGAATGACTTACTTTGGTACGCAAAGAGGATGTCCAAGAAGGTGTGCATATTGCAGTAATCAAATATTTTTAAATGTCTATAAGAAAAATGTGAAAGGTTACATTGGAAGGAAAATGTCTATTCCTAGGGTTATTGATAATCTTGTGCATCTGAAAAAGAATTATGATATGAACTTTTTCCAAATTATTGATGATGATTTTATGCTTCGATCACTTAATGATATAAAACAATTTAGCCGTCTTTATAAAGAAAAGGTATCGTTGCCTTTTTGGATTCAAGCCGAAGCAAATAATGTTACGGAGGAAAAAGTCAGTTTATTAAAGGATGCAGGTCTTATTGCTGTAGCTATGGGAATTGAAACAGGCAATGAATATGTGAGAAAAAAAGTGTTTAATCGGAATACAACTAAAGAAGAAAGCATTCATGCCTTTAGAATAATGCACAAATATGGTATAAGGACGTCTGGAAATGTTATCATTGGTGTTCCTCACGAAGGAAGAAAAGAAATTTTCGACACAATTAATCTTGTTCGGAAATGTCAACCAAAATCACTTGGAGTAAATGTGTATGTACCATATTTTGGAACAAAATTAAGAGAATATTGTATAGAAAAAGGGTATATGAGTAAGGGTTATATACATGATGGTCGAACACCACCATTAAAACTGGTTTTAAATATGCCACAAATTTCAGCAGAAGAGATAGATGGTTTTGTACGGACCTTTCCTCTTTATGCAGACTTGCCAAAAAAATATTGGCAAACCATAAAACAATGTGAAGTTCTCACAGAGGAAAGTGAAAAGATATTTGACTCCCTCGAAAAAATATATTGGGAACTCGCGGAAGCCAAGGGTATGAACTATGATGTACCTGGATTTGATTATGATGCCTTCTTTCTAAAGAGACAGAAAGAATTAGAAGATAGAGAAAGCAAAAAAACTGTGTCATCACCCTCTTAAAAGACATTGTTTAATATAACGGGAAAATTAATCACTATTCATCCCTTTTTCCATCTCTATTTAGGTAGTTCCCGTAAAAGTTATAGGATAGTCATTTGTGAGAGAGATTAAGAACTGATTCGAGGGGTAGAAGTGTGACTGTTGAATATTTCATGCTGGCTGGGGAGTAATCAAGTCTTATGATATTTCCTGTAGATTTGGGAGAGTTGAGCGTCTTGTACGCTGTGATAGCTCTAATACTGCTAGTTACTTCAGAATTGCTTTCACCCTATCATCATAGAATCAACCTACTTGTTAGTAGAAAAAGACTTAGAGTAGTTGCGATAGTCTTTTCGGTTCTTTTCATAGTAACTGTGAGCTTAAGAATATTCAACATGATCGACTTGTAGTTAAATAGAAAGTTTCAGCGGTGTTTGATAGGTTCAGTTTCCTTTGTTAAGTGAGAGAGTTGTGTGAGATGGTTTTTGAATGAAAGAATGTCGGGCAATTGCTATTTGTATAGTTGCGTTGATATTCGCGGTTGGGTATGTGCCTGTATGTTTTGCGGTTGATGTTGTTGAAGCAACTAGCGCAATAAATCAAGCTGAACTTAGCCTGAACTCAGCGTTCGTCGCGGTGGCTGAGGCTGACGATGCTGGAGCTGATGTTGTAAGATTACTTGACAAGCTTGACGTTGCGGGCGATTTTCTATCGGGGGCTCATTTAGCGTTTAGAGCTGGCGATCATGAGTCTGCCAGCTTACTTGCTGTGGAATGCAGTAACTCTGTTGAAGGACTCGCTACTGATGCGGGTTGGCTAAAAGCAGACGCTGAAAGAACGAAAACTAACAATTTACTTTTGACTGCAGTGGGGTCAGGTGTTGGTTTGGTTTTGCTACTGGTTTTGGGGATTGTCGGTTGGCGAGTCTTCAAAAAGCGGTATTCTGAGCGGGTTTTAGAGATGAGACCTGAAGTGGAGGAAGTCCAGTGAATCTTGAGAAAACAAAGTTTTTTTATATGCTTTCCTGCATTATCTTGGGCTTAATTATTTTATCGCCTACTTTGTTTGCGGTTATTCCTTTCCCGGAAGGTGAGCGGTTTTCAGAATTGTGGCTCTTAGGGCCAAATCATATGATTGAAAGCGGTGCCTTCAATGTCTTATTAAACAAGCCATACACGGTTTATCTGGGAGTTGCTGATCGCATGGGTGATTTTGAGTATTATAAAGTCTATGTTAAGCTTCGCAATCAGTCCCAGGCTGTGCAGGAAACAAGCGCTGGATTGCCTAGTCCGTTGGAACCTATCTTTGAGTATCATTTGTTCTTGAGGAATAATGAAACTTGGGAGAAAGATTTTGTGTTTTCTTTTGAAGACGTTTTGTTTGGGGAGAAAGTAGGTCGAGTTTCGAGGCTTTCAATAAGCGGTAGCGACGTGAGTGTGGACAAGATTGTGGTCTGGGATGAGGCGAGAGGTGGTTTCCAGTGTCAGATACTTTTTGAATTGTGGATTTACAACGCGACGATTTCAGATTTTCAGTATCATAATCGTTCTGTGTGGTTTTGGCTTAATCTTATTGAAACGTTGTAGTTTGGATTTTAGACGAAATAGTACTTCTATACCGTTTTGTTATATATGGATTTAAATTTGTGTTCTCCTAAAAGTAGCAAATGAAAAGTCTAAGGCTTCAGCTGTAGTGGGGAAAAGAAAAGGTTATTTTTCATCAACCTTGGTGTTGGTTGCTGCTTTGGACGAGGAGAAGGATTTAGGTCTAACAATATCTGGGTTAAGTCAGTATTTGTGGGATTACAAGGTTCTTGTTCTTGATGGAAAAAGTAGGGGTTCGACTGGTGATGTTGCGAAAAGTTTCAAGGCGAATGTGATATATCAATAGGGTGAAGAAAAAATGAACACAATAACATGTGCAATTAAAGAGGATGCCCGCCAGAGATATGCGAATATGAAATACGCTGTTTTGAAGGACGCCAACTTCACTTACTCTACTTTGTCTATTCCATAGATGGTCAGACTTTTAGAAGAAAATCCTAGTATTGGGATGATTTGTGGCAACCGATTCAATTCACATCTTGATGTTGGAACAATGCACGATATATTCTACTTGGATAATACGGTGCTGGTTTTTGCAATCAACGTTTTGAATTGAGTTACTGTGCAAGATCCTCTAATAGGATTGAGAGTTGTACGTTGTAAGTATTGAGAGGCTGGTAGCCCAAGATTAGAAGTTTTGATATAGACGTTGAATTGAATCGACGAAGTAACCGAGAAAACGATTGCGTTGCAGAAATAGAAATATCTAACAGACTTGGGATTGGAGAGAAGAAACTGGAGCTGAGACACGCTTTTACAATTTTCAAGCGAATCTTGGTGAAAGCACATACTGAAGATAAAAACGCGTTAAATTATTTTTTTTGACATAGAAAAAATGTATTATTCCTCTATATTTTTCATATGAATATTTCTTACT
>JAOZGY010000135.1 GCA_026015145.1 Candidatus Bathyarchaeota archaeon | reverse complement strand
TTTTGTAGTTAGTTTTGGCTCAAGTTGGTTTAGTCTTTCTCTGATTGCTTTTGTTGTTTCTGGATCAGGTCTTGATCTTAATGCTTTTTTTAGGAGTTGTTTTGCTATCTCTATGCTGTCCTTGCCAAACACTTTTTTAAATATGTTGGATGGCTTAACTTTTAGTTTGATGTTTTTAGGTAGCATACAGACAAAGTTTTGTGGGTATTGTTTTGACTTGTCTAGGTCTATTACTGCAAATCTGTATTGTGGTTTGGTGTGGTCTTTTGTTTCCTTTTTTGTTATTCTTAGTTTTAGTTTCATTTTGATTCAACAGAGACAAAAAAACGTTGATGTTTAGGAACGTTGTCTTCTGGCTTAGAGGTGGTTGATGCTTAAATTAGTTTAGCTACTATGGTTTGTGTGTTGTTTATTTGAGTCTATTTCTACTTTGTTGCTTTTGGGTTCTTAGATCACTCTACCCCAGAAAACTTAAAAAAATAAGAGAATTGCAATAATTTTCATAGTATAAACTTAACGAATTTTGTGATCCACTAAATTATTGAAGAAAATATTAGCCATCCTCCCAAGACTGCTTCAAAAAGGAAAATTAACAGACCCCCGAAGTAGGCAGGAACTTTAAAGTTAGGTTTGACAAGTATTATCCCATTACCAACTCCATAGATAATGCTAGCAATAATCCCAAACCATCCAAAAATTTCTGGTACAACTTCAGAGGTAATAAACAGGATTGAGTATGCGATTGTACCAATGGAGAATAAGATTTGTGCAAATGAGAAACTAGAGCTTTTTGTTTTGAGGATACTACGACCTTTATCGATTAACGAATTTTTTTCAGCATCACTATTACCTGGGTATTGTCTTGCTGACTTGAGAATCCCCCAGTAGTTCTTTTTATAATAGATTTGGATCAAGCCTTCTCCTATTCGAAAGATAAGCCAAATAATTCCAAGTATTAGGCTATATGAACTAAAAGCAATAAACAGCATTATGGCAAGTGCAATTATGTTTAAATGCTCCATGAGAATTAGTACGAAGCCTGTTTTGAATTTTTTTGGATCGTCGTGAATCTTTGGTAGTTTAGCTTCTGACTTCAATTCATTATATGTTATGTAACCAAATCTCTCACTTGCGAATACCAGTATTATATCCAACCAAAAGAGAAAACCAGTTAAGATCATTTCGATAGTCAAAGAGAACTCTCCAGTTTATTCTTCTTTTTCCTTTCACCTATTTAATATTTTAATTTTCCCTTCTTTCTTCTCTAGGCTTCTTTTCCTTGAAATTTATTTCAAAACTAGTGGTCAATATTCAGATCTGACCCCCACCTTATATAGGCTGATGACCATCAAAATCATTGACCAAACCTTACTACGTAGCTTGATTATCTATCATAACATCCATAAAATAATCCAACCTGACCAAGACCTCAAGGGTCATCTAGTCCTACGGTACCAGAAAACTTTGGTCTTTTCCTTAGAAGTTTAATTAAAGTTTTTGTTTATTTATGATTTTTCTTCTGCTCCAAACTCTGCTCCAAATCCTACTCCTAAGAAGAGAGAAGATCCCAGCGCACAAAGTGCAGCAACTACCCAAAATATCCACCAAACTATATCCCCATTGGCAAAGAAGATCTCAAAGATATTTGTAAGCATTAAGAATAAAGCTGCCCAAGCCATTAGAAAGCCAAACATTAAGAGTCCAGTTTTCTCTCTTGCTTTAATTTCCATTTATTTGTTCACGCTCCTTTTCTGTGTCATTTGTAGTATTTTTGTTATAACTTTTGTGCATGTAGTTAAACAATGGATTAAAATCAGGATCTTAGGTTACTCTACCAAAGAAAACTTAGAAAAAGAACTAGAAAAAAGATAACTATTAATTTGCATGCCTATTTGATAATTGGTTATTAAGGAGAATCTATGTGAATTTCTCTAGATCTACAAAACTGTGGGTTTTTATTACAATTATTAGTTATTTAGTTTACAATCTATGGCAAATATTCAACAGTATAGAAGGATTTTTTTTCACTGATTCAGCACCTGTTGTAGCAGTCAATCCATTTATCCTCCTAATTGTTATCTTGCCTCTTGTTGGTCTTGTTTTTCGTTTTGTAGGTTCATGTTTAGCATTATATGTAGTCAATTTAATGTGGATAAAAAAGTCTCATAACTTCTTTGATTTAAAAGGAAAAATATCGTTGGTTGTGCTCATGGAGAATATTTTTTTCATTTCAATTGTACCTAATTTCTTTTTTATTACTGTGCTTGGAGATCTTGTAATTTTGATTTCATATTTTATTCAAACCTTTTTGACGATTCCTTTTCTTTTAGTTCTAAGAAGAAAGATTATCAAGAATAAAGAACCAACTTTTAGATATGACTTAAAAAAATGGTTTGGTTTAACTTACCTTGCATATTTAGTTGCTATTTGGGTAAATCATGGATCTAGATGGTTTGACATGGCGTTGACTAGTGGAATATCGTTACTGCAAACATCTCTTAATCCATTGGGAGTATTCAATTCATTTGTTATTTTATCCTTATCGGTAACTTTTGCGGTTGTTAGTTTTATAAAAATGAAACAGGGAGGTGCTTTGTCAAGATGGTTTGGACTTTCTTTAACTTTGCTTGGTCTACATTTTATTATTTTAGTGATCTTTTATGCTCTTATTGATAGCTTGCATGTTGTTTATCTTTTTGAGATTTGGACAATACCCTTTTTTGGATTAGGTTTAGCGTTGCTAAGGAGAAATAAAGGCACAACGTAAGTTACTTAATATTTATTATATTGGAGTTGTGAAATATTATGGATTTATTTAAAATTGGATTTATGAAAAAAGCTCTATTGATTGTCTCTATTGTCTTTTTGCTCTATACACTTTATCATGGATTTGTTACTTTATTCTTTCTTTATAATTTTATTCCTAATATTGCTCAACTTCCTGAATTCTTCTCCAGTTCTTCTTTTCCATGGCAACTACTATTAATGCAAGAGTTTGCAAGTTCAGTTGGTATTTATTTGCGTCTTTTTGGTGGGGTATTAGCTGTTAGTTCTGCGTATCTATTCAATAAGAATGATCTTAGATATCTTGGTAGGTTTAATTGGGTGCTTCTCTTTGAATCATTGTATTTTGTTTTGTTTATTCCTTCTGGAATAAATCATGTTATCGGTTCTTTTTCGGAGTTTACTTTTGATGTAGGTTTTAATCCTTATACTGGCGTTTCTTTTTTGTTGCAGGGATTATTAATTTTTCCTAGTTTATTTTTGTTGAGTCGCAAACTAAAGGAGAACAAGGATCCTGTTAATCTTTTTAGGTGGGTTGGGATTGCTGCTTCATTATATGTTTTTGGTATTTGGATTAAGCATGGATTCTTTTGGTTTTTTGCTCTTTCATCATTAGGCTTGCAATCTGGAACTTGGATTGAGTCTTTTGGAGCTGTTAACTCTTTGATTACTTTGTTACTTGCAAGTTTAGTTACATTATATGCTTGTTTGCCACTTATTCGCAAAACTAAAAACGTTAATTTGCGTTGGGTTGGAACCGCTTTGATTTTAGTTGGTGCCCATTTTGCCATTTATCTAATAGTTTCATTTTGGGTGCCTGTGTACTTGAGTTTTCTTGGTTTAACTGAATTTTGGATGGTGGCTTTGTTGATTCCAGGACTTGTTGCACTTCTTAAAATGAAGTAGTAATCTTTGAAGGTTCTTTTAGTTTTTCTCTCTCTTTGTTTGCTTTTGTTATTCTTTAGGTTGCTCTACCCAAGAAAACTTAGAATAAATAGAAGATGAGAATAGGTTAATTCAATTATTAATTTGAAAGTCTTAATTATATAGTTTATAATTAGTATCTAGCTAAAAATCTTGATTTACAATTTGGACATTTAGCAAGAAAAGATACATATTCAGTCCATTTACTTCTTTTCCAACCATATCCACATTTTAGACATCTCATAATTTCTCATCTTTATTTGAATACCTTTTCTGGTAGCACTCATAGCAAAGTGGATATCTTTTGTGTCCTCTCTTTTTTGGTTTAAAGAGTTTTCTACATCTGAGGCATTTAACTTTTGTAGTTAGTTTTGGCTCAAGTTGGTTTAGTCTTTCTCTGATTGCTTTTGTTGTTTCTGGATCAGGTCTTGATCTTAATGCTTTTTTTAGGAGTTGTTTTGCTATCTCAATGCTGTCCTTACCAAACACTTTCTCAAATATGTTGGATGGCTTAACTTTTAGTTTGATGTTTTTAGGTAGCATGCATACAAAGTTTTGTGGGTATTGTTTTGA
>JAOZGY010000134.1 GCA_026015145.1 Candidatus Bathyarchaeota archaeon | reverse complement strand
TCAAAACAATACCCACAAAACTTTGTATGCATGCTACCTAAAAACATCAAACTAAAAGTTAAGCCATCCAACATATTTGAGAAAGTGTTTGGTAAGGACAGCATTGAGATAGCAAAACAACTCCTAAAAAAAGCATTAAGATCAAGAGCTGATCCAGAAACAACAAAAGCAATCAGATACAGACTAAAACTACTAGAACCCATACCAAAGAACTTAGTCAAATGCAATATGTGTGGAAAAGACTTCCAAGCAAGAAGATACAGGTACGGAAGACAAAAAACTTGCCATGAATGCAAAACCAAAAGGTATGCAGATAAAACTAAATAATTATCAAGTTTTCTTAAATTAAGATCAAAGATCCCAAAAGCAACTAAGAGAATAAAAATGTATTATAGACTGTTAAAGTTAGAAACATTTAAACCAAGTCCTTGTCTTTTAACAGTATATAGATACAAACAGAAATAATTCTAGTGAAGGTAAGCTGAGAGGATCCTTAGACAAAACTTGATTCACCCCAAGCTGTAATAGTTTTGTACGATTTCAGCTCCACCTTGAAGTCAATCCAAGGACCCCAGCAAATCACTCTTTTACCTAAGTTTTCTAAGATCCAAAATTGATCCTTAATGGTCATTATAGGCAAGTAAAGCACCAAGATAGAATCCTGCATAAGAGATCATAAACAATAATTCTATGGAAAAGAAAATGATGGATTCAAATCCAGTAAGATGCCAAAAATGTGGAAAACCAATAGGCTACATTACAATACTGGGAAAGGGATTACTAGGAATGCAACAACCAGTTCACAACTATAAAATTGTTGGAATATGCATGAACTGCTCTCAAAAATAATCAATATCTCTTCTTGAACTTTTTCAACTTCTTAATTTTCTTATCTAACTTCTTAGCTTTCTTCCTTTGTTCAGAGATCCTATCTTGTTTAGACTTTAAAAACCAGTAAGCAAGAGCTAAATCCTCATCAGAAGGACTAGGCATAACTGTTCAATTATACTAAGTAAGATACTGATTTCTGTCTTTCTACTAGATGTTTTTTCTAAGTTTTCTTGGGTAGAGTAAACTAAGATAACTGTTCTATTTTCTCCATAAATACCTGATATTGCCTTAGCATAACAGGTGTTTCAACCTCTGGGTACTCTCCTATCTCAACAAAACCAGCAGAAGAATAGATATGCTGAGCAGTTTTCATAAACCTTGAAGTCTCTAACCTAAAAGCAGAAAAACCAAACTCTCTACCCTTCTCCAACAATTTACTAAGAAGTTGTTTTCCATAACCTCTTCCTCTAAAGGAAGGCTGAATAAACATTCTTTTAATCTCTCCATTACCCGGTTTAAGCTTCTTTATAGCTCCCATCCCAACTATGCTTCCTTCAACTTCAAGCAAATAGACTATCCCATTTGGAGGATTCAAAGAAGTAAAATCTTTAAGATGAGCCTCAACATAATCTGAGATCTCTTGTCGAGCATTAGTTACAGGATCAAAGTTGTACTTCTCTTTTAGTTGATCAGCAATCCAAGTTATCAATTCAATATTTAATTTGACAAATACTTCTTTGTGAACACTCAGGTTAAATGGAACAAAGATTACCATACAACCTTCCTCTGTTATATTTAGTCTATCTTTGTTATTATTTTATTTTTTATCTAAGTTTTCTTGGGTAGAGCAACCAAAGAATCCAAAAGCTATTATGTCTAATTAGAAAAGAAGCAAACAGAGAAAAACGGAAAGCTGAAAGGATTCTTGAACAAAAACTGGATTCACCTCCTGCAATAGTTGTATCCCATATCAACCTTGCATAGAAATCAACCCAAGGACCCCAGCAAATTTCTATTTATCCAAGTTTTCTAGTAAAAAGATTATACATAGAGAATTGTAAATGAAAAAATATAACACCAATACAACTTCATCAATATTACTGATCTAAACTATACCATAAAAACAGAAATTCAGACCCTAAAATCACAAACCAGTTATATCCAACCACATAACCCTCAAACAAACATCATTGATTAGAATAATTTGTGATCAACATGAAAAGACGCTCCAGGATCCAGATTTGCTTAGATGTATTATCTATTCTATCCCAAAGAGGATTATCCAGAATAACACACATCATGTATGAATCAAACACAAATTGCAGGGTACTTAAAAATAATCTAACCTACATGGTCCAAAAAGGACTAGTGGATAAGAAGCCTGTTGGGAAGGAAAGAATTGCATACCAGATAACTCAAAAGGGAGTCACAATTCTTAATAAATTCAAAGAGTTCAAGCAAATGTTACCAGTAGTTGAGGAAACTCATAATCAATTCCCAATAATAGTTTAGTTTCTTTTTTCTTAAGTTTTTTAGTAAAGTTTTCTTGGGTAGAGTAAGCTAAGAACCCAAAAGCAACCAAGTAAAATCTCAGTTTGAAATTGCTTCTATTAATAGTTAAATATTAAAGTCATAATACTCCAATAGGAGAAATCAAAATGAAGGAATTCTCAAATGAAGCATATTACTTAATCTTTTCCACATTAGCAAATAGAACACGTCTAGCCATAATTGATACTCTAAGGGAGCTTCCCAAAACTATAACTGAGATTTCAACAGCAATAAAACAAGAACAAACCATTGTATCTACCAACCTTAAACAACTTGAAAAAAGTGCACTAGTAACCTCTGAGATTTCAGGAAATAAACAATTATACTCTTTAAACAGAGAGATAGTTGAACCTCTTGCTCATGTCTTAGAGTTGCATACAGCCAAGCATTGCCCAGGATTAAGAGTGTGCATACCTAAAGAAAAACTCAAAGAGTATATGAAAAAAGAAGCTGCAAAAGAGACGTTCATAGAACACTAATAATCAAAGTTGATAAAATCTACTATTTGAATCCTCTGTGTTTTTCTAAGTTTTTCTTGGGTAGAGTGATCAAAGACCCAAGTTTTAAAAAACAAAGATTTTATGGTAAAAATCGAAATATTAACATTTCATTTTTTGAAACGCTTTACCCAAAGTGTCCCTTAAGTGACACAAAAACCATTACTAAAGTAGGTGTCAAAAAATGCTAGTTAAAAAACTAAGAGTTGGATTTGTTCTACTGCTATCAATAATGATTATTACAACTCCCACATTCTTTCTTGTACAGGGTCAAGTTCAGTCATCTTATCAACAGAATCTTGTTGATCTCTCTGAAAGAGCTAAACAAGAAGTAGAAGCTTTAATTGACTGGATATACTTTAACGAGGAGCTAGTTCAAGAGATTCAAGATAATGAGCTTTTAGCTGATCTGGAAGGAAATGTTACTCTATTTAATCAAGGTGTATCCTATGTGAATTCTGTTAAAACTGCTGTTGAATTAGAAGATTATGAAACAGCTGTTGAAGATGCAATTGAAGCACTAAACATTTTTAGAGAAGTTACCAAATCAATACACACTATTCTTAAAGAAGTCGGTGTTAGTCGAGAAGATATTATTGACATGCAAGCATTACTAGAAGCAATCTTAAGAGCCCAACAAAAAATAGACTATCTAAGAGAGTTAATATCCGAAGAAGACATAGAAACCACAGAATTATTAGATAATGCTGAAACATACCTTGATAATGCCAATGAAGCACTCATTAATGAGAATATAAATGAAGCCAAGACTAATCTTAGAGAAGCAAATCAGATTATATCACAAGTACACGTAATCTTAAAAGATCAAGCTGAAGATTCTAATGGCTGGCGAATCTTTGACTATTGTGAAAGAGTAAGAGAAAGAACTAGAGAACGATTTCGCCATGGAAGCGAGCAAGGTATAAACATCGATGATTTTCTAGGATTATTAGGTTACCAAAATGAAAACCAGTTTATGGAAACCTTAGAAGGTTTGATCCAAGAAGCTAAGAATAACTCAGGGTATTTCAAAGAAGCTCTGCAGTATCTTGAGGCTATAGGTGAAATGGTTCAACAAATGGAAGGAGAATTAACTCAACACATTAATCAACACCAGAATCGATATGGATCTGGAGGCAATTACGGAGACTCTGGTGGACAAAACAGTGGCGGATCCTAAAATTCTATATTTTTTCTTTTTTATTTTTTTTATCTAAGTTTTACTTGATTTTCAAGACCTATTTTATTAACATCAACTATCTCAAGTCTTTCAAGTCTTCTTACTAGTCTCCAAAGACTTGTTCTGGGCATATCAGGAAAAGCCACTCTTATCTCAGCTTCAAAAGCGTTACCATCATTATCTGCTAGGAACTGTATTACTGCTTTGTCCTCCTTGGATAACTGAGGATAAGCCTTGAAGATTTTCTTAACATTTGGTTTTCTCCTTTTCAGAAAAATAAATAATAAAATAATTAACAGGATTATCGATCCAATAACTAAGATAAAATATTCTATGGGAATTAAATTTTGATCTGTTCTTCCATTGGTTGAATCATCTATTGAACTTGGAGGTAAAATGTAACTGATTTCCCATTGATTTGGATGCAACGTAAAAGTTATTTCATTATCTAAAGTATCAATAGCATTTGGCATTTCACTCAAATAAATTACAGTTGAATTCTTTGGCAAACTAACTGTGGTGCTAAATGAATAATCAATGTTTAAGCTCCATACTTCAGCTTCTTTGTTTGTTAATGCTAGGGTTTCATATTCAATAGTAACTTGAGTTGATCCTAAAGTAAATACCGTAAGATTATTATTGCTAATTTCATAATCCAGTGGCTTTTGATTTTGATCAATAATTACCAAGTTTTCAACAGAGGTTGACAGAAGAGGAACTACTATTTGTGGATAAAGCTCTTCTACAGTCAAAGTTTGTTTGACATAAGCTAGACCATCTCTATAAATCTGTAAACTAGTAGATTCTATTGAGAATCCTGAATTTGCATGAACACACGAGAAAGTATACACTGCCAAAATAAGAATTAGAATTGTTAATGTTGACTTTCTAACGTAATGTTTCATGAGATTTCATAATTTACTAACCATGCTTTAATTAAAATTTTTATGCATCCAGAATATGGTTTTAACTTACTTGGAATTTGAAAAATTATCCTTTTTATTAATAATTAAAAATTGAATATAGTAGTATTTTCTTCATATATATTGTGGTTTGATGGCTTGTTTCCAATTTTGAAATGCTTTTTTCATAATGTCCCTTAAACCACACGAAGAGTATATTGAGTATGGTGATTTACGATGAGTAAACACAAAATAGCAAAAAACAAAACCAGAGCCATTATCTTAACTTTCTTAATAGCAACAACCTTTGCTCCAATAGCTTTAGCTTTTGCAGGAACTGAACCAAACACTGGAAACGAACAACCCCAAGGAATTGGAAATATCCTAGAGGTCCCAGGTCTCCCTGACAATGTAATCCAATATAACAAAACAGACATAACTCCAGTAGCCCAAATGGAAAAGGTGTTAAGTGGAGAACCAGCACTTTTCTGCTACGAAAACACTACAATGCTATTCAACTCAACTATGAATTGTGAACTTATAATAACAGCAGAACCAACAGCAAATCAAAAAATATTTGCTCTATCAATTGAACCCAACCAAACCATGACATTAACAATGAACCTGAGTAGTGCTCCATTACAAGGAGAATTGGTTAGAGAAAAGAACTTGAACTTCTATGCAAGCATTGAACCTAATGCAACAATCCAGCTTAAAGCTCAATTAAGACTCTATATAAATCAAACAGAACTTAGTCAAGAATTGAATTGGGAAGTGAATGCTTCTAAATTAACCTGGATGTACTGGAATGGAACAAAGAATGAGTGGGTCCAAGTTCCAAGCCATATTGATCAGAATGGCTATCTAGTATGTAACACAGACCACTTTTCATTATGGACTATTGGTGAGGTTGCTGATCCAGTAGAACAAACTCAAGCTATTGTAGATATGGCTTTTATCTATGGTGGCATTGGAGTAGGTATAATTATTCTAGTTGCCCTTGGAATAGTCGTATATAGCAAACGTAGCTAGCTTAAAATTCCCATTTTCTTCTTCTTTTTTTGTAAAATTTACCAAATTTCTCTTTGACCCATAATTGTTTTTGAAGGGTCTTTTTAAGCAACTTCAAGATCACTGGTCACCAAATTAGAATTTTATTAGGATGAAACTTAGATGAAAATTACATGCATAAAGATTCAATGTCCTATCTGTAACACTTCAGGCTCATGCCAACTATTTCTTAATAGAGTAAACCAAGTGAGATACGCTAGAGTCAGACACTACAGCCATATTGACAAAGTTTCCAAGAAGCCCCAGTTCACCTACCACAAACTAGAAGGCCTACAAGCATTGAAAACTTTATTATCCAACAAGAACATTCAATGTAAAATTCAAGAATCTTGGACCCAAAAATATAGGAGGAATCACTTTAACCTACAAAATATCAGGTAATCAAAGTAACCTTCCTTATAATCTAAGATGGATATCACCAGATCAAATAGGTATCCTCCACGTTGAAGAGTCACAATCAATAATACTTTTTCTGGAAACAAATTTGATTTATATTTCCCAATTCACAGGATGTAATTTTATAGCTACACTAATGCTAGATGATGTTATGTTAGATGAGAAGCTATTGACTCTATAAGATTGGGATTAAAAAAAATAATATTCTAAGTTTTCTTGGGTAGAGTAATCCAAGATTTAATTATTGACATTTTCAGACTATTGCAAACTCTTGCAGTGTGTACATCTATTTAATAAATAAAAATTGGGAACTAAGAAGCAAAATAAATAGAAGAAAGAAGTGAAAACAGGATCAAGTCCTGTAGGGGAAGCTGAGAGGATCTTTGGTTTAACTTGAACTTACATTGCAGTTGTTGTTGGTTCAGTCAATCTATTCTCCCTTAATTTGATTAGCCAAAGATTCCAGTAAATTATTTTTAGTAAGTTTTTTATACCCTCCAGAATTGATCCTTTTTGGTCATTAAATACTTAGTTTTCTTGGGTAGAGCAAACAAAGAACACAAAAGGCACTAATTTAACTCCAAAACAATAAATAGAATTCAGAAACATTTTTTTCCTTCCATATTGTTTTGGTGAATACTCCTTTAGAAGGGAGCTTTAAATGGACATAATCATAGTGCTTATTGCTCTGGGTTTAGCAATGGACTCTTTCTCAGTATCCATAACAAGAGGATTCACCAATACAAGAACTAGAATATTAAATGAAGCACTAAAAACAGGTTTCTTCTTTGGATTATTCCAAGCAATAATGCCAATAATAGGATGGATAACAGGACAAAGCATCATTAATTTAATCTCAGAATTTGATCACTGGATAGCATTTGGATTATTAATCTTCATTGGAGCAAGAATGATTTATGAATCACTAACAAAAGAATCAAAACAGATAGTCAGTTCTTCCAGTTTTAAAGTTTTAATGATATTGTCTATTGCCACTAGTATTGATGCATTAGCTGTTGGACTTAGCCTATCCTTTCTTCAAACCTCAATAATAATACCAGCAATAATTATTGGAATCATAACATTCTCACTTTCATTTCTAGGAGTATACATAGGTAAGAAGTTTGGAGACTACTTTGAGAAAATTGGAGTCATAGGTGGAATTATACTAATTATTATTGGCTTAAGGATAATAATTGAACATTTAGGATAATTATTTTTATTAAATTTGATTATGTTTGCATTTCATTAAGCTAAGTTTTCTTGGGTAGAGTAAACAAGAACCCAAAAGCTAGCAAGCAGAACTACTATGTCTATTAATTACTCATTAGCTGACCGTATTTAGTAAGTGATTAATGAGTTTTCAAAAATAGATCCATTGGAAAAGGTTTACCATGCCCAGGATATACAGTTTTGATCTGTAAGTTTTTTAGTTTTTCAACACTATCATTGGCTACGGCTGAATCGTCAATAATTGACCAAACATCTGGTTTTCCAACATTAGCTAGCAAATCACCACAAAACAACTCTCCACTAGCAGTCAAGATCCCTATTGAACCTTTTGAGTGTCCTGGAATTTCAAGAACCCTAGCAGCCAAGCCATAATCAGAGAAATCAAACCCCTCATCAAGATAAAAATCAGGCTTAAACCTATCAGACTTACCTAACCTAAAAAATAACTTAAACAATCCTCTAACTAGAACATTCTGATTGCTTCGATTCCACAACATATCACCCTTCTCAACCATCCCAGAATCACCCTTATGCATAGCAATTTTTGATCCATATTTCTTACGTAAATAAGCAGCATTACCACAATGGTCAAAATCACCATGAGTTAAAACAATCAACTTAAGATCTCCTGGATAACAATTAGCTAATTCAAGCTCTTTTTCGATTATTTCTCGCTTATTGCTTCTCCCTGTATCTATTAGAATAAATCCATTGCTATTTTTTAGCAAGTAACAATTGTTAGTAACATTCAAAATAAAAGAAGTTGTTATAGTTTTTATTTCCATGATGATCTGAACCAGCCATATTCAAAGCGATTCTACTAAAACTGCATTTATTAAAGTTTGAGCATAATAAAACTTCTTTCTATAGGTTATCCCTTACAAAGATCTCTTCAACAATATTTTCTAAGTTTTCTTGGGTAGAGTGTCAAGATCCCAAAAACTGGCTAATTAAAGTTCTCAAGAGGTTTGCATAACATAGAAAACATAACCATAATAATCTGAGTATTTACGGAACATCTCAATCTCATTTTCATGATAAGCAATATGCTGCAGTTTTTCTTTATCATTCTTGTACTTTTCCTTCAAGCTTGGAAGTTTTGCCATTATTGGTTCATAGTAATCAGTCCACCAGCTTTCAGAAGGAAGAACAAAAAATCCAACATTCTGATACCCAACTTTTTTGGCAATATTCAAATTCCCTTTAATTGTTTGAATCGCCGGATAAAGATGCTTCAAATATTCATTGACTTCTGAAGGCACATTATCTCTTAACCATGAAAGCTCTGAAACAACAAGATATCCCTTATTGACTAAAAGGCGTTCAAAGTCTCGTAAACCTTTTTCAAAACCAACAATGAATATGGAACCCTCAGACCAAACCAAATTAAAAGTGCCATCATCATAAGGCAAATTGATCATGTCACCTGATACAGTTTTAATTTTGTTACCTAATGCTTCTTTTTTTATGTTTATCTCTAATTGATCCAAAAAAGGCTGATGATTATCCAAAGCATCTATCTGACCATTAGACAATTTTGCCAATTCAATAGTTTGCATACCAGGACCACAACCAACGTCTAGTATACGTGGATTTTTTGGCAATTCCTTTAGCATTAGATAAGCTCTACGTGTTGATAGATTGTCACCAGGTCCTTCTCTAGGAAGACCACTGTGTATTTCCCAGAATATTTCAGGCAGTTGATTTGACATTAATATACACTCACAGTCATGATGATCAGATATTATTGATAATAAAAATTTTGATCCATAATAGAGTTTTCTTGGGTAGAACAAACAAAGAACACAAACATACTAAATTGATTATCTAAAATCTTAAAAACCATAAAAACAGTATAGGGGAATGATTTTACCATGAACAGAAAAATTTTTCTAATAATCAACACTTTATTATTTTCATTTCTAGTTGTTTCAGCCTTTGCCCAAGTTACTGTAGGATTGAAAGAAGGAGACTGGATAGAATATGAAATAACCTACACTGGAACTCCACCAGAAACCTATCCTGAGAATGCAAGATTTGAAGTACTAACAATTCAGGGAACAAGCATAACACTTGAAATAAAAACAAATTCACTAGATGGAACTGAGAACACAAACACAGTAACTTTTAATCTTGAAGATGGAGCTCCAGATTTTATCATTATTCCAGCCAACCTAAATACAAATGATGTAGTCAATCATGAAGAAGTAGGAAGTATTGAAATTTTAGGAATTGAAGAGTATAGTTTTGAAGGAAAAACAAGAGAATTAGTCTACGGTAGTACAGGTGATCTAGATTATAACTGGGATAGGACAACTGGAATAGTAATTCAGATAGATCAAACTACTGATGCTTTCACTCAATCATGGCTAGCAGTTAATACCAATATAGTTCAAACACAAGCTTCAGATCTAGATCCAATAATTCAATATGGAATAATAATTCCTGTTATTATAATCATAATAATTGTAGCTATTCTAGCAGTTAAGAGAAAAAGATAACCTTCTAAATTTCTTATTTTATTCTAAGTTTTCTAGGGATCCAAAACTGATCTAAGATCCCAATGTCAAGTTTTAGAGTGGGAAATCAAAAAATTAAATAGCCTCAATTAATATTACAGTGTTATTATTGGAGTCTAAGCCATGACCTATCAAGTATTACACTAT
>JAOZGY010000105.1 GCA_026015145.1 Candidatus Bathyarchaeota archaeon | reverse complement strand
TTTATTTAAGGTAGGATCAGGATCAGAAAGAGAAGTATGTCAAAAATTGATAGAATTAGACGAAGTAGTACAAGCCAACATAATTTTTGGAGAATACGACGTTGTCTCAAAAGTGAAAACAGATGCTTTAGATAAACTTGAAGAATTTGTATCTTATAAAGTAAGAAAAATACCTAAAGTCCTTGTCACCTCAACAATGATAGTCTCAAGAGAATACAACGGAAAAAAACAATTGCTAAAAAACAAATAAAATCTTCGAGATATTTGTGCAGACTTAAAATCTTAGAAACTATCATATTTTTTTCCATAATTTTATTCTTTAAAGATAGGCTTATCTTTTAATATTTAGAATATTTTACCTAGTGCTTAAGAATGAAAAACAAAAAGGAATTTGATATATCAATTACAAGCAGAGAAATGCGTGCTTTAGAGCTTAATAGTGAATATTTTGGAGTTTCTTTAACACAACTCATGGAAAATGCGGGGAGAAATGTTGCCCAAGAAATAGCCCGACGTTTTCCTAAAGATAAAAAAATTACAATTTTTTGTGGTTTAGGTGGGAATGGAGGCGATGGATTTGTAGCTGCACGCCATTTATTAAGCTTAGGATTTCAGGTATCGGTAATATTACTGGGTAAAAGTAAGTGGATTAATCACGAATCAGCTTCTAAAAATTGGATTGCTTTAAAAAATTTAGATAATTATATTAATATTCAAGAAATTTCGGATAGTTCAGTTTCTCCAGAGTTTAATTCAAAAATTGTTGTTGATGCTTTATTAGGGACTGGTTGCAAAGAAAAACTTCGACAACCGATAAGAAAAATTGTTGACTATATAAACACGCTAGATGCAACAAAAGTAGCGATAGATGTTCCTACTGGGATTGATTCAGATACTGGAGATATTTTGGGTGTTGCAATAAAAGCTGATATCACAATAACTTTTCACAAAATTAAACCTGGATTACTTTATGCAAAGAATTATTGTGGAGAAATTATAGTAAGAGACATAGGTTTACCAATTCAAATGGAAAATATGGTTGGTCCAGGGAATGTAGCACTTGTAAATAGTTTTCGAGCTTCAAATTCGCATAAAGGAGATTTTGGACGTCTACTGGTTATCGGAGGAAGCAAATTGTTCTCAGGAGCTCCAGTCTTAGTTTCTCTTAGCGCTTTACGAACTGGGGTAGATATTGTTTATGCTGCTTGTCCCGAAAAAACAGCGTATGCAATATCATCAATATCTCCTAATTTGATTACAATTAAACTCAAAGGAAAGCACGCAAATTTAAACAATATAGATCCCTTGATTTCTTACATAAAAAATGTAGATGCTGTTGTTATAGGTCCTGGTCTAGGAGTACATAGTGAAACTTTTGATTTTGTAGAGTCATGTATTAATGAAATTGAAAAAATAGGAAAACCTCTTCTTTTGGATGCAGATGGTATAAGTGCATTTTCTAAATTTAAGAGAGCTATAACCAGTCCAGTTGTTATTACTCCTCATGCAAATGAATTTATTAAATTATCAGAAAGAGAATTGCCAAAAAAAATTGAAGAACGAATTAAAGAGGTTAAAAAAGTAGCCACAGATCTTAAAGCTGTAATAGTTTTGAAGGGAGAAAATGATATTATCAGTGACTCTAAAAAAACAAAAATTAATTGTAGTGGTAATCCAGGAATGACTGTTGGAGGAACTGGTGATGTTCTATCTGGAATCATAGGTGGTTTGCTAGCTCAAAATAATGATCCTTTTGAAGCTGCTGTAGCTGGAGCCTTTGTAAATGGGGCTGCTGGAGATTTTGTAGCAGAGAAATTTGGATATCATATGATTGCTACTGATCTTTTAGATTGGATTCCTCACGTTTTAGATAATCCAATGAGTCATAATAAGGTGCACAGAAAAAGTGGAAAATAGTCCAAGATTAACTGTTTATCATGCTAACCAATGTGCTCCTAAAAGATGTACAGGATTAAAGCTTAAGCGATTTGGTTTTGCTAGAGTTGTAAAAAAAATAAGGTTTCTACCTAAACGCGCAGTTGTTTTAAATCCTTTTTCTAAAATAGCTTTTTCTCCTTCCGACAGAGAGCGAGTAA
>JAOZGY010000073.1 GCA_026015145.1 Candidatus Bathyarchaeota archaeon | reverse complement strand
CCAACGATCATGTTTTACGATTTTTTCAAATGGCAGCCGAATCTTATCCTTAACACCCTCAAATGAGGGATAACCAAGAGGCATCAACTCCACAACTCTCACCTCTTCAGGAATCCCTAAAATCTGCTTAACTTTTTTTTCATTAAAAGCTCCAATCCAGCAAGTACCCAAACCTAACTCGACAGCAACCAAAGAAATATGATCCAAAGCAATAGCCACATCTATAGGATAACAAAGCTGCCCACAACTCAAAACATACCCATCAGTAACCGCGCAAGCAACAATCACCACAGGAGCCTCCCCAATAAAAGTTTGCTCATTAGATGCCTGCGCAATCTTTTCTCGAACTTTGCGATTCTTAACAATAATAAATCTCCATTCCTGAAAGTTTTTAGCAGAAGGGGCAAGCCTAGCTGCCTCTAAAACAGCATTCAACTTCTCTTCTTCAACAGGTGTTTCCAAGAAACTTCTAATACTTCTTCTCTTCTTAATCGCATCAAAAACATTCACAACAATAACCCCAACATACAATCACCAAACCAAATTCAAAAACCTATCCAAAAACACACCACAAAACATTAACTATAAAATTTCTTACCGGACATTTCTAAATAATAACCACTATAAATTTCCAGAAAATCAAATGTTAAATACAATCCTTAGCATAATTAAAAGACAATAAAAATTAACTAGAATTATCACAGGTGAATTGTTTGGTTGAGTATAAAATCGAGATTGAGCGCACATTATGCATTGCGTGTGGCTCATGCTATAGCTCAGATCCTGTCCATTTTGAGCCAGATCAAACAACAAAATCAACAGTAGTAGGTGGAATAGCCGATGAAAACTCATCTGCAGGAACATTTAACGATGAAGAAATTGAAGCCGCAAAAGAAGCACAAGACTCATGCCCAGCATCAGCCATAATAGTAACTGAACAATAATAAAATCTCTGTAAGTTAAAAAAAGTGTGCAACAACAAATTCAAATCAGAAGAAATCATTTAATATTTTTTCCTTTAAACAAAAAGACAATTTGGTTTGGATCAACTTTTGCCCCTGTTTCTTGAAAAAAATAAAAGAACAAAGAAAAACAAAACTGATACTATTGGCAGTGTCTGTGATGGAAAATATTCAAGTATAAAACCCCCTGCAATTGGTGTGATAATATGAGTTACACTAGTTAGTGAATTATTAACACCCAATAATGTTCCAGTCTCCTTTATTGTCGCGCTATTTGTTAATTTGCTCAGTAAAAGGGGTCTAATAACACCTGTACCATAAGCCAAAAAGACTAATGGAACAAAAACAAATAGATAATCAGAGGAAAGCGCAATACTAATCATTGAAATGATCATTGCGACAATTCCCGTTCTGAGCATACTATCTTCACCTAAGGTTCGCAAGATGCGCACAATAAGAAATACTTGAATGATAACTCTCAATAAGCCAATCCAAGATAAATAAATGCCAACCTGACCAGCATCAACGTGAAATTGGGTTAGCGCGAATAAAGTAAAGTTAGAAATTAGAAAGTGAAATCCAAAGTTGTAAATAAAGAACAAAAGCAAGCTGTTTTTCACTTGGGGGATTTTTAAAAATTTTTTAATATCATTAATGGGAAGAATTTCGTTAAATCTAAGAGATAGTGTATCAGGTTTTTCAGTTATTGTTTCAGGAAGGAAAAAAATAACTAGAATAATTGAAATGAATGTTATACCTGCTGCAAAGAACATTGGAACTGAGAAGTTAATTCTTGAAAGAAGACCACCAAGAACAGGACCAAATATCAATGCCGCACCAAATACGCCACTAGAATAGCCATATACTCTAGTTCGATGTTTAGGTTCAGTAATATCACTAATATATGCTTGACTAACTGTCATATTTGACCCTAGTAATCCATCAATTAATCGTGCCACAATTAACAAAACTGCAGTTGTAGCAAATCCAAGGAGCAAAAACCCAGCCAAGGTACTTAACTGACTCAAGAAAAACAAAGGTTTTCTTCCAAATCGATCGCTTAGTTTACCTGTTACTGGGCTGGCGAATAATTGGAAAAAACTGAACATGGCGATAATAAATCCTATTGCTAATTTACTTAATCCGAGCTCTAAGCCTAAAGACGGAATTACTGGCAAGATAATACTAAAACCCAATATTTCTGTAAATATTATTAAAAATACTATGTAAAGACGTTTATCAAATGCATAATCATCTGTTTCAAGATGTGTTTTGTTATTCTTCAATAAACTGATCCCCACATAATACAATCAAATTGTGGACTACGTTCACAATTATCTTCCTAATAGACCTAACCTACAATTTATCTTTAAATCAGAATTAATTAGAATGGTTAGGGGTTAGAAAAACTACAAAAAACTTTGGCTAAACAAAAAAAGAGGGAAGAGCAGATTATGATTCTTTTTTTGCTATTTTTGCGTGGAAGCAAGAATACTGCGATTGATGCTATTATGGCAACAAACATCATTTTCTTTGAATCAGCGTTAAAACCGCGATTTTATCCAAATTTCGAATATAGTTTTAAAAATTCTAAAGCCAGTCAAGGGAGTTATGTGACTTTTACCCATTTTTCTTTTTAAAAATTTTATCGGTATTTCCTTCAAATTAGGTTTCAAAGCTAAAATCTGCAATATAAACTTCTGATCTGAAAAAGGCTTTATCTTCTCAAACAATCGTCTCTGTCCCATAACAAAACCACTCATAGGATCAATCACATTCAATCCTAACACAAGTTTTGCAATCATCCTAAACACAAAAGAAAATAATCTGCGATAGTATGGGTTTTCATCTATGAATTTGAATCCAACAACTACATCATAATTATTTATTAATTTATACATTGAAACTAAATAGACAGGGTTATGGCTTCCATCGGCATCCATTACAGCAACATAATTAAATCGAGATCTCTTTACTCCTTCAACAACTGCCGCAGTTAATCCTTCTTCTTCTTGAGTTAGAATCTCGTGCTTAATCTTTGCAGATTTGAGATTTTTTGATATTTGTTTTCGTAGTAAACCAAGATAGGGTTCAGGGTGTCGCACAGGCAAAATCACCGATACGCCCTCCATATTTGTCCCCCTAAACTGAAATTTAATTCAATTAATTTATGTATTTTCCAAAATTTTAATTAAAGTACAAAAATAAAAATATTTTACAAAAAAACGTAACAACTCTATGTAACTTGACAACAAAAACCAAATACATAATGACAAACAACCGTTAAGTAGAACCCTTTGATATTCAAATTAAACTTGACATTACTGGTGCATTTTTGTTGACTTCAAAAACAAGATCTCTAAAAAATAAAGCTCTCTTGCTGGTTTGGATAGGTGAGATCTGGAATATACTTGAAGCAACAATTGCTTTGTGGTCAGCTCTGATTGCTAGCAGTGTAGCTCTTTTTGCATTTGGAGTAGATAGTTTAATTGAGATTTTTGCTGGAGCTGTTCTGATATGGAGGTTTTCGAAAGGAAAAAAGGATGAAAGTTCAACAGAAAGAAAAGCTCTTAAATTGATTGGTGCAACTTTTTTCTTGCTTTCAGGAATAATTTTGTTGCAATCAACCGCAACATTTCTTGGGTATTTTAGCAGACCTCAACAAAGTGTTGTTGGAATTTTGATCACAATTTCAAGTGCTATTATTATGACGATCTTGTTTGTGTTTAAAAGTGGGATTGCCAAGAAACTAAACTCAAAAGCGCTTAAGGCTGAAGCCTACCAGAGTTTGATTTGTGATCTACAGGATCTTATTATTATAGTTGGTTTGGGTCTTAACATTTTGTTTGGTTGGTGGTGGGCTGATCCCCTTATGGCTGTTATGCTAATTCCTTTTCTGATAAAGGAAGGCTTTGAGTCCTTTGAGATAAAACAAGAATAGTATGTATCAAGTGTAGAACAGAGATTGCCTTTTAGATTAAAGCAAAATAAAATTGCTTTTCTTTATTTTATAATTCGATTTTATCCCAAAAAAGTGGGGGAAGATTAAATTCTATTTTGTTATTTTTCTGATTTTTGTTTAACGTTTGCGTAGCATAAGCAAGATGAGCAATCCAAATACAACGATTGCTAAAATTGCTCCAATGCCCAATCCCAAAAGGGTCGCATCTGTCTGTGGTGCAGGCGTTGGTTCTGGTGGCGGTGTTGGCTCTGCAGCCTCATCAACCACAAAAGCCGCCTCAGCATAAGAAGCATAATAAGCCTCTGAACCAGCAAAGGTAGCGATCACTGTGTACTTACCAGGAATATCAGGCATCCAATCAAAGCTAAAGAATCCACTAGCATCAGATGTTGCTGTACCAATATTACGGAAGTTACCATTAGCATCGAAAACGTCCAATGAGACATCGACACCCATCACGTTTGCTGGGAATGGAAACTGTTTATACACATACAACATCCAGTCGCTCATACTCGCATCAGAAACAACTGCAACACCATTTGGGAAACGAGCAGCAATCTCTGGAGATGCAGTACCAGCTGCAATGTCAGTAACTGAACCGCAGATTACAACACTAGATCCTTGTGAGATTCCTACTTTTGGAGCTTCAACTGTAGTTTTGCTTGGTCCTTTACCTATAGCATAGATACGTTGATCATAGCTGTCTAATGTAGTTATTATGCCGTCAGCAATAGTTGCTTGACCACCCCATTCATTCATGTGGACAAGACCATCTACTCTCCATATTACTTCTCCTGTTTCCGCATCAAGGCAATAAAGTGGTGAACCACGCGGTTTGGGATCAATGGGTGAGTGTTCATAGTGACCCACATAGACCTTGCCGTCCGTAACGAAAAGAACATGTCCCCACCAGTTATTACCAAATAAGTATTCAGAATAGGGATCCTCAGCCTCATAGGTCCAAAGCCTCTCACCTGTGAGTACATCATAACAGTATACTATTCCAGAAACACCAGATGAGTAAAACTTATCATCCACAATAGGTACTTCTTGAACACTTAGTGCTTGCAAATAATGTTCTGATTCAGTTGTCCATAGATAAGCTCCTGTATCCAGACTAAAACCAATGTATTTTCGTTCGTCTTTGTTTAAAAGAATAAAAACTCCGCCTGGTCCATATGGCGTTGCACGCTGATATCGTACAACGGTTCGTTTTGTTTGCCAGTCTACAGGTGGAGTCCATTCAGTGTTGTATAATACTTGCCCTTCTTGACCTGGTTTTAAGCTAAGAGCCCAGATCTTAAGAACATCACGTGCATCAGAAAGCCACATCCCAACTAGTCTGTCGTCAACAAGATTTGGTCCTAGTGTGTTAAGTAATCCCACGGTAACAGGTAAATCAGTAGGTATTGTCACATTCCACGCATAAGCTGTACTTGCGTTGATTACCTTGTTTTTAATGTTCCTTCCCCAGCTTCCTTGAGCCCAAACAGGATCAAAGAAGTCCTTAGCAGCTTCCTGCAAACCAAGTGCAGATTGGTTCCACAACGCCATCCAGCCGTTAGCAAAGTCAGTAACCAAAATAAAGAATTCACCATTAGCACCAGTATATCGAATACCATCAGGTACATCTGTCATACCCCATTCCCAGTCTCCAGTGAAGGGATCATAAGCATCCCAAGTGCTACCTCTAACATCCCAAAGATAATCATATACACCGTGATAGTTATGGCCATCAAAATAGTATAATTGACCAAAATCAAAATCCATGCCTTCTTTCATCCATAGTTCTTCTCCAGTTCTCAAATCCACAGCAACAACACCCAAATGATCATTCATTGGAAAACCAAAGATACTCTCGCCATACCTTCGATAGTAGAGTACTCCATTCATAACAACAGGTGTTGGCCATTTACCTTCATATGCATCTCCATCTTCCATACCATGCTCCCCAGTTGCTCCTCCAGCAATACCTCCAGCAGTATAT
This sequence comes from Candidatus Bathyarchaeota archaeon, assembly GCA_026015145.1. Taxonomy (GTDB): domain Archaea; phylum Thermoproteota; class Bathyarchaeia; order Bathyarchaeales; family Bathycorpusculaceae; genus AD8-1. The sequence goes on along the minus strand of JAOZGY010000073.1, from coordinate 14,087 downwards.
GGTTTAGCCCACAAAACATGAGCAGTCTCAGGTCCGTCATTATAAGGTGAACTCAGATATTCGGTTCTACCTACTCCTAACCAGTTCCCAGCGATGCTACCCCATGACCGCTGCTGCTGGTCTACTGGGCGACTCCAGAATTCTGTCGGAAGTGGAAGATCAGGATAACGTTCAATTGGTTCCTCAGATACAACTAACTCTATTATTTCGCTGGTACTAGCGAGAAAAGTTGATCCTGGTGGGAAAAACAGACCCATATTGAAGTCAAAGAATGGGACAGGGACTAGTTGTTCAGGGAAATTTGTTTGAAATTTATAGGTTCCTACTTGAGTGGGAGTAAATGACGTGCCTGTGCCTCCAGTAGAATCAGTTGTAAAGGGTCCAAGCGTCTGAGTTGTACCATCAGGAGCCGTAACTGTAACTGTTAAGCCCTCCCAACCAAAAGCGGTACCAGCTGTGGTGCTCATGATACCAAGGTGAATTAACACTTCTTGGTTAACACCTACAGCATCAGGAATTAGACCACAATAAGCAGTCGTAGCTTTCATTATTGGAGGTGGCTGTGCATTAGCAAGCATACCGCCAGTAGTTAATGAAACAGTAGCAATTATCATCAGTAAAATTAAGCCTATAGTAGTTATCTTTTTGTTTAATGTCAATTTTTTTTCTCCTATATTATTTATAACTAATCTCTTCCATACTTGTTCTATTAATAGTTTGGGAAAGTTCCTCCTCAAACACCTACATAGGCATATGTGATCACAAAAGAATTAAACTATTATTTTCCTCAAACATAATTTCTTATTCTTAAAAACATGAGTGTATGTACTATGAATAAAGATGTTTTCGAGGATATACGACGATTAACTCAAAAATACTTCAAACACGCCATCACAATAAATTTCACACTCAAAGAGTCTATTCCATGGCAACTAAGATAGGACAAAAAGAAAAGGCAGATCTAAAAGTCATTAAAGCAGCTGCGCTTCTTCACGATGTAGCAAGAAGCCTAGAAGATGAAGGCAAAATCTCCGATCACGCTGCTGAAGGAGCAAAAATCGCACAGATAATTCTTAGAAAAATCAAGTTCTATCCCGAAAAAATTGAAGAAGTAATACACTGCATCAAAGTTCACAGATATAGCAAAAGATTAAAACCAAAAAGCCTTGAAGCAAAAATAATACAAGATACTGACAGACTTGATATGCTAGGAGCTATTGGCATAGCCAGAGTCTTTTCAAGAGCTGGATGGATAAACATCCCAATTCATGACCCATCAATTCCCCCAAAGAAAATCTATGACGGCAAATCATTAACTGCAATAAATCACATCTACGAAAAACTCCTAAAATCAAAAAACACCTTTCACACAGAATCTGCCAAAAAAATGGTAAAGAAAAGATATGAATTTGTTGAAAAATTTCTTAAAAGATTCTTTGCAGAATGGACTGACGAGAAATAAACAAACATCATTTTCTATTATCCTTTGCTAGTTATAATGCTCCCAAGCAAGGTTTTTTATGCGTTTTAATAATTGTCCGACATTTTTCACAACGTCTTTTGAGCTTTTAGCTATTCTACTATTATGATCAATTTATTTATCCAAAAATACTATAAACAAAATTAATTAGGATTTGATCAAAAAATGCCTCAAAACACCAAATCCCCCTTTACTCTGAACAAAAAAATGATCAACACACTAAAGATCAAAGCTAAAACCGTCCAAACAGCAAGACAATGGTTTGAATCAAATAATTACATTGAAGTCCAAGGCCCAATCATAATACCCTCACACAAAGAGTGGCCAGGCTACCTTCCAACAAAAATATTCAATAAAAAAGCGCACCTAGCTCAAGGACTTCAACCATACGATCAAGTATTAGTTGAGAAATTAGAGAAAATCTACACTTTTGCACCAACTTTTAGAAAAGAAACCTCAAACAAAAACCATCTGGTTGAATATTGGAGAATCGAAGTTGCACAAAAAACTAACCTAGAAGGGATAATCAAAGTTCAAGAAAAACTAATAGAACACATCTGCCAAAACCTATCAAAAACCTCAAAAAACACGCTCTCCTCTCTAAAAAGATTAGAAAAAGTAAAAACACCATTCCAAAAACTAACCTACGAAAAAGCCATCCAAACTCTACAACAACATGGCTCCAAAATTTTTTGGGGACAAACAATAGATGGCAAAGAAGAAACAGAACTTAGCGAAATGTTTGATCAACCATTTTTCATCACAGAATTCCCCATAAACTCCCAGACATACTTCTACAAAACCTTAAAAGAAAAACCACAACTCACCAAATCCGCAGACCTAATCGCTCCTCAAGGATACGGAGAACTAAGCAGTAGCGCCCAAAGAATAACCAGCAAAAAAGAGCTTGCAAAAAAGATGCAAGAAATACAAGCAAACCCCAAAGATCAGCAATGGTACCTAAACCTAATAAAAAACACTAAAGCTCCCCAATCTGGTTTTGCCATTGGATTTGAAAGACTAATACAGTGGATATGCAACCTAAAAGACATAACACAAACAACCCCTTTCCCAAGAACAAAAGAAGGTATCTATCCTTGATTCTTTTTTTGAAGCTTCTTTACCGCTCCCATATGCATCTTCATTCTTATCTTATCAAGAACATGCGAAGATAACAGCTCCGGAGCAAAAATTACAGGTAAATTCAAAATAAAAATAATCATCACACTCAAAAGTGCGCTTTGAAAAATCGGCATAGAAACATCAACAAAAAACCCCACACCCGAACTAAGAAAATATGTAATCAATCCAATTGAATATATTTTTATTCCATTCTGTTGGTTGCTAAGATCACCCCAAACAACAAAAATGTATAAAACAAACAAAATCCCCCAACTCAAACCACTAGCACCATACACAACAAGAAACACAAGATCAGAAGCAAATAATCCAACAAGAGCAGTGCAAAAACCAAAAAAAGTCAAACTAAACACCAAAGAAAATCTACGCCCCAACAAATCCGCCACAAGACCTCCAAGCAAGACTCCAAAAACAACCCCAGCAACCTGTACAGATATCAAAGTGAAGTGAAGAGAATCAGAGATTTGCTGTTGAATAATTGCTGAAGTGTTTGCAGCTAAAGTAACATTGATCAATGAAAAAACAATCCAAGGAATAAAATAAAGAATAAAAACCCTTCTCTCAAAATAAAGATCAGGCTGCTTTCTAACTGACCCTAGACTAAACCTAATAGACTTTAATATTAAACCAACAAGAGGCAATGCATTTAGGATCAAACCAAGCAAAATAGAACCAAAAAAGTCAAGATTCAACACGACAAAATAGTTCACAATAAAAAAAAGCACAAACACAGCAAAACCAATAAGCCCACCGACTCTTCCTCTCTCTTCGGGTACAGTCAATATTCCAAAAACGCCAAGAGTTGTTAGCATTCCCAAGCTCACAAACAACACTAACCCAAAAAGAATTATCAACCTAAAACCTTCAAACAAATTCCCCAGAAGAAGAAGAGTCAATAAGCAGTTGATAATAGAACAAAAATAGATTATTTTTAACTTGTTAAATTTCTGAATTATGATACTTCCAAAAAGCAAAATAATTGCAGTAAAAAAATGCAACGCACCTTGAACCACAAGACTATCTAAACCAAAAGGAACAACCGGCTCTAAAAGATTGGAAAACAAGAAATAATATGATTCATAAAAAGCAAAGAAAAAAATTGCGACTACAAAAAAACTACTCTTTGACATACGAATTTCAGTTCTTAAGAAACCAAGCACCATAATCCACCATCTTACTTAGATTTTATTCTCTTAAAGATTTGCATTGTTCGAAATCGAAATAAATCTTAAAAGAAAACCCCCGGAAGCCTATTTCGATGCATTATGAAAATGCTAAATACAAGAATATCGGACATGTCGTTCCATCTGCAAAGTTTGGCTGCCTCTGAATTCTACCCTCAGGTTCAAGAAGCCGTTGAGAAAAAAGATAAAAACCTACTTATCAAGGTGTGCCAAAAAGCCAAGATCCCACAAATCGACATCAACCCAGTTATTTCACTATTGCTCTCAATAAGCAATGCGGTGAAATGGCCCGAATTATTCTAATTGACTCAACTCTCTAAAAAGGGAATTGACTCAACAAAGAATCGGGGTTGAAGTTCAATAAACGATTGAAGCGTAATAGTGGCACTATTTTGCTTTAGGCTATTAAGCGATTCTTTCGCTCTTTGAACAAAAAAATCCACCTTTTTTTGTATATCCTCCAACACCAAAGTTTCCAACATACCCCCTACAATCAATTTTATGGAAGCCTGATCAACATTATCTTTTATTAATAACTTCTCAAGTCTTTTTCTTAATTTCTCTGAGCGTTCAGTTGCCAAAAGCAAAGAATAAGGCAATGCTTTGAGCTTTATTTTGGTGGCAAGCTCCAAAGTTAAATTTGCTGCTACACGAAAATCATTCATTAACCCTAAAATTACTCCCAGATTCGAACCATAATTCCCAAGACATTCAATTTCTCTATCTGAACCATCTCCTATTATGGCTCCAATTCTAAGACAAGTTTGTGGATCGATCGACTCTGTTTTTATTTTCCAAAGCTTCGCGCTACTAGAATAGTTTTTTTGACTTCGCATCTTGATAGAGTGCATCTCAGCTTTAGCCATTATCGATAAAAGATCCCAAATCAACCGATTTATTGCTTCTTTTTTTATTTTTTTAAATTTTAGATTGTTTAGGATCGAAAAGGCTTTGGCGGAAATCATTCCACCAACAATAAGCGCTGTTCCTGAACCATATTTTCCAGAAAGTGTTGGCTTAAAAATCTTAGCGGATGAATGATCTATTATATCATCCCATAAAAAGAAACTAAGGTTAATCAAGCTAATTGCCAAAGCTGAATTATGCGTATTTCTTGGAATTCCCCCGACTGCTTTGCAGGAAAGTGCCAATAAACTTGGGGTTAGGGGGTCGCGCCAGTTTTTTGAAATAAATTCTAGAGGCTCTTTTAACTCTTTTAATTTTGGGTCAGATAGCAGTATTGATCTGGATTTTTCTGCTATTTTTCCTCCATTTTCCTCAAGAATCTGGTGGCATTTTTGGGTGGCACTATCAGATCCTTTTATTGCTGATTTCATAAAAGTATGTTAGGTTCCCTCATTATTATGAAGTTTTTTGTTTTTGAAATATATTCGGGTTCTGATTTGGATGCAAAAGTATTATATCTTATGACTACTGTATTAATGTATATACAATAATACACTTACTGGGTTTGATTTGTTGGTTAAAACCTTTACAACACCAGGAAATCTAGAGCTATTGCTAGTCAAACTAATCGAAGAAGTCAAACTAACAAACAAAAAACTCGACTCAATAATAACCCAAAACAGCCCAAACCAAAAACAAAAAACCAAAAAAAACCACAAAAACAAATCAACATCCCCCTTATCGCCTGACGTTTTATCACTTCTATCCCTACCTGCTCACCTAAGAAAAACAGTCATAGCTCTCTACAAACTCGAAAAAGCAACCGCAGAAGAATTATCAGCAGAAACAAAACGACTAAGAGCTGTTGAAAGCGCATCAGCAAATCAACTAACAAGAATGGGATACCTCAAGAAAAAACGAGAAGGTCACAAAGTATACTTTTACATCGAACAAAAAATGGAAGAAAACAAATGACAACAAAAACATTAGCATTTCACTCATCACGAGGAGGAACAGGAAAAACAGTCATAGCCACAAACTTAGCCACCATCTGGGCCAACAAAGGATTAAAAATAGCACTCTTAGATCTTGATTTTCGAGCACCAAGTCTTGCAGGCGCATTCTCAAAAGCCATAAAAAAACAACCCAAGTACTGGCTAAACGACTTCATATCAGGTCGATGTAAAATAGAACAAACCTTGATTGATGTTTCCAGCACTTATAGATTAAAAGGTAAGCTCTATTTAGGATTAGCCAACCCCTCAATTGAAGCAATTCGAAGCACCATGGACAAGAGCCGAGCATGGGAAGTATCAGCCGTGAAGAGACTCTTCTCCATGCGAAAAACACTCTTCAAAGAAATGAACATAGATTACATAATCCTTGACACCAGTCCAGGTTTACAATACTCATCAATAAATGCAGTAGTTAGTTCTGACATCTCAATAATAGTTACTACAAACGACGAAGTAGATCTAAAAGGATCAGAAAACCTAATCGAAAACCTCTATTTAGAATTAGATAAAAAACCAGTGGTACTGATAAACAAGGTCCTTCCAGAAACCCAATTGCATACAAACAAAACTGAAAAAGAGTTAATAAACAAAATCGAAAACCAACTAAAAAGCCCTATAATAGCAGCAATACTTTGCTATTGTGATGTACTCCAAGCTAAAAGAACATCAATTCTAGCAATTGAAAAGCCAAATCACGCCTTTGTAAAAAACTTGGAAACGATCGCAAAGACACTCTTTTTAACAAATAAACTAAATTTTGAGGAATAAAAATGGAAAACAGATTTATTAAAAAAATGAGACGAAGAATCGTAAAAAACTTTCTAGACACAATTTTTTTAGCAGAACTTAAAAAAATCCAACCCTTAAGCGCATATGCACTCATGAATTTAGTACACCGAAAATTTGGCTTTTTAATTAGCGCAGGTACAGTTTATGCACTATTATATTCGATGGAACGAAAAGAACTAGTTATAGGAGAAGCGACAGCAAACAAACGAATCTACAGATTAACACAAAAAGGAAACGAAACCATCAATATCCTACTAAAATCAAAAGAAGAACTCTTCCAATACGCAAAAACCGTTTTCTAAAATTATTTCTTTGTTATCAAACAGAATATTTTTAAACCCAGTCAAATCAGAATTGATCAACTCTTTGGGAGAGTCTTGTTGAGGAATTGCTGAACAAGTTTTATGAAATACTTAAAAAGTATTACTAATTTTTCTTGAATGACTTGTATTCGTGTTCTACAATAAATTATATAAACTAACCAAAACAATATGGCGGCCAGAGGAGATAAGAGTGGAAAAAAAGAAAGTACCAGTAAGAATAGCACCATAAAAAAAGCTATCTTATCTACCACTTTCTCTTTATTTTCTAAAAAACTGAATTAATTACATTTAATGAGATGAATAATAAAATTTCTGGGATTTAGAGAAATCAAGTATCCTAGGAAGAGGAGGTTCCCCCATAAGAGATACTTAAAAAAGACTCCAAATCTTTCCAGTGCTCATCTAACTTATTTAATCCAATTTTCTATAAATAATAAAATATTTTTATATTTTTTCTAAAAAACTACAAACAACTTATAGATTTCTCCTGAGAGCAAAAAAACTTATCCATTAACTAATATATTAAGAAAATTACAAAACTAAAAAAAATTCCATTAATTCAGATAGAGAGATTTACTCTATTTCAGACAGAGAGATTGTTTCAACCTTATCAACCCAAGGTATAACAAATTCTTCACTGGAAAAAGCTTCAGAAATCTCTTTTATTAATTCGTTACTAGATCTTTTATTAGACTCTTTAATAAGAGAAAACTTTATCGTAATTGTTCTGCTCACCAATGAGAAAACCTCCTCTTATCTGCAGATTTAAAGATATGCCCTATAAATATTATTCCTTGCACAAACTTACACAAATAACAAATCCTAAAAATCCCATGATTTAATACTAATTATACTTTGAGCTAGGACTATTTTTCGACTAGAAAACAAATGTGTTTTAATAATAGACACTGATTTTTTATGTAAAAAAATTTTTTGGACATAATCTTTTTATCAGAACGCAATAAATCTGCACCATTAAGTGCATATGCCTTTAAGAAGATTGTAGATCAAAAATTTGGTTTTCAAATAAGTGCAGGTACAGTTTATGCTCTCCTATATTCAATGGAACGTGGAGATCTAGTGAAAAGAGAAGTTACTCAAACCAAGCGAATTTATGAATTAACCAAAAAAGGAACCGAAGTCATCGATAGTATTTCAGTGTTAAAAGATGAAATTTTCCAATATACAAAAAACATCTTTTAAATTCCTAAGTAGCAAATAAGTTTTAAGACAGCGTGATTTCATCGATTTTTTTTCCACCAAGGAATAATGATATGTTCTGCAAGTAATGCATCAGATATTTCTTTTAAGATTTTATCATCATTAATGTTACAGCAATCTTCAACAAGCGAAAACTTAATTACTCCTTTTCTTGGCATTTATCAAACTTTTATTGTCTATAGTGTTACTCTTTGCCTATAAGTTTTATTAAATAATGTATTGTCAAAAAAGAATAAAATTAGAATATTTTCATTTGAAATCTAAAATTCTACAAAATTCAGCAATTATTCAGAAAATATAAGGAATTTAAAATCGAAACTGAAAAGAATATGTCAATTTTTGAAATAACTATAATTATAGGCCAAATCCCAGGCCTAAAGGGAGATAAAACATGGAGAAAACAGATTGGACAGAACCGCAAAAAACAAGCACAAAGAGTTTTAGAGCCATAAAAGACGCCTTGAGAAAAACCCTTCACGTAATGATAGATCTAGATTTTGATGATGGAAAACTTGATGGAGCTATTAAAAATTTTTTAGTTGCAAAAAAATTTCAAATAAGACTTACACTCAACCTAAATCCTAATGATGTAATTCTTGTCAGAAATTTAACTAAAAATAAAGTCACAGAAGAAGTACTAGAAAATATCAGAAGAGTAAGAAATGGAATAAACTAACCATTAACTTCAAGCAGATAAATCAATATATTTCGCATGAAAATATTATTAAAGTATTTTCATTTAAACCAAAAAATGCTGTGTTTATATTTACTCTCTATATCGCATTCTCTTGGAAAAAATTAAGGAGGAGTTGAGGAAAACGCGATTCCTTTCGGAAAGGCTCTAGTTACATCCCAACTACTCAACAATGTTCCATTAAGATAATATTCATGCAGATAACCTGAGCGATCAACAATCCAAAGATTTCCAGAGGTACCATCATATGTTGCCCCTGCTGGATTTAAAGGAGCAAAATTCCAACTCGTCAAAACAACCCCATATACATCCATTTGATAAACTCTATCAGTTCCATAATCAACAGCCCAAAGATACAAACCATCCCAAGCCAACCCTCCACAAAACCTCTGACCACTATAAGAAAAAGATCTTTCAGCAATAGTTGGATTATTAGGATCAACTTGATAAATCAAATCATCACGACTATCAACAATAAACCATCTTGAACCATTCCAAACCAAACCTTGAGAATTCTCTGAATAACCTGATATATCCCATCTTGACAATTCAGTACCATTATCAGCATGGAACTTGATCAACATATCAGAGTTAGCTCCAGTTCCAGAATCAATCACATAGATGTACTCGTTTCCATCTTCAAGTCTAAACTCACACCCCCCAAGAATAAAACCTGTACCTGTATCCCAAGCCAATAGTTCAGGACCCTCAAGATCCGATTTATTCAATTTATGAACAAAATCATCACTACCAAAAACCCAAATATAGTCCTCCTTAGCTAGCTGAGGATCAATAAAAACAGTTGCAGTATATGACACTGCAGAATGGGAAACAGGCAGCAGAAAAGTTTGGATAATCAGAAAAAAAAGAAACAACCCAACAATTGTTCTATATTCTTTGTTTGACAATTTCTTTCTCCTCTTCATCATCCAAAAAGAATTGACCAAGAAACATCTTGCCTTCCTCAAAAGCTGTTTCTTGGTACCAAAAAGCCTGACGTCTAAGATCATTTTTCCTAAAAACAAAAAAATCATTAATTAGCATTGACCCAAAAATAATCGCAGCAAAACTCCCAAAAGAACAAACATATCGGGCATACTCTCCCAAAAAATATAGAAAACCATCAGGAGCAGTCCAAGCAAATAACGCAAAACTTCCCGCTAATAAACCCACAACTAGAGAAACACAACCCAAAACCAGCCTTATCTTGAGATACTTGGTTTTAATTTTAACTAACCTCCAAAAAAAGGGTTATAGAATATACAAACTAGGGAAGAGGAGTGTACTGGAATGTTGCAGTTGCTTGAGTTGTATCATCCACTAAATCATAGGAATAAGTCACTTTCACTAGATAGTATGTTGTTGTTGATATTCCCTGTTGAATATATCCTGCTGCACCAGATGATAATCCATCAATCTCAGTTATGGTTGTTGGTCCTGAAGCAGAATCATAAAGAGTTGCAGATACCCACGCAGCTCCAGTCCAATAGTCTACTGTTATGTCAAAACTTGAGAATTTCCCGCTATCCATTGGTGAGGTTAGCTCGATTTTCACTGCACAAGTCTTGTCTGAATCAGTTACTACTCTAAAAGCGTAGGTGTTTGTGTCCCCAGAATCAAAAATTGGCTGTGAAAATCCCCCTGGAAGATGCCTAATCTGATTTACTTCATTAACATATATCGTCCAGGAATCAGATGAAGATCCTATTGTAAATTGCTGAGTTGGAATAACAGTTACAGAAGCGGAATAAACCACCAAAGCAACGGCAATCGTGACAAGCGAAGAAACTGCTAAAATCCCTTTTAGGCCTAAGATTAAACCTATTTTTCTGATATTCATTTTAGCTTCTTATTCAGATTTCCAACCCGAACATATCACATTTATGAAAAACAAATCAATATTTGCAATTCACACTTTTGCAGCTTTGTTATGATGCATCACATTGTTGAATCTAGGAGTTTTAGTCCACTTGGGTTTAGTCGTTAAAAATCTAACAATCGCTGACATGACAACAGGAATCCAATGATAGGTATAAGCAGCGGCTATAAATATCAACGGAACAATCTGCCAACGGGGATATTCCTCTCGTTCCTTCCATAAACCATAACCAAACAAAGGCATAAAAGAAAAACCATTAGCAATCATAAATACAAAAGGAAAAAAGTTTGACACTCCAATAATTCCCAACAAAGACATTCCAGACCAAATCCAACACAGAAAGACTAAAACTGGCAAAAGGACGTGAATCAAATAAATAGAAATATCAAGCTTTGTTCTAAAACTAAATTTTTTTCTCCAAAAACTAGGATTGAAAACATACCACTTCAATGTTTGGAGAGTTCCCCAAGCCCAACGCTCTCTCTGACGAAACATAGTTCGAAGAGTTTCGGTTCCCTCTTGTGAAACAGAGGTCGTATCTATGTAAACATTCTTCCACTTTTTTGTTAACAACCTTACACCAATATCTAGATCTTCAGTTAAAGATTCCGGACTCCAATATTTCTTCTGATGTACTAGAGCAACCTCATCCAAAGCTGTCGCTCTAACAAATTGACCATTACCTCCAAGAGCCACAGCCCCTGAGTAACTAGTACGAGCAAACTGAATAACTCTTGCAAAAGCCAAAAACTCAATATCCTGAAGTTTAGCTAAAAAAGAAGTTTTAGCATTCTTGATACGAACTAAAGTCTGAACTCCTCCCACATCAGAATCTATGAATTGAAACGATACTTTCTTTAGCATGTCTGACTTAGGAACAGCATCAGAATCAAATACTCCAATTACCCACCGATGCCTAGGTTTTATTTCAATGCCTCTCCAAGACAAAAGAAAATCAGCAAAACCCACATTTAGAGCAGAGCTTTTTCCTCGACCCCCATTATTTGCCGTTATGTTAAGTACTTTCAAATTAGAATACTGTTTTTGAAACGAGTGTGCTATTTTTTCTGTTTGATCTGCAGAACCATCATTAATCAAAACCACCTCAAATAACTCAGTGGGATAATCAAAATTTAGTATCGTCTCTAAGGTTTTTCCTAATACTTTTTCCTCATTGTGCGCAGGAATCAATAAACTAAAAAAATGCCCAACATCCTCACCTTGGTTTGTACGTGCTCTGGAGATAACCACCAAAAGAAAAACATTGTATAGAGTACAGGTTACCAAAAAATAAATGGTTAAAAACGTGGTATCAATCACCAGACCTGGAAAAACAAGACTAAAAGCAAACGTTGCACCTACAATAAGCAAAGGACCAACAATACTTACACCAAACGTAACGCTAAAACCATAAAGATTACCAAACCACTTTCTTAATAAAGAAAAAACCAATACTATTACACCGAAACCTCTTCTTTCGTTGAGTTAAGAATCGTTTGTAAATCAAAAGAGTCCTTTGGTAGATCCAAATTTTCTTTTAGTTTTTTCCCAACTATGACATTCTCGTTTATTTCAACTCTCCCAGAAGCTTTAACACACCCACCAACTACAGAACTAGAACCAATAATCACGTTACCTCCAGAAACAACATCCCCATCAATCACAGTGTCAATTCCTACTAAAACATCTCCTAATACCTTTACCTTCCTAAATAACCGACAATTATCACCGATAGTAAGTTTACCCTTAACTACTAATGCATCATTTACAGTTGTTCCAGAAGGAATTTTCAGATCTCCAACCACTGCGGTAAGGTTATCTCCCACTAGAAAAATCTCCCCTGTAACGTAAGCTGGAAACTTGAGAGCAACTATTTCATCAGAAGTGCTTAGAATTTGTGATTTTTTTGCAGATTGTTTAGCAGTGTCTATAATATTTGGTTCTGGTATCTTGGATGTATTTTTACTATTTGACCGGGGTGAGCCTTCAGAAAACGCGTTTTTTCTGATTTTTTCAGAATCTAAACCAGTTTCCATGTTTGAATTGCTAAGAAACATTCTTGAGTTATCGTTTTCAAACTTGTAAACAAACTGCTCCCCGCTTACACCATCTACTCTTAGAGTAGCAAATTTGTTTGCTTTTTTATTATGAAAAGTGAACTCGAAAAACGGTCTATACACAATAGTATTTTCGGTTATTTCAAAGAACTCTTTAATAATTTCAGCTAAATCTGGTGGTCTTTTAGCTATTCTAGAACGAACTAATTCTATGATTTCATTTACAGAGATTCGAACTTTTCTAAGGTTAAGATCAAGATCAGAAGCTCCTTTTAATTGCATGTCATAAGGAGCAAAAGAAAAACTCTCAGGTGATATCTCTCTACGCAATCTATCTAGTACAAAAAAACTTTCTTTTTCATAATGAGCATAATCTTCCCCTTCAAGCTTAATCACCTGTTTTAGTTTCTTTCCTGACTTTGATGTTAGTACTTCAAACTTTTGACCAGCGATGAAGACTTCATGAGTCTGGTTTTTGACTTCTAAATTAAAGGTATGTTTCCTGCAGTAATCTAACGAATACTTTCCACCAATTACAATATAGGGTTCGTAATATTTCTCAGAACTAATAAGTATAATTTCTTTCGCTTTTGGTTTTAAAAAACCGAGTTTCGTAAAAAAATTTTGTTTTAATCCTTCAACTTGGAGTCTTATCATGTTGGAATCAAGGCGAGTCTTTAAAACCACGATCTTAGGTTCAACTACTTTTTGCGGCAAGACTTCTACATCGTACATTGAACTCAGTCGACCATGGTTTTTTTTCTCTCAACTTATTACCTTCTAGATAAGACTCCAAGTTCTTTGCTCGTTCAGATATGAGTCTAAATAGCATCTAAACAATAAACAAACACGGGATTAATTAGGGAAAAATAAAAAGCATTTACATGCTTTTTAGAATATCGAATCCACCTATCTATGCTTCAACTGCTGCAGGTTTAACTATTTTTTGGGCTTTTTTTTCTTCATCTGCAACTTTAAGGGCTTTGTTTCCATGTGGAAAAGTAGGTACTGTATAGACTTCAGTTACTCCTGTTATGTCTTTCACTTTTTTTTGGACAAATTCAAGAGCCTGAGTACTATCTTCAGCGTTAATCCAAACTCCAACATCCCAAGCTCCAAAGATGTTCATTGTATAGCACAGATCTACTCCATCAACGGGTTTATTGCTGATTTTTCTTAAATCACCTAAACTATCCATTATTTTACCTGGATTCAACCTCATCAAAATCAAGTATTCGCTCATTTTTTCTGTTTACCTCCTTTTATTTATATTCGGATTCGATTTGGAATTCAATAATCTTTCAATTAACTTAACCTTTATGAACTAGCAATATAGATTATCAACTCTAAAATTAAAAAAAGGAAAAATAATGGATAATTATTGCAAAAAAAATTAAT
>JAOZGY010000063.1 GCA_026015145.1 Candidatus Bathyarchaeota archaeon | reverse complement strand
AATTTGAATCTTATACAAGCAGCAGGGTAAAAAACTAAATTCAGTAGCTAATTGAGTAATTTTGATAAATGAAGATTAGTCTAGCAAAAGTTGAATATAGCTTGAAACGATAATTTTCTATATGGGATGTTTGGAATGTGGCACTTGTTGTCAAGAAACTGAAATGCTACTTTCAAAAAAGGATATTGAACGATTGCAAAAAAAGGGGTTTAGTATAAAGTTTTTTGCACGAAATGTTAAGGAAGGTTATATTACACTTAGAAATCTAAATGGGCATTGTGTTTTTTTTGATGTGAAAAATATAAAATGTAAAGTCTATAGAGATAGACCTATTGGCTGTCGATTATATCCTATAATTTTTGATGAGGCAAAGGGAGTAATCGTAGATAAATTATGTCCAGCACATAGGAGTTGGACTGAAAATAATAAGAAAGTCGTGGGGAAGAAAGTAATTAGACTACTTAAAAAAATAGATAGAGAAGCAACACAAAGAAGTTCTTCTTAATCTTTCCAACAGTTTTAAATAATTCTTGCTTAACCTCTTTCAGATGTGAAACCTAATGCCATGTACAGTTATTGTTGGAGCTTTCTGGGGAGATGAAGGTAAAGGAAAAATAATTTCATATCTAGCACTTAAAGATAAACTCGATTTCTGTGTAAGAACTGGATCAGTGAATGCAGCTCATACGGTATGGGTGGAGGGTAAACGATATGCGTTACATATGGTTCCTGCTTCATTCATTAATGAAAGAACTCGACTATTGATTGCTCCTGGAGCAAATGTACAAGTTGCAAAATTCTTTGAAGAAGTAGAATTAACTAAAGTTAATGAACGAATGGGTATTGATAAATACGCCTCAATAATCGAGAAAAAACATTCTTTGCAAGATAGAACCAGTGCTCATCTTAAAGGTCTTGGTACTACAGGATGGGGAGTTGGACCGGCATTAGAAGAGAGAGCTAGAAGAACCGCTAAGCTTGCCAAGGATATACCTGAATTGAAACCGTATATTGCTGATGTTACAAAAGAAATTAACGACGGTTTAGACGCGGGAAAAAATGTTTTGTTAGAAGGAACTCAAGGATTTATGCTTTCTCTGTTCCATGGTACATACCCATATGTAACTGGTAGAGATACAGGTGCTTCCGCTATTTGTTCAGAGGCTGGAGTTGGACCAACAAGAGTTGATAATGTAATAATTGTTTTCAAAGCATTTATCACCAGAGTGGGAGCTGGGCCTCTACCTGGAGAAATGAGTAAAGAAGAGGCTCGTGAAAAAGGATGGTTTGAAACTGCAGCTGGAACAGGACGCGATAGACGATCAGCACCATTTGATTTTGACCTAGCTAGGAAAAATGCACGAATAAATGGTGCAACTCAAGCGGCACTTACAAAACTTGATTGTGTTTTTCCGGAATGTAGAAGTATTAGAAACTTTGATGAATTATCTAACGAAGCTAAAGTGTTTGTGAAAGAAGTTGAAGAAAAAACAAAAGTTCCAGTAACCTTAATCGGAACAGGTCCTGATGCATTGGACATAATTGATCGAAGAAAATAGGAAAGTTTTTCTTTTAAAATTGTTACCTCTCTATTCTAGAGGTTACTTTATGAAGAAATCCAATTTCCAAAAAGCATCAACTAGTCTTTTCGTACTTCTTTTTGTAGCTGGATTATTGGTTGGTGGATTAGCAAGTATTTACATTACTTTTCAAGAAATCACAGAATTAGAAGATAAAGTCAACTTTTTGCAGAGTCAAATTATTGGTCAAAATGGACTTTCGAACGTAACATTTCAGAATATAACAATATATCAAAACTCATCATCTCTGGTAGAGCTTTACGAAAATGTAAGAGAATCAATAGTTCTAGTGCAAGGAATTACTAGTGAGGGAGGGGTTCAAGGTTCGGGTTTTGTTTACTTTTACTTGAATAGAGATATAGTAATCACAAATTATCATGTTGTACATGAAACATCAAGCTTGAGTGTGACATTTTCAAATGGAAATGGCTACGAAGCGACGGTTATAGGAATAGACCCTTATGTGGATTTAGCAATTCTTTCTGTTGATGCTCCAAACTCCGAATTTAGGTCTATTGAAATCGTAAGTTCATCTTCCTTGCGTGTGGGTGAGATGGCCATAGCCATTGGCAATCCTTTTGGATTGGTAGGTTCACTAACAACGGGAGTAGTGAGTGCTCTTGGAAGGACCCTTGCTGAAGAATATGCTGGGGGTTTCTCAATTCCAAATATTATTCAGACTAGTACACCTATTAATCCCGGAAACTCTGGTGGTCCTTTATTAAATGCGGTAGGAAATGTAATTGGAATAACAACTGCGATCGCGGTAGAGTCACAAGGATTAGGTTTTGCAATACCATCAGATACTATCCTTAGGGAACTAACTGCTTTAATTGATACTGGAACATACAGTGCTCATTCCTACTTAGGAGTTTCAGGTCAAGATATGAGCTACAACCTAGCTCAAGAAATTGGTTCAAGCATAACTTACGGTTGGAGAATAGATTCGGTTATAGCCGGCGGTCCATCAGAAGGAATAGTAAGAATTAATGACATAATTATTGAATTAAATGGAATTAGAATTAGAAATAATGATGAACTAGCAAGTTATCTCTCGGATAAAACTTTGCCAGGAGAGACATTGATCCTTACTGTATTAAGAGATGAATCAATAATAGAATTATCACTTATCTTAGGTACAAGACCACCACCGCCAATCTAAGCTCTTTCTTAAGGTCCCTATTAGAAAATTGATTAGAATAATAGAAATATCATAAAAAATTCCTCATATTTTCGGGATAAAGGCTATCAATAAGAGTATGGAGATAATACTGGATATTAAAATGAGCGAGAATCAAATGTTTTGCTATCAATGCGAACAAACAGCTAAAGGAACAGGCTGTACAACTATGGGTGTATGCGGAAAAAATCCAGAAGTAGCTACATTACAAGATTTGCTTATATATACATTAAGAGGGATTTCACAACTATCCCTTAAAGCTGCGAAAATCGGAGTTGAAAATGAAAAAATTAACGTGTTTGTTTGTGAAGCATTATTTTCTACGCTAACCAATACAAACTTTAATCCAGATAGCATTATTGATTACATTAAGAAAGCATCTAAGTTAAGAAAACAATTATTTGATAAAATCAAAGCATCTGGACAAAAAATTTGCGCTAAGAACAAAGTCATTAATTTCGAGTTGGAACAAACAAAAAAAGGAATGCTCTCGCAGGGAAAATTAGTTGGAGTTAATTCTGATATTACTATTGATCCCGATCTTCATTCACTTCAATGGTTACTCACATATGGGCTAAAAGGAGTAGGGGCTTATACTTATCATGCATATGGTCTTGGGAAAAAAGATGACAAAGTATTCAATTTTATTCATCGAGGTCTAGCTGCGCTTCTAGATAGTTCGCTAGGAATAGATGATTATATCAGCCTTGTAATGAAGTGCGGTGAAATTAACATAAGAGCTATGGAACTTCTTGATGCTGGAAACACTGAAACTTATGGTCACCCAATTCCAACAAAGGTGCCTCTTGGAGCAAAAAAAGGAAAAGCAATACTTGTGTCTGGACATAATCTTCCTGACCTGGAGGAAATATTGAAATTAAGCGAAGGGAAAGGAGTAAACGTTTATACTCATGGAGAAATGCTGCCAACTCATGCATATCCTGGACTAAAGAAGTATCCTCATTTCTATGGTCATTATGGAACAGCATGGCAAAATCAACGAAAAGAATTCCAAGAATTCCCTGGAGCAATTCTGATGACCACTAATTGTCTTCAAAAACCTGTGGAAAACTATAAAAATAATATTTTCACCACGGGTCCAGTTTCCTGGCCAGGTGTACCTCATATTATTAAGGATGATTTGTCTGCTTTAGTAGATAAAGCATTAGAGCTACCTGGTTTCCAATCTGATACAAATAGCAAATATGTGACTGTTGGATTTGGTAGAAATGCGGTATTAAGTCTAGCTGGAAAAGTAATTGAAGCTGTGAAAACTGGTAGGATAAAACGATTTTTACTAGTTGGTGGATGTGATGGAGCGAAACTTGGAAGGAGTTACTATGCAGACTTTGTTGAAAAAGCTCCAAAAGATACGATTATACTTACTCTAGCTTGCGGCAAGTACAGATTCTTTGATAAAGAATTAGGAACCATTGAAGATATTCCTAGGCTATTAGATATAGGACAGTGCAACGATGCTTATTCCGCTGTTAAAA
The DNA here is from genome assembly GCA_026015145.1 of Candidatus Bathyarchaeota archaeon. Lineage (GTDB taxonomy): Archaea > Thermoproteota > Bathyarchaeia > Bathyarchaeales > Bathycorpusculaceae > AD8-1. Next base: position 2,231 of record JAOZGY010000063.1, on the reverse strand, counting down.
TAGCTCAGGCTTTAGCTGATGCTTTTAATATACAGATTAATGATTTGCCTTTATCTTTAGTACTTTCGTGGTATGAACAAAAAGCTGTTGCTATATTGCTATCGCTATTATATTTAGGCATAAAAAATATAAGAATTGGACCAAGTTTGCCTGCTTTCATTACACCAAACATACTCAAAGTTCTTGTTGATAAATTCAATATAATGCCAATAACTACTGCTGAAGAAGATTTGCAGGCTATAATGAATTAGAAAACATCTAAAATATTGCTGCAGCTTAAAAGAGGCTATGCAGAAAACACCCGTTTTTTTCTTTTTGACTTAATACAAACAAGAGTTGCGATATTAGTTATTTTTTGATCAAGCAATTCAGTCGTAAGACTCTTTATTATTAATGGGTGTAGTAGAAAGATCATCTTGAGACTTTTATTTCTAGGAAATTTTGTAGTAAAGTTTAAGTATGCCAGCGTCATATAAAAGTACGAGCTTTCGTAATTTTAGGTGGATCATAATACCTGTAAAAAAACCCGAAATATCATATCAAGCAGAGGAATACTTAGAAGCAATCTATCGGTTAGAAAAGAAAAAATGTTCTGCTAAAACCATGGAACTCGCTAAAAAATTAAATGTGGTTCCCGGTTCAATTACAAACACTATAGAAAACCTTGAAAAAAGAGGTTTAGTAAGTCACATACCCTACAAAGGAGTAAAATTAACAGAAAAAGGGAGAAAAATTGCAGCGAATGTTTTGAGAAAACACCGCCTCGCAGAACGACTGCTTACTGATTTCCTGCATCTTAATTGGAGTGAAGTTCATGATGCTGCATGCAAACTAGAACACGCTCTATCACCGAAAATCCTTAATTCTCTAGAATCTTCTTTGGGAAATCCAAAAACATGTCCCCACGGAAATCCCATACCCACATATAAAGGAAAACTTGATGAACCAAATTCAAAACCTTTAGCAGAACTAAACTCGGGAGAAAGTGGGATTGTTGTAAAAATTTCAGAGGAGAATCCCACAATTCTAAGAGTTTTAGAAAGCCTAGGGGCTATTCCCAAAACACTTGTCAAAATTGAAGGAAAAGAGTCCTTTAATGGACCTCTCCATATAAGTATCAATGGAAAACGGCACAAACTGGAACAAAAAATAGCAAGATGTATCCATGTAAAATCGGCCATTGGAACAAACGGAGAAGAAAAACATGGGTAGATTTTCCGTTCGAAAAAGACACCGTTTTCGTTGTGGTCATAATTCTCCTATATTAGAAAAAATTGATGATCCAAAGAAGATTGCACTATTTGGGAATCCCAACACTGGAAAAAGTGTGATTTTCCACAATTTGACAGGTTCCTACGCTACTGTTTCTAATTATCCAGGAACTACAGTTGATGTTTCCAGAGGAAAAGGAAGGATTGAAAATACCAAAATTGAAGTTGTAGATACCCCTGGAACTTACGCACTTCTCCCAATAACAGAAGATGAGAGGGTTGCCCGAACAATTCTTCTTAGTGAAAAACCAGAAATAGTAATCCAACTTGTGGATGCTAAAAACTTAGAGAGGATGCTTCCTTTAACTCTACAGTTACTCGAAGCAGAGCTTCCAGTTATTTTAGATTTGAACATGACAGATGAAGCTGAGAAGCTAAAAATAAAAATCGATGTAAACCTTTTAGAGGAAACGCTCGGAATATCAGTTGCAACCACCGTTGCTACATCTCGAAAAGGAATGGAAAACCTAAAACAGAAAATCCTCAATTATAAGAGAACAACCACATTTAGGAAACCGCGATATAATCAACATATAGAATCGGCTCTGGAAAAAATCAATCAGTTTTTAAAAAATGTTTACTCCCTTTCTAAGAGGTCAATTGGACTTTTGCTATTACAGGATGACCATGAAATTTGGGAACTTGTTAAGTCAAGAGAAGGAAAAAATTTTGCAAATATTCAAGAAATTTTAATAAAAACACAACAAAAACATAGCCAGCCTTTAACTTACAGTATTAGCAGAAAGAGAACATGGGTGGCAAAGCAAATTGCTGCAAAAGTTATGTCAAAACCTCCAGAAATCAAGATAACAGCTAAAGAGAAACTTAGCAAACTAATGATGAGACCTCTCACTGGAATACCTATTTTATTACTAGTTTTGTATTTTGGCATCTATCAGTTTGTGGGGGTTTTTGGTGCCCAAACTCTTGTAGGATTCCTTGAGGGTGAAATTTTTGAAG
>JAOZGY010000054.1 GCA_026015145.1 Candidatus Bathyarchaeota archaeon | reverse complement strand
AGTTAAGCAGATTTTAGGGATTCCTGAAGAGGTAAGGGTCGTGGAGTTGATGCCCCTTGGTTATCCCACTTTTAAGGGTGTGAAAGATAAGAATCGGCTACCATTTGAAAAAATCGTAAAACATGATCATTGGTAGCTCAAATTCTATGCTCATCAGAAAAAAGGGTGAATTTATTTGGCTGTTGGATCGTCTTCCATTAGTCCAAAAGAATTTCCTTCAGGATCTTCAAATTGTGCTGTATAACCCACTCCTGGTACTGGTGTTTTTGGAACTATAATAACTCCTTTGTTTCTCTTGATCATCTCTATATAATCATCGATTGAAGAAACATTTATCGTGTTGATGGTTTTGGCTTCTTTTTCTCTTCTAGATAATCCTCCGTCGATTCCAGGTTCGTTCTCTCCAGTTGCTATTAGCCAGTAATCCATTGGTCCTTTCCATTTCTCGAATTTCCAGTTGAAGACTTGTTCATAGAATTTTGCGAGTTTTTCGGGTTTGTTGGCATTTATATCGAAATGTACTACTCTTGGCAAAATAATCCCCTTCTTTTTCTAATTTGTTAGCTTATAAATAATTTCTGGAAATGAGCTTTTGATGAGACTAATTTAAGCTTAGATTGGTTATTGATTTGGTTTTTTGTTGTTTGAAGTCAGTTATTGTTTTGATCGGGTGGTTGAAAGAAAGAATTATATTTTGTAAAACATTGAATTTAGTAGATAAGTGGTTATGATGCGGCGTTTAATGTCCGCCATTTTATTAATAATAATCCTAGTGATAGCTGCTAGTGTTTATGCGTTTTATGTATTTTTCATGGTTATCCCTTCTGGTCCTTCATCTCCTGAGGTTTTTACTTATGCTGATGATTATTGGAGGGGTTTGTACGCTTTTGGTTTTGCCATATCTAATACTTCAATCAGAGATGTTGTTGATCAATTCTTGGTTGTTATGGATTATAATGGAAATTATTTGAACTTTGAAAATTCTTCCACTCATAGTTTTAACTACATTAATCAGTTAAGTGCGAATGAGCTCTACTATTATTATAGGCCACAAAGAAGAAATCAAACAGAACCGCAGCTTTCCCCTGAAGCTAGAATCTGGAATTATCAAACTGGAATTACAAGAACGATTTTGGAGGGAATTGATGTTCGTGGGCATCATGAGTTTTTGATTGAGGATGGTTATTTTGTGACGATGAGGCGAATTGAGAAGGGTGGTTTGGATACTGTTGTGCATCTTGATCCGCAGACTGGTAATGAGACTTGGTTGTGGAGTTCTGAGCCGTATTTTCCAGAGAAGTTGTGTTCTTTGTGCAGAGATGATGATTGGACTCACGGTAACGATGTTACAGTGAGTTTGGATGGCAAATATTACTATGTGAATTTTAGAAATACAGATAATTTTGCTAAAGTTGAAATAGAAACTAAAGAGCTAGTTTGGATTGCAGGGCGAAATGGCAACTTTACTTTGCTGGAGGATGGGATTCAGAAGGAGAGTTTGTGGTATCACAGTCACATAATCAAGGAGGTTGAGCCTAATGTTTTTATTATGTTTGATAACGATTTTCACAACAGCACCAAACTTGATGATTATCCTCCTGGAGAGAATCCTTATGTTACTAATTTTGGTGGTCAAAGTAGGCTAATTGAGATAACTTTGGATGAATCCACTATGAGTGGGGAGGCTACTTGGAGCTATGCTCCCCCAGCGCAGTATTTTAGTGCTATTTTTGGGGATGTAGATATTTTGCCTAATGGAAATATTCTTGGAATTTTTGGTACCCCTGATCACAGATGGACCGTTGATCATGTGGAGATTGAGGAGCCGTTTGGAGCTTCTCTTTTGGAAATTAATCGTGAGGGTGAGTTAATTAGGGAATATCGCTTTCCATTGGGTGTTTCTATTTACAGGGTTTTAGAATTAAGTGATGATCCAATTGATTATGTGGGCTCGTGGTTGCTGGATATATCTTAATTCTGTGTCAAGTTTATTGAACTTGCATAACGAAATAATTTATTAGTTATAACCTCGTTATAGTTTATGGGTTAAATATGGATTTTCAATGTAGTGAAATAGTAAACAAAGTACTACCGACATTTAGGTCCCTTTTAGCAAAAACTTTAATCAACAAGCATGGTTATACGCAAATACAAGCAGCCTCTAAAATAGGTGTAACTCAAGTTGCAATCAGTAATTACCTGAATTTGAAAAGAGCAAAGAAGAGACATAATACTCTGGGTATTAACTATGCTTTGGTTGAGTCAATAGCCAATGAAACAGCCGAAAAAATCGTTACTAATGAGATCAAGCCAGATGAAATAACCATTTATTTTTGTAAGTTTTGTAATTATTTTAAAGATAACTCTAAAAGCAAATAATTAGATTATTATACGGAAAAGTAAGTTTTTGTGTTAGATACATATCCAGAAGTATTCGACGTATTCTGGGGAGTTTAGCACGCGTGTGTCTGAAGGTAGGTGTATGTGGTTGCCTGAGGAGAATCGAAACTGTGTTGAGCCTGCTTCGTATACATATCCGCATCTGCCGCTAGCAACATCTTCGTTTATTGCTTCTACCCAGTAGCTTTTGACTATTCCTGCTGTTCCTATGCTTTCATAATATTGTAGTTCGCATGATATTTTCTCTTGATCTTCCAAGGATAAAATGACATCAATAGCTGTGATGGTGTTTTCTTTGAAGACGTCGTTTCTTAGGTTGTGGGGTGTTACTCTTACGTTTTCGAAGGTTTCTGTGAAGCTTTTGCTACGTATTTTTACCTGGGGAATTATTACTTCTTGATTGTTGTTCTTTCTTGTTGTTTCCTCTTCCCATACACTGTATATTCTGTTTAATCTTGATGGTATTTCTTTGAAAAAGCTCAGGGTTGTTTGGTCTTTCCAGGGATAGTGGTCTGGTCGAAAAACGTTTCTCTCTGGCCACCCCCCACTATAATATACTTGATACCACCAGTCTGTTTCTTCGTCTATTGCATCAATTACATGGGTGTTCATGGATTCTTCGAAGTGATACTGTAGATTTACCCGGCCTTGTTCGTGCAGATGAATTAAAACATCAAATATTGAGAAGTAACCTGGATTGAAAATGTCAGGTCTTATTGTTTCAACTTGAGAGGGTTCAAACGTAAATGTGCTGCCCCCAATTCTTACTGTTCCCTGATTTTTCGGCAATGTTTCATCGCTTGGAATTTCAGGCGGATTTTCTGTTAGAGTGCTATTTAGTCTTCGTTCCTCTACCAAAACTGGACTTGCATTTTGCAACATAAAAAACCAAAATAACACACCAATAATCCCAACAGCCGCGACAGCTTTTATAATGTTTGATAATTGTTTGTTGGAAACTTCTTTGGAAATCTTATGCATGTTAAAAACTCTTTATGACACTGTCATATTAATGTTTTCGAGCAATCTGAGACTTACGGATGGGAATCATAGCCCTCTTTTTTCGGTATTTGATGTAGTCGCTAGCGATGACTATTATGTTTTTTTGAGAGAAAACTACCAATAAGAGAATAAATAATAATAGAATTGAATAATCATATGTGATTAAAATGAAGTGCGCAGATTGTAAAGAAGAAATCCTATCAACTAACATTGAGCTTTGTCCTTATTGTCATAGTAAAAAACTTGTTCCAAGTGAAGAAATCAAGGAACACATTCCCACGAAAATTGAGGAGGCAGCTAACCTTGTTAAAGCTGGTCGTTATGAAGAGGCAGCCATTTTATATGAAGAATTGGAAATGTGGAAAAAAGCTTGTAAGTGTAGAAAGCTGGACAGACAAAGCTATATTGCACCAAGAAACCTGAACGTAGGAAAAGTGGCTTCAATAATTATGACTTGTCCTTATTGTAATGCTTCACAATCTGTAGTATCAAAATCAAAAAAAGTTGTATGCTCCTCTTGCAAAAAGAAATATGTTATCCCTAGGAAAGTTCTGGATTTGATTTAGCTCAAATCATCAAATTACAAAAATTATTTTACAAGTATCTTTTTTATTATCTTATTTTTTAATTCCGAAAAAGGTGGAGAGGTTTTGGGGCTTCTAGCTTTGATACTCTTCGAGCTTCAATTTCGTTGTAGTATTTTTCTTCAATTGAATCATTGGGGGTGTGACATTCTTTGAAGATGAAGTGTATTTCGCCGTTAGTGTGTATTAGTGTAATTTTGCTTGTTTTTTTTGATACCTCCAAAACCTCCTACTATTATATGGTTAAACTGGGATATACTGTTTTTTCTTTAAATTAGAGCCGAAAAATTGTTATTTTAGCCAAATGTTGTTTTGAAATGTCTTTTTTTTAATTTGTAGAGATATATTTTGGTTTTTTAAGCTTTAATTTCTTTATTTTTTTATTACAATTGTGTTTTTGGTTTTTATTGGGTTTGATGATGTTGAAACAAGAGTATGATTCATTTAATGGGAAAAAGTTGCATTTATTGTGACTGTAAACACAGATGTTGATTCGAAGATATTTTTTATTAAAATAAGTAACAATAAATGTGACTGATTAG
>JAOZGY010000014.1 GCA_026015145.1 Candidatus Bathyarchaeota archaeon | reverse complement strand
AGTAAGCGAACTATAATTGCTAAAGTTAAGAAGATAGGTGCAGTAGCCCACTTGTCTCCATATATGGTATTTATCAGTGGAGTGGATAAAATCATTAGAGCCATGGTTGCAGGTACCAGAAATAGTGAAAAATATTTGACAGATGATTTAAAAACGATCTTTAGAAGCCTCTTGTCTTTTGACGGGTTAAGTTTTGAAAAAGCTGGAAACAGAACAGTATTTATTGGTAATATAAAGAAATTTAGAAAAATGGCGAAATTTTTTGCGATTCCAAGATTACCAATCGCCACTATATCTGTAAATGAAGCCATTACAAAACTATTGATCTGAGGCAAAACTCCCCCAATAAGGGTACCTATTGAAAGGGGAATTCCATACCTGAGCAATGGCTTTAGTGATTTGAACATTTGTGCCTTGTTTATACTTCCCGAGGGTAGTTTCCTAAAAATGGCGAAATAAAGCAGTGCTACTGAAGTAACTCCTGAAACAATTGATGCAGCAGTAAAACCAACGACAACTCCAACGGCGCCTAACCCTAAAAACACCAACAAAGGAGATAATACACCCTGAACTACTGCACGAATAATCATTGAGACTGTGCTAAGCTCCATCCGTTCAAAGCCTATAAAGACACAAAGGGAACCATTATAAATGGCTGTAAACAGAATCGTGATAGAAACCAGAGTTACCAGAAAAGCTGCTTCGGAGTTGCCTAAAATTGTTGACGCTACCAGGTTTGCCGTTAACAACGAAAGTAAAGTCAAAGTCAGCCCGGTTATAACCTCAAAAGCTAAACCAGAGGAAATAACGCTCCGCAAGTCTTCTTCCCTTTTTGCACCTCTGTAATTGGCAATATACTTTGTCAAAGCGGAACCAACGCCCCAATCCTGAAATAGGAGAAAAGTCGTTGCAGGAATCAAAGCTATTGTGTAAAGCCCATATTCCCCTTGATCGATGAGCATTCCAACAATTATTGTACCGATAGCCAACATAACTGTAGAAATGATTCTTCCAATAAACAATTGGAAACTTCCAGTCGCTGAGTCTTTGCCCATCTTCATTGCTTTATCCATAGGTTTTTAGCTCACATTTATAGATTGACTTGATAGTTTATCTTAACCACACTTTTGACAGATATTATATAAATTGCATTTATTCTCGATTCGTATAACCTTGTTTTGATAGTTGGACTTTGTGTAAATGATTCTCAAATCTTAGACGCATCCAATTCTAAATTACAGTGCGTAACTCACACAAAGGATTTCCCCAACTGAAATTCGTGTTCAGGAATTATGGAGAAGCTTATTAACTTCCCCATTCAACATTTTGAGTGGAAACATGAAAGAGCAAAATATCCCAATTCTTCATGAAAAAGTCGCTATTGCACAACTGACATCCAAGTTCGTATTGGATCTCATGAGCAATAACATGCTTGCTTCTAGTGGAGCACTAAATCAGGGATTAAGGCATAGAATGCTGCAAGCTATCAAAGTGATCCCAAATGCAACAAAGCTTGTTGCCTATCACACTGAAAATAAACGCGCCATTGGTTTTCTCGTTCTTGAAGAAAACACTGACTGGCTTTATTCGATAAAATATGTTTTCGTGGACCCAAAGTACAGGAAAATGGGCTTGGGAACTAGACTTGTCACCTATGCCATGATTCTCGCAAAAGAAAAAGGAGCAAAAAAAGTAAATCTCAACGTATACCTTACTCACACCAAAACAATAGATCTATACAGAAAACTAGGTTTCAGAGAAATAGGTCCCACTTTATTGGGGCAAGGATTTCTATCAGCATCTAGACCCTTAAGAATGATCAAGCGCGCTACTTTAGGAATGGGACACTTAACAAAACTCACACTTATAAAAAAAGGTCGACTAATTAAACTGCAAACGAATTCAAAAAAAAATCGAAAGACACTTTTTAGAATCTATCACCGCTGTATGGATCAAAAATGGATGGATTTTTTCGAAATCAACACCAATAACTTGATAAATGGCTCCCGGCATGTATGGCAACCTCCATTTTTCAGAGATGTTTTAATCAACGATTTAGGCAATTCTTTCGCTCTAATCTTCAGTCAGCCATTCTTCCAAAAAGCTACGGTGGAATTGTACAGCACCTCAGACGCTATCATTCCTTCCATACTCGAGGAGTTGTTGAAAATCCTAGCAAACAGAGGCATATCCTTTACACAAATCACGGTGTTCAATCCCAGCGATACCGTATCTTTGAACTGGTTTAAAGAGAGGGGGATGAGAACATTCCATTTTATAGGTATGGGAAGAACCCTTTGAAGTAGGTAATAAAAAATTCCAATCAATTATTAGGAGGAGTGATCGGGAATATCTAAACCGTTTTCCTGTATCACCTGGTATAATTCAAAAGTATTAAGATCCAATATTTTTTTCATCTTTATCATTTTTAGCATCGTTGCGAATAATTGGTATCGGTCATTGCCTTTGAATCTTAAAATATATCTAATTCCATAATTCTTTGTAAGGTTGGTAATGTGTCCAACAGGTGTTTTTGGTCCCCGTACTGGATGAATAACACTTATCCCAGAATAGTAACTAACTTCTAGAGTCCGAGAACCAGGAAACACCAACAAATTACTAAAATTATAATCTCTCAGGGAATAATAAGATAAAATATCATCTGGATCAACTAGAGTTTTTGAATGAACAAGATGCTTGCGATATTTCAACAAAGCTAGCAAAGAAATAGAGATGCATGCAAAAGAAGCAAACCAAATGTAAGGGGTTAAATATACCGCAAGTAACGAAGTAGCAATCCCGATGGGAACCACGCTGTATTCAACATATCTATAGTTTTGTCCCAGAAACGATAAAGCAGGAATTGATACAAGAAGTGCTATTAATAAGTTAATAAAACCCCAAAAAACCACTTTTGTAAATAAATCGGTTTTTAGCAGATTTTCAAGCAAACTTCCATTATTTAGGAAGAAACCAAACAAAATTGAGATTAGAATTATCAGAACCCAGATATTTCTACCAAATATTGCTGTCAAGTAAGGGATTATGCGGATTCGTTTAGGACGGGATTTAAAAAAACGGAGCCAACTGATGTGTTCTTTCAAAATTCTTAAGAAAAAACCTCTGCTTATGAATATAGACAACAGGATTCCAAGTAAAAATGAGAGAAGAAAATAAGGCTTACCAAACAAAAAGACATATGGCATAAAGCCAAAGAGTAACGTTTGTAAAGCAAATTTGTGCGTGAGACTGATTAACATCACAAGAAATGCAATCGTAAGTAATGAAAAAAGTGTCTCTGGATAGAAAACTGCTATGCACACGATTAGGGAGTAAAAAAACAGTCCTAATGGTCTAGGCGAAAATTTAAAAACGGGACTTAACGTTGAAAAATTAAAAATCACTATAAAACTAGAAAGCATCGCTAAACCAAGATTTAAAGTGAGATCATAAGTAAAAATCCCGGCTATACTGCTTACAAATGAAAGGATAACCAAACTGAAATACTTAGCAATTTTCTGATGGAATTTAGGAGGAAAAAGAGCGACAACATAATGAATTAGAGGGGGATATGCCAGGTAGTCGGAATTTTTATCAATTTCACTGAAGACGACGTTCTGTAGTGATGATGGAAAGTTCCATCGATGTTTTCTGATAGACTCAATAACTAATAGATGAAAAAAAGTATCTCCACTAGATAACCTGCCCCTTGCTAGATACCATCTGGTAGAATATAATATTCCGAAGGACTGAACAAAGGAAAGAATAACGACAAGAAGATTCATTTTCAAAACCGCATATAATTCATTTTAGATTGTAAATGGGATAGCACAATATCCTGTAGATTGTAAATGGGATAGCACAATATCCTGCCCACAGCTAATTTTAGTCTCAATCCATTAAAAAGCTACTTAATTTTACTCATCGAACGTTATTTTGTCTTAGACACTTTGTCAAGCATAGAATCTTCTAGAACATGCTTTGAGTCAAGAACCAGATTTGATCGTTTTAATATCTCGCCAATATTATCCAACAGCTTAAGTCGCTCTTTCTCTGCCATGGATAGAACATGTTTTCGGTTTTTTTCCCCCATTTCAATTAAACTTGTTCTACTAAATTCTAGTAATTGGCCTATTTTTGCTGCTAAATCGTGACTATCAACATAAGTATATTCATATGGAAGCAAGTCTCCTCGAGCGCCAAGTATATCTGAAAGGACAACCGTTCCAGCTTCTGCGTAATCATATTTTCTTTCATTAGTACCAGCCATATGAATCCCCACGTTTATACCAATCCATGATTTACTAAGTACCTCTAGATAATCCAATTTGCTTTGTAAAAATTCATAGTGTTCAAGAACGATGTTCTTGGGAACTTTTGAAGGTTTAATTCCTAGCAAGCAGACACTAATTTGCCTATCAAGACAAGCTAATGCATTAAAAATTATCTCTAATGATTGTTCACCTCTAGATCCCCAATGTTCACGCAAGACTATGCATATCCTCGGGATTTCGGCCTTGTCACAAGGTTCAAATTCTCTAGTTGGATAAATGTTAGGGTAAAAAATTACGTGTCTAGCTCCCATTTCTAGATATTTGAGTTTTTCCATTTCGCTACAAGCAACTACCAAGTCAAAGTGAACAACAGCATCTTGCTCTAGTTTGAACATTAATTTCCTTGTTATGAAATTATCTCCAAAACCAAATCGTTTGTATGCAAGATCTTGAGACACATAAATGATAGGTCCGAGAAGTTTGAGTTTCTTCAGGTCAAAGCAATTAAGACTTAAAAACTCGTCGATCAGAAAAATCTTTGGGGAACAAAGCTGATTAAGCACGCGAATTAACCTATTCGCTCGAACTGAAGAACCAAAAAAAAGATATAATGTGTTCGAAAGTATCGAAAAGAATCCTTTTTCGATAAGCGTGTGTTTGCGTTTCAAAAGGGATAAACGAACCATTAATCCATTACGAAAATCCTTGGGACTTTTCAGCATCATTAGCAAAAAAGAGAGGAATACCCCCCTTACGGAAGACGCCAATTTAACTTGATCATGAAGCCATTTTTCTCCAAATTTTTCACTGTCTTTTCTGAAAACGTAGATAACTTTATTATTGGAAATCAAACGAAAAAGTTGAGTAACAAAATTAGTCTTTAACGATAGTTTTTCCTCATTTCTAATTATGATTAACATTCAATTCAACTCTATAAGAAAATTTAGACTCTGACTAATTACTACTTTTTTGAGCAGGTTAATGTAAAATTTTTTAAATATATGCATCGAGCGTATGATTGTAGATTTTCACATTAGATTCACTCAAAAAAGTAAATTTCAAACCAGCAGCAAGAATAGCTACTTTCAGCTTATTTCTCATTTTCTGGTTAATAGTCTGATAATCCGTTTAAGGCTCAATGGGGATTTTTGTATCAACTTGCTTGCAAGGTTTGAATTATGCGACATGAAGAGGATTATATCCTTTGCCATAAAACGACGACCCTCTTCTACAAACCATCCGAATATTTGGGCGTAACATAAAAATCGTTCATACCAACTAAGTGGAACACGATTTACAGATCTGAAATATTCAACACAGTTCTTCCAGTGTGGAAAATAAGTCGTATTCTTTTTTGACCACCAATTTGTTTCCATTTGAAGACGATTCAATGTATTTACTGGATCATGGCCATAGAATTTTGATGTGTAAGAGCTAGGATGTACTCTCCAAAAAAACAAACATTCTGGAATTTCATAAATTCGACCCATAAGGCTGAGTTCAGCCAAAAGATTCCTATCCGCTCCAATGTAGTTTCCATGTCGTTGACTCCTAGCCAATAAGCGTGCCCGATAAACGCCATGAAAAGGAGTCGTAGTGTAATACAAACCGATTAAATCACGAAAACGTTCATGTCGCTTTGGCGAATCTATTCTTTTTAACAGTTCTTCGTTGAAGTACCCCACCAAAATTCCATTTTGATCAATTCGACCCGTCTTACAATGGCACCCTATAATCGAAGGATTCTTGTCAAGCACATTCACGCACATCCTCAAATATTCAGGAGCAATTAGATCATCATACGCAGCCCATTTGAAGTATTCGCCTGAAGATAACTCAAAGACGCGATTATAGTTATTTGGGCCTCCCAGATTTTTTTCGTTGCGATAATAACATACGCGACGGTCCCTGCGCGCGTAATCCAAGCAAATCTGCTGAGTGCGGTCAGTGGATGCGTTATCTGAGATAATAAGCTCAAAGTCTGTAAATGTCTGAACTAGAATAGAGTCTATTGTCTCTTCTAAGTATTTTTCTCCATTGAAGACAGGCATGCCAACGCTTACACGAGGTTTGTTTGTATCCAAATTTCGGCAACTCCATGTATATTTTTTATAGGTAACAAGTTTTCTTCTTTTGTTTTATCAAGTGACGTCTTAAAATTATTTTACAAGGTTTTTAGGCCAACAGAGGATTTTTTTCTAAGAGAAAAAACGGAAATGAACATTTGAAACTTATTTGCAAGTTTGAGTTTGGAATTCATCTTTATAGTACGTGCAGTATATAGAAAAAATGATGAGTCACAGTTCTCAAATCAAGAAAACCCTTTCTCTCGCAGAAGTATTCCATAACTGCAGTCGCTCTAGAAGCGATCTAATGTATATGAACGGTATCAATCGATAATCACAGGAATTTTTAAACCTATTAGACATCAAACTTATGTAAACCAAGGGTGGAAATATTATTTTTGCTAAGTTAATTGGATCCACAATACGCCAGATAATTCGTTTTTTCTCTCCAAATCTTTTAAAAAGGTAAACTCTATTCTTGATAATTTTCCTCCTGATAAATTCTTTTGGAGTTAAAATTTCTTTTTGAACGCAAACAATCATATTTGGATTAAAGTAAATCTTATCACCTCGGTTCTTTATTCTGAGTGCGAGATCCCTATCTTCATGATAACTATATCGTTCATCAAAGCCACCAACATCTTCAATAGTTCTCTTTTTGTAAGCCATATTCCCCGTCATAAACATACCTCCATCTTCATTTTTGCAAACATGATCAGAAAAAGTCGGCTTATAATCCTTTGACACATAATATATTTTGCCTTCCACGCCAACACAGTTTGGTTCCTTTAAATATCTAAGACCCTCTGCTATCCAGTTTCGGGACACTATACAATCGCCATCAGTGAAAAATACATATTCTCCTATTGCGTACTTCAAGCTTCTGTTTCGATTCTTTGTTAGTCCAAGCCTCTTTTGATTCCTAAAATATCTTATTCGACAGTCATCGAATTTCTCGACTTTCTTTTGGGTACTATCATCACTCATATCGTCAAGTATGACTATCTCAAAGTCTTTGATTGTCTGATCTAGAATCGATTCTAAGCATTGTTCAATGTATTTCTCAACATTTCTGATCGTTAACACTACACTGATTTTTTTTTCCATTCTATCTGCTACCTCGTACTATTGACGTTTTTACCTAAAAAGAGACATCGAAATGGCAAAAATATCAAATTAAAGCCAAATTATTGACGATGATTCTAAGATATTTGTTATCCTAACATTATCTTCAGTGTGTTATTTTGTTCCTTTATTACGGTTGAAATAGATCAATGATAATGCTTTGTCGGATCTCCTAATATTTTCGGCAACTTCTCTGTTCAGAACTAAGCACAGTAAAATATAAAGAGATCAGAAGGCGACGTTTCTCAAACCTCTGACTTTGAATGTATCCAGGTTGTATTGAGTCTTTAGGTTATTTCTCATAATCTGCGTACATATTTCGTTCACATTATGATGAAGTCTCTAAAGAGACGTAATGATTTTTTTGGAAGCCATCTAAGACCAAAAGTGTGAAAGCAATGTTTCATATCCTCTATACGGGAACATTTTGAGCCCAGAAGTCCCCATATGGATTTAGTGTTTGGTATGTTGTATAAAGCATCCGGTAATACCTTTTTGTAAATCCGTATTGAAACATTCCATTCAATCCATGTTCTTTGGTGTAACTATAAAGATCTTTCATGAATGCGTCCCAATTAGGATCAGTCGGAACATCACCAGACATAGAAGCAACTCCACATTCTCCGATGTTTATTTTGTTACTTGGAATTCCAGAAAATTTCCAATCAAAGTATTGGTATAAATAATCTTTTGCTTCTGCTAAATTACCATCTACGTAAGCATAAACAGTGTTATAATAACGGGTTGAAGTGTCCTCAAGCTGAACATCAGAATCGTAGTACAGATGCCATTCATAAAAAACGTTAGGGTCATTTATTGGTCTTTGTGCAAAACCACTCAAATCAATAAAAGGCATACTCATAACAAATATACTTATATTCGGATCAATCGCTCGATAAGCGTTAATACTTGGTATCACAAAATTATCATAATAGTAGTCAAATGTAGTTTTTTGTCCGCCACCACCAGGCTCATTCATTAAACCAATAGCATCAGGATTACAGTAAGAAATAACCTCTTTTCCCCAATTAATCCATTTATTTCTAAGAGAAGAGGTGGTTATGATTTCCAATTTTGCTGGGAATCCTGCGTCTGATGTCCAACTTGGATTTGAAGTATCTCTCGTCAAATCAAGAAGAACTCTAATTTCAGGGTTGCACCATTCTACTACTTTCTTTATATAATCTGGATATGGAATACTTAAAACGTTATTAGTATCTTTAGAATCCCAAGCACTTTTATCTAACATTATCCGAACAGCCGTAGCTCCAGATTGTTTGAGAATATCAATTTGAATTTCACTGAAATAAGATCCCCAATGTTCCCAAGCTGTATCGGATACTACGGTTCCCCACCAAAATCCATGCTCTGTATTAGTAGTTGTTCCATAAGAAATTGTTCCATAAGATGAGATAGTATTTCTATTCCCTAAACTTTGGACTACATTTAAGGGTAGGATTAGAAGCAATAATGTAACTAACAAAACAATTCGTTTCATTGCAACCCACACGTATTATATCGTAATACTTAATATATTTTTCTAGCGTTAATTTATTCCTAAATTTCTCAACATTTATTTTTGAATTGAGGTATCTTATCAGAGTTATTTCCAAGCTTAGGAGACGCCCCAAAGCGAGATAAGATGAATACTAGATCAAATACAATTACAGAATAATTGTGGCTGAAAGTTATTTGTTGAAGGTG
>JAOZGY010000062.1 GCA_026015145.1 Candidatus Bathyarchaeota archaeon | reverse complement strand
TTTCGAATATATGGAAAAGAAGAAAAAAAAATTAAAAAAAAGACAAGAATAGGTTTCTAAATATACAAATAAAAACAAATATGTTGTTCGTAAAGGATACTAAAGTTACTGACTCCGAAGTTAATTCTTAGAATTTTTTTAGTGGTACCTGCAGAAAATGTTTTTCAATTAAACATTCTTTCAAATAATCATCTAGTGTAGCGGCTGGTAAAACATCAATTGAATAATCTCTCGGATCTATAGAGTGATAATAATTCTTTTTGGGGATTACAACTTTTTTGAAACCCCAGGCTTCAGCAGCTTTGATTTTTTCGTGAACTCCGCCTATTGCAGTGATCTGTATTGCTCCACTAACACTCAAGTTGATTTCTCCAGTTACTGCTACGTCTTGTCGTATCGGTTTTCCTTCAATAAGAGAGCACAATAAAATAGCCATAGTTACTCCAGCTGATGGGCCATCGATTCCATAAGATTGAGCAAAATCAATATGGGTCATATAGTCTTGTTCGATGTCCACTCTGTATTTACGCAGAATTACACTTCTAACCTTAGCAATACTATCTGAAATAAAGGTCTGTCCTTTAGCGACTCCTGTAACGTTATAGTATCCTTTTAGTGGCTTATCTCTTGGAAGTTCAGTTTTTTTCACAAGTTGTGCCTTTACGCCCAGAACATTACCAGTCTTCTCGCCGCTATATGGATCATGGACTACAGCTAATCCATGTATTTGCCCAAGTTTGATCCCTTCTGGCTTTATTTCTAGTAATTTACCTCGTTCATGAATTTCATGTTCCAAGAGTTGTTTTTGAATGGTTTTGCAATGTTCATTTAAAGCCTCTAGTACATGTCTTTTTTTGACAATTTCACATTTTTCATTTATTGCTAAGGTTGCTGAAGTTCTAATTATAGATATTAGTGGTCTAAAACGTGTAGAGAGAGCTTCTCGTTTATTGCTTCTTCGTCTACCTTCTTCCACTATTTCTATACAAGCTTCTCTAGTAAAAGGAATTAAGTTAAACCGGTTAATTTCTTGAGCTATAAATTGGACATATTTTCTGCGATTTTCTATTGTATTTGGCATATCGTTGTTCATTCTGACAACTCTCCCATAACCATAAATTCTATCCATTAGTGCAGGGTGAATCTGTCCAATACTATCGAAATTTCCTGCACCTACTAGAAATGTTATGGTGGGAACTGGTTCTGTTGATACAGCCATAGCTGAGCTATTTCCTCCTGCCCATCTTCCTCGCAAAGTTATGGAGAGTTGTCCATCTTCTAACACAGTTAATAATGTAACAGCTTCTTCAGGATCCAAATTTTTAATCTCATCGATATACAATATTCCCATTGATGCAACGTGAACATCTCCTGCGGTAACTCTTTGATGTTCTGGTGTTCCTAAACCGCCAGTTTGATAGGGATCCCAGGCAACTGATCCAAATAGTTGAGCACTTTTATGACCTGTAGCATCAATAAAAGGTGCTTTATCTAAACCGTTATCTACTATTAGTTTTGGAACATCGCTTTGTTTAGCTCCACCAACTCCCTTAAGACCTCCTAGCCCACCTAAACGTGAAAACCACCAAATAAATACACTAAAGAAAATTAAACTTCCACCTGGAATGAAGGTTAATGGAACAAAATTGATGAATCTAGCAATAAAGTATTCTGAGAAATTATTATTATAGAAACTTTGAATTGTTTCTCCTAAGTATAGTTGATTATCAGTCCAGGTTTGCCAAGCTTGAGCCATAAAAAAGAAGCCTAAGCACATTAGAAATATTCCTAGTCCTAGCATGAGAAATTGAATAGCTCTAAGACCAATTTTTGTTACAAATTTACGTTTAAGTTCTTTTAATTCTTCTTTTTTTAATATCTTATGACCGGTTCCAGCTTTATGAATAGAAACACGAGGTTTACTTGGCAAAATTTTATTTTTCCAAGTACAAACATCAAAAAGTTTTATTCCATTTTCTTTATAAACATTAGTGAGTTTTTCAGATAATGCTCTACCTAGCAAAGATTTTCCAGTTCCAGGATCTCCCAAAAGTAACAAATAAGGACCAGGACTAATCATCGTTTTTGCTGATGGCTTATCTTCTTCAGGATTACTCCAACTGTGATACCATTGAGTATTTTCCAGATTTTTTAGCTTATGAACCCATTCATTCAAACATAAAAAACATTCATTCAGAGCTTGTTCTTGACCAATAACTTGATTCAACAAACTATCATCCACAGGAAATCCTTTTGTGTTTTTGAATTTACTCCAATTCCAGCTTACCTTCAGATTACGTCCTTGCACACTTTGATTTAAAGTCTCGGTTCCTGATCCAAAATAATTAAACGACAAGCCCACTTCTCCCCAGCATTCAGTAGGATCATCCTTCAAATAATAAAAGCCGTTATTTCCAAACCAATAATATGTAAAAATACATCATATCAAAAACAGTAGAATAAATTACGACCAATCAAATAGTTTTTTTTTAAAAATAAAGAGAGATTCAAGCTCATTTTTACATTAACCAAAATTTTTCGGACCGATAATAAACGAATAAGAAAACCATAAAAAACAACTTGGTTTTTTCTCTATTTACAAAAATGAATTTGAGTAAAAAATGGGTAAAATCTTAAAATAAGCTCGATTTAAGCTTATTTACTTGTCTCTTAGAGGCTTCCAATGGAGATTACCAATGCCTCATATAAAGACCGCCGAAAAACTCCATGCGAAGCTTTTAGTGAGTTACTTCGATAATTATTCGAATTATTTTTGAAATTAATTTTTTGGGGCATCTTGATGAAATAATTTTTTTCGATTTTCTTATTATTTTGTTATATTTAACCTATTTTTTAATTTCCATAAGAAATAAAATCATCATTTAACCTGAAAAAAG
>JAOZGY010000133.1 GCA_026015145.1 Candidatus Bathyarchaeota archaeon | reverse complement strand
TTATATCTGGAAATTCAGATTCAATCTCTCTTCTTTTATAAACACCAGTTAGAACCGCAATACAAGACATTCCGCTACCTTTTGCAGCTCTAATACCAAAGATGGAATCTTCAAAAACTAGGCATCTTTTAGGCGTGACTTGAATTTTTTTTGCGCACTTTAGAAAAATTTCTGGATCTGGTTTTGCTTTTTTTACTTCATCCGCTGTTACAATAACATCAAAGTAGTTAGTTAAATCAAACTTTTGTAGCATATGATCAATAAATTTTTTTTTATTCATAGAGGCCAAACCAAGTTTTATCTTGCCTTTAAGGATTCTTAGCAGATCTCTTGATCCATCAAACAACTTAACTTCTTCACTTAATTCAATTGAGGTTTGAACTTTTTTTCTAACAAGAGATTCAATTAATGCTTCATCAAAACTAACATTTTCGATTTTCAAAATCTCTTTAAATGTCTCAGCTGATCCGATTCCGATTAATCGCTCAATTAATTTATTACTTGTATTACAATTGATTTCGCTAAGCGCTTTTTGAAATGAAGCTACGATAGCTTTCTTTGTATTAGCGAGCGTTCCATCCCAATCGAAAATCGCAGCCTCAAACATTGTAACATCCATTTTTTAAGAGATTGATTATACTTTCAGTTTTTCTCGAATTATTTGACTTTTTTTTGTTGCTTCTTCAACAGCATTCATTAATGCTTGTCTAATTTGACTTCCTTCAAGCTCGTATATAGCCTCTATTGTTGTCCCTCCAGGTGTTGTAACCATGTCTTTAATTTTTGCGGGATGTATTGGAAGATCTAGAACAAGCTTTCCTGTGCCTAAAACTGTTTGAGCAGCACTATTCAAAGCAATGTTCCTTGGTAATCCTACTTTTAATCCGGCATACATAAGACCTTCAATAATTATGGAAAGATACCCTGGACCGCTTCCACTTAGAGCTGTTATAGCATCCATGTATTTTTCTTTAACTTCTTCACATCTGCCAAATAAATTCAAGAGTTCAATGGCTTTTTTCTTATCTTTTGGAGTTACCTTCTCTCCGCAACAATAAGCTGTATATGATGCTTGAACTAATGCAGCGACATTAGGCATTATCCTTATAATTTTTGCTTCAGGGATGAATTTGCTTAAGAATTTTAAAGGAACTGTAGCAGCTACTGAAATAACCATTTTTCCATCCACTTTTTCCTTAATTGTTTTCATTACATTTTTGATATCGCTTGGTTTAACACTAATAAATATTATATCTGCGTTTGTTGCTGCCTCCAAATTATTTGAAGTTATTGATACTCCTAGCTTCTCTAATTCTTTAAGTCTTTTAGGTCGAATATCTGTTGCAATAATCTTGCTAGTACATCCGCTTTTTTTGAGGCTTTTTATTATAGCCCCCCCCATTATCCCTGCTCCTATAACTGCAATTCTATCTTCCATTTCGGCTCACTCTTTGTTCTAACTATTCGTTATTTCCTCTTAAACCTTTTTTATTAAACCTGTAAATAATTTTATTTCTAATAATAATTACCCATTTTTAATTTCGTAGACTTACGAGTAACTATACTTTTATGATTATACCAAAAGAGAATTGCAACGCCAATTTTAATGTCAGACATTAATCCTCGGCGTTCATTGGTTTTTTAGAAGATTTTGCATTGTCAATGCCGGAGCATTAGTTCTTATTCCTCTTGTATTAAAAAGAGTTGGAACTGCACAAAAACCTCTATCTTGAAGCTTTTGAATTATCGAAGAAACAGAAGGCACTGGCAAAGATAATTTATCACTAATCTTATCAATAACAAAATAAGTTTCTGGTCCTTCAATTTCACCTTTTGCTAAAGCTATTATTTTACTTATTTTCCCATTATTTCTAAAAGCCACATGCTTGCTTTCTTCATTCATTAGATCACAAAAACGTTTGTTAAAAATCTCGCCTAGCCAAAGAGGGCCAATCCAATTCATTTTCGAATTGCATTCTGGGCATTTTTCAATTCGTTTTGAAAACGGATTTTTTGTGGTCTCTCGATGAAAACATCCAAAACAATGTAATATATACCCAAGATTGTGAACGCTAATATCAGCTTTTTTAGCACCGTATTGTATTTGGATATAAACTCTAATGTAATGATCATTGGAATGGTTAAAAAGCAAGTTAATCCCAATATCGTATTTGGCTGCTGTCGTAGCAACACATCCAGTTAATAGACGAATTGCAGTTTCATGGCAATATTCTGTTCGTAACGGTTTTCCCCCGTATTTTCTTTTGCAAGCTTTTGAATGCACTCCGCATAAAGGTGCTAAATCAGTTGCTGTTAAAGCTAAAAGACCGCTATTGCGCAATGCTCTAAGAGCTGTATCTAAATAAGGAACTGGAGAACCAAATGGATCCACATCTATGACATCAAATCTTTGGCGAGGAGCTCCGTGCTGGCTTAAAAGTAAATTTGCATCCTTA
>JAOZGY010000103.1 GCA_026015145.1 Candidatus Bathyarchaeota archaeon | reverse complement strand
TTGCTTCTTTTGGAAATATAAGAAATTCGTACCCCAGTCAAAGGTATCAATTACGATATGAATCGAATAACTCAGACCACTGACAATGAAAGCGATCCAACCAAAGATTAAACCCACAATGACAATTATTACTCCAGGGATAATTGAATGTGTAATCAACATTCTATGATTATGATCTATTGCATATTTTGAGAAAAAGATATCAAAGTCACATACAAATGCAAAGAGTACTATTAAAGAGTAGTCTAGAATGTTAAAATTAAAAAAATGATGAAAAATTGAACCTATGATCACCCCAACAGCAAAATGAACATTTATATGTATTCAAATCCACCTTTTTCTTTGATATAATTTCTTCTTTTTACTCTATTTAATACTTTCTTCTTTGATTCGCATCCCGAGAGTCCCTTTTTCTCTATTAAGAATGATGCTGCTGCTGAAGCCTTATAAGCAGCAGATTCTATTGATTTCCAAGATTTATCAGATTGAAGAAATTCAAATAAAAATATTGAAAGAAATACATCACCTGCCCCAGTTTCGTCTACTATTTTCTTTGACTTAAAAGCAGGAATTTCCAAGATTTGATACCCTTTTTTATAAATTACTGAGCCATTTTCACCTCGCGTCATGATAAAAATTCCATTTGTGTCATATTCTTTAAAATTCTCCATTGTCATTAATACATCTCTATGTTCATTTGCTAGCATCATTACTTCTTCTTCAGAGCCTTTCAAAATTAATTTATCTCCAACTGTATCTATTAATTTAGTTAGAGTTAACATAATATCATCATTATGAGCAATCGAAACATTCCCGTATTCATCAATTTTTCTTACAAAACCCTGCAAATCGATCCCAATATAAGCATTTGGAAAATTTGTAGCTATTTGTGAGACATATTGAAGTGATGTTTCATTACATATTGGAACTAGGACAACTAAATCAGGAGGATTCTTTAGAAACTCCATTGGGATATCTTCAAACTCAAGATTGGGACTTTTTGATTTGAGAGTTAAAATTCTCTCACGATTGGAATAGTCTAATAGGAAATTAGTATTTTTTGTATTGGAAAATATAATCCCTTTAAAATCTATATCTTTCTTCTTTATTATGTTTAGGTGAGATTCTTTAAGATTTAATGTCCCAATATGAGAAATAATGCTTATTTTTACATTTTTAGTATAAATTCTCAATGCTAAGGAGCAATATGAAACACTTCCACCTAAAGTAGGTTTATGTAGCTTTGTAGCTGTAATGATATTATCAATAGCAAAATGTCCCACAAAAATAAGGGATGGTAGTTGAATATCTTGATTCCTCATTTATGAGGATTTAAATTCAGCAATAATTTTATTCTTTTCTTCTAAGGTTAATTTTAGTTTGTTTATTTGGTTCTGCAAATCTTCTACTAAATTTGACATCGGACCCTGTGTGGCTATAATCTGAGGTTGTTTGGATTTTTTTAAATCCGCAATTACTTGATCTCTCGTCTGTATTTGATCCTGTAAATCCTCTACTAGTCTTTCAGCTTCTGCAAGAGAAAGAGTTTGTGGAGTAGCTTTAGATTTTTCTTTGAGATTTATATGTATTTGTAGAAGTTCAGCCTTCAATTCTTCATTTTCTCGTTTTAATTCTGAAATTTCTTCAGGTTCAAGCTTAAATCCTCCACTTTCGATAATTTGGGAGAGTTCAGCTTTTTCTTGAGTTAATTTATCAGTAACTCTTTTGTATTTATTCAAATCTGCCTGAAGGTCTTGACATAAAATTTCCAAGGTTTTTGAAGGAGTTTGTGCAGGTTGTGGTTTGATAACAGATGAATCTTGGGTTTCAATGGGAATAACATAGTCAACATGTGAATGTGTTTCCTTATCAATAAGTTGTTCATTTATTACAGTTATTACTTGATTTAAATCTGTGACTTTTTGCTCTAATTCGACAATTAGTGATTTTTTTTTTGATAATTCTAATTGTAATCCATCCACTAATGCTTTTGTTGTTGAATCTGGTTCAGAGGTAGATTCGGGTGTGGTTTCCACTTTTTTTAATGCTTCTCCTAGTTTCGTGTTTGTTTCGATAATCTGATTATTCTTTATTCTCAACTTCTCCTCCATCTCATTGATCCTTTGTAGTAAGCTATTTACTTGATTATTGAGCTTCTGATTTTCTTCTTGAAGTGTGTTAATTCCACTCCCTTTAATTGTTGCTGATTGGTTAATTTCTTCCTTTAACCTATTGTTTTCTTCGATAGTTTTTTTTATGATT
>JAOZGY010000101.1 GCA_026015145.1 Candidatus Bathyarchaeota archaeon | reverse complement strand
TGGTCATGGCCATTTTGACATGTCAGCATATGATTCTTACCTTTCTGGTAATCTACTTCCTTACGAATATCCAGCTGAAAAAGTTGCAGCAGCTATGCAAAAACTAAGAAAAATGTATCCATGGCTAGATGATGTAAATAAAAAATTTATTTAAAAACTGTTAACCTGAAATGATTGAATAGTGCTTTAAAATCATATCCTATTTTCCTTTTTATTCTCTGTTTTCTATTCTTTCTTTATATGTAAATTAAGAACCTTTGCTAGTTAAGAATGTGCTTCTAACAATGTCAACAAAAAACCAATTACAGATTGATCTAAAAAATGAAAAAGAATTGAAAACTCTTGGTTTTATTGTTAATCCAGTTGCTGGGATGGGTGGTGCTGTAGGCCTAAAAGGTACTGATGGAAAAGATATTCTAAGAAAAGCTATAGAATTGGGGGCAAAACCAGTTGCTCCAAAAAGAGCTAGTTCCTTTCTCTTCGAATTAGGTAAACTTATTCAAAATGTAAAGTTGATCGTTGGTGGAGGCGACATGGGTGAAAAAGAAGCCTTAAAATCTGGTTTTGAATATTCCATCTGCAGTAAACGCAAAAAATCAACAGATGCAAAAGATACTATAGAAATCGCAACTAAAATGCTTGATTTGGATCTGAACCTTCTAGTTTTTTGTGGCGGCGATGGAACAGCTCGAGACATAGAAAAAGCAATTAACTTGTCTGTTCCGGTTATCGGCGTTCCTACAGGAGTTAAAATGCACAGCGCCATTTTTGCATTGAATCCACAAGCCGCAGCTACAGTAGCAGCGAAGTTTCTAAAAAGTGAGCTACCTGTAAAAGAAACAGAAGTTATGGATGTTGATGAAAAAGCATTTAGAGAGGGACATCTTTCAGCACATCTTTACGGCTATATGCTAGCTCCCTATGAACCTCTTTTATTACAAGGAAAGAAGATTGCCAGCCCAATCACAGAAAATGAATTACGAAATCAAGCTGCCATATCAGTCTATATTATAGAAAACATGGAATCAAACGTAATCTACATACTCGGGCCTGGAACGACAACTAGAACAATAGCAGATCTTTTAGATGAAAAAAAAACCCTTTTGGGGGTTGATCTCTTCTATGATAAAAAGATTATAGCGAATGATGTAACTGAAAAGAGAATATTAAACAAAATAAAAGGAAAACATGCAAAAATACTCGTAACACCAATTGGTGGCCAAGGTTTTGTATTTGGAAGAGGTAATCAACAGATAAGCTCTGATGTAATAAAAAAGGTAGGTCTCAATAATATTATTATTTTAGCAACCAAAAGCAAACTATCAGGCTTAAAACAATTGAGAATCGATACAGGCGATAAAGAATTGGATGATTTATTCAGAGAGAATAAACTAAAAGTGATAACTGATTACGGGATTGAATTATTAGTAAAAGCTGAATAATAATATCCACTGTAACCTCAACTATTAATAAAATTAGAACAAATTGTAATATTCAATTAGTTAGAAGTATTAATCTAATAAGGAAGGCTTAGAAGTTGATTTCAATTAATCTGCCAATTATTGGAGAAGAAGAAATTAGAGCAGTTACTGATGTTTTAAAAAATGGGCTATTAACTAGTGCTTTAGGTACTGGTCCTAAAGTTACAGCTTTTGAACAGGAATTCGCAAAGTTTGTAAATGTTTCTCATGCTGTTGCTGTTAACACTGGTACTTCAGCTCTTCATTTAGCTCTTGTTTCAGCTGGGATAAAACCTGGTGATGAAGTTATACTGCCAAGTTTTACATTCGTTGCAACAGCCGAAGCGGTAGTAATAGCTGGTGGAATACCTGTTTTTGCTGATATAGATCCTCTTTCTTTTAATATTAATCCTAAAGAAATTGAAGAAAAAATAACTAATAAAACTAAAATAATATTACCCGTAGATCTGTTTGGTCTTCCTGCTGACCTGAAACCTATTTGCGAAATAGCTTTATCACGAAATCTTGCTGTAATAGAAGATGCTGCCCAAGCTCATGGTGCAAGGTATTCAGGAAAACCGATTGGATCTCTAGCCAATGCTGCATGTTGGAGTTTCTACGCAAGTAAAAATATGACCACAGGAGAAGGTGGCATAATTACCACAAACAATGATGATATGGCCGAGTCTTTGAGCATGCTAAGAACCCACGGGGAAAAAACCAAATACTCCTCACTAATGCTTGGTTATAATTATCGCATGTCAGAAATCCAAGCAGCAATAGGTCTGATACAATTGAAGAAATTACCAAATTTCGTGGCAAAGCGCACTAAAAATGCGAAAAAACTCACCAAACTTCTATCAAAAGAAACCCAATTAGAATTACCCGCTGATTCAGAATGTATGACTAGTAGTTGGAACCTATATACAGTTAAAATAAAAGATTCGAGCGAGAAAGAACGGGATAGAATCGTTGAGAGTCTAAGAAAAAACGGTGTAGGTGCCGCAGTTTATTATATCAATCCAATACATCTTATGCCCTTCTATAAAGAGAATTTTGGATCATATCATCTACCTAAGACAGAAAAAGCTGCAAAAGAAGTGTTCTCTCTTCCTGTTCACCCAGGACTTGAAGAATCTCAAGTAGAGTTTATCGCTGAAACCCTAATCAAAATATTATGACTTCTTCTTTTGCAGAGTTCGTGTGTTTATATAAAAAACTGTAAGAGTTAAATACTAACTGCAGATTCTATGTGTGCTTGTCCTAAAGAATTCGACAAAGATGTTTTATGAGAGGATAAAAAATTGACTGAGAAAACAAATATCTCAAGAATTAAAATTCGCTTTTTAATTGCTGGTTTGGGGGAAGCGGAAGGTGAGCTTGTAAGGTTTTTAGCGCCTAGATCTATAGATGCAATAATTCGTAAACTACCTTTTGAAGGAAGAGCTGCTTTGTGGAAAGAAGAAGTATACTTTGAATTACCAGTTAAACTAGGCAAAGAAAAAGCGAAATCTACAGTTGGTGAAGGTACAATAGCATTCTGGCCTATGGGTAGTGCTTTATGTATATTTTTTGGTCAATCACAACCTTA
Organism: Candidatus Bathyarchaeota archaeon; assembly: GCA_026015145.1. GTDB lineage: Archaea > Thermoproteota > Bathyarchaeia > Bathyarchaeales > Bathycorpusculaceae > AD8-1. The sequence continues at coordinate 3,915 of JAOZGY010000101.1, read as the reverse complement.
TAGCCCAGTTAGCATTTTAGGCAAAATTACTAAAAATTTGAAATTATTTAAACAAGTAAAAAGCGGCAATACCATAAAAGTTGAATTATTAGTTTAATAGGCTAAAGAAGCCTCTTCCCACATTTGCAGTAGACGTTTACATTCGTCTTTAACGTTTGTGTCTTCGCTCTCTTTCTCTAATTTTTCTAAAAATTCTATCCTTTTTTCTACTGAACGCTTTTCTGCTTGCCCACCATAATATTCTTTGCCTTCAAGATACTCTTTCATGTGATTCGTTTTTTGAACAAAAAGACTTGCTGCGTCGACAGGATTTTCAACTGCAAACTTATTTGCCCATATAATAGCTTCTGTCTCGCGGAGTTGAGTTAATCCATCAATTTCAGTTATTTTTCTTATGAATGTTCTTACTAATTCGTAGTAATTTGCTGTTCTTAACAAATATAGGGCTTGGTTAACCTTTTTTTTGAATTCAGGTGATCCCTCGACTTCTAATTTATGCTTATAACCTTTATCAATGAGTTTTTTAGCTCTTTTTACTTCCTTTGCAGTGTAGACTTTTTTAGGAAATTTCAATTTCAATCCTCAAATAGGTTAAAAAGCAGAAATAAAATTCTTATGACCCTGCTATTAATTAAGCCACTATTGGTTTGTATATTTTTATTGTATGATTTCCCGAGACTAATTCTACTGCACCGGTTTGTTCAAGTTGTTCTAGAAAATCTTTAGCTGCACTTATTCTTATATTGAATTGTGTTGAAACAGTAAAGGGTGTTAGAACTTTCATTTTTTTTATTTCGCTAACAATTTTCTTGTTTTTCGCACTTGGTGGAACTATGCCTACGCTCTTTTTTTCCTTTGGAATTCCTTTTTTCTCTTTTTTCTTTTTATCAGCTTTGTCTGCTTCTCTTCTTCTAGCTTGTGCACGCTCAATTTGTTTTAAACTGAGTTTCTTTTGACCACCCATTGTTTGTCTTCCTTATTGATCTGTATTTTTATGAACTAGAAAGGCTCAGTTATTTCAACTTTATGCCTGCTTTTCCACTCTTTAATTGGGATTCCCATTTTACTTTCAACTTTTGGTCGATGAATTGAATTCATAGTGCAAAACGGAATTATTCTCCCGTCAGGTATTGCATAATGGATTACACATCTCTGAACGCGTTCCAAATCAAAATTATATGGATCCATAAAATGCATAGCTGATAATAGAATAGTTTTCCTCTGTAAATCGCCAAGAGATTTATAATCTCCCTTTCTAAGAACTCGCAACAAATATTTTCTCAAAAAACCAAATTTTACATGCCTAGCAGCTGCAAGTAATCGAAGTTTAGCCTTATTTTTACTTCCTTTCTGGGCTAGTTCGTAAACTTTCTTCATGCTTCCTATGAATTTATCTGTATTAGCATATCGCGTTATCGGGATTATTTTTCCATCTTCAACAAAAAGATAGGTAGCCATTCCACAATGAGGATGTGCGGTAAACTCCACATAGCGTTTATCTTTCAAAGCTCCAATAGCTTTTGAAACGGGCACAACAGTGGGAACAGGATAGAAATCTGAAACTTTAATTTCTCCATCTGTTTGCTCCTCTACAAGTTGCATAAAATCAGGGATTGTGATACGCATTTTGTCCCTTTCTTTCTGTGGAAGTCGACCACAGAGTGAAACTGGTTGAACATTAATGCATCTTATTACATCAAAATTCTTAGTTGCAAATTTTATTATTTCACCTAACTGGTTATCATTGACACCCTTAACTAAAGTTACAACCAAAACTAAACTATGAATTCCTGCTTTTCGGCAATTTTCAATTGCCTTCATCTTTTTTTCTAGAAGATCAATGCCACGTATGAATTTATATACATCAGAAGTTAATCCGTCAAATTGCAGATAAATTGTACTAACTCCTGCTTCCTTTAATTTTTTGCAGAAATCTACACTTTGAGCCAATCGAATTCCGTTAGTGTTGATCTCTACATGTCGGAACCCAACTTCCTTTGCTTTTTGAATTAACTCTAATAAATCATTCCTAATCGTTGGTTCTCCTCCAGAAAATTGTAATGCTGTAGCTGGGACTGGATCATTTTTTCGAAGATTTTTTAGCATTTCTATTATTTCTTCTTGGGTAGGTTCATAAACATAACCTGCAGAGGCAGCATTTGCAAAACATACGGGACAAGTAAGATTACATCTATTTGTTATATCGATGATAGCAAGCGCAGTGTGCGATTTATGTTCTGGACAAATTCCGCAATCATAAGGACATCCTTTCTCTTTTTTTGTGTGCGGATTATTTAGACCTTCACCATCCCATCGTAACTTCTCAGCCCTCATATATTGTTCGTAATCTGACCAATACAACTCTTGAAAAGAACCATGCTTCGGACACTGCTTTTTAATAAACACTTTTTTATCTTTCTCAAAAATCATGGCATCTAATGCTTCTAGACATTCAGGACAAATGCTTTTAGTATTCTTGATCGTTTTCATTATATGGAGCCTTCTGATAATTAGCTGTAGAAGTTTTAAGAATAGAAGGTAAATAATAATATTTCCAAACAATTACTACGGTGATTAGGGGGGAGATTAATTGTCTATTAGTGAGAAAACTCGAACGATTATGAAAGAAACAGGATTAAATGCTTATGAAATTGAAGCTATTCTTATCCTTCTAACAAATGGACAAATGACTGCTATGGAAATAAGCCAGAGAGCACCTATTCCTTATTCAAAAATTTATGAAGTTCTCAACTCTCTTAAAGAGAAAGGGTGGTTAAAAATTTCTGAAAGCCGTCCCTTTAAGTATATTCCTGTTCCTCCAATTGAAGCCATACTTGCAATAAAATTACGACTCGATGATAAATATCAAAATTGGAAGACAGCCATTTCTGATGATTTGCAGCCTTTATATGAAAAGCAACAGCTAGTTGAACATCCAGAAATGCTGATTTTACGAGGTCAAGAAGCAGTAATGACTAAACTTGAAGAAATTCTTAAAAAAGCCACAAAAGAACTGATGATTGCTGCGCCTATATTTGCAAGAAACATTATTTCATCAATAGACCCCCTAATACTTAACTTTCAAAAATCAGTAAACGTCAAACTTATGGTAGCTGGAAAAGCACCAGACTGGCTTTTTCTGAAAAAATTTTTTGGAGTAAATACGTTTAGAATTCGCAATCACATGTTTGGTGGTGGAATAATTGCAGATGAAAAAGAAGCTATGCTCTTTTTAGGTGAAGACAAACCTAGTCTAGTAGTTTGGAGTGACCACATAGGTTTGGTAGGTTTTGCTCGTGAATACTTCCAATTTCTATGGGATTCATCAAAAATAACTTAATTATTGAGCTAAAAATATTCTATAAAAAAGAAAGGGGAAGTTAAAAAACTTATTTTTCCATAACTTTTTTTGAGGCTATCTCGATATCTTCTGCTTTTATCGTTTTTCGTCCTGCATGCATGGCGAAATCTAAAGCTTCTTTTGCAATTTTAATTCCAATGCCCTGTAGAGCTTTAGCAAGTTCTTTTGCTGCTGCCTCACTAACTCTATCTGCTCCCGCTTTTTTACAAAGTCTGTGCATGGGAGCTACAGCTAATTCTGAGTTGGTCATAAAGACTTCTCCGCAGCTTCTTTTTCTTTTTAAAGCTATATTTAACCTTTTTTATTCAATTTCTTGTTTAGATCTATTTCTGTTGATATTTTTGATAAAAAAACAAACAGTTCTATGCAACCTTATAGTAAGTGAAAATTTTCAATACAATATAATTATTTGATGGAACTAGATGTAGCGTTCTTATTACTAAAGAGTATTAGATTATTAATTCTATAATGTTTTGGAAGAAGAAATAAACTATTAAAAAAAGAACAATTACGATGATTAAAGCTCCAAGGGCTATTAATGCAATTTTTCTTCT
>JAOZGY010000098.1 GCA_026015145.1 Candidatus Bathyarchaeota archaeon | reverse complement strand
TATCATAAATTAATAATTCAGATAAAAAAAATAATATTATGCAATGACTCAGAAGTTTTTTATTCAATTTAAAACTACTTTTTACTGACTAATTATGAAGGCATACATGAGTTTAATCTGTAAAATAGGTACCTACAATAGAGTCTTAGAAGAGCTGCTTAAATTAAGAATACCAAATTAAGAATATCAAAGGGGGATATTTTCCTGCTTTTTGGGTCCGCCGATATTCTGATTCAATTTAGAGATCTTAAAGATATTGAGGAATTTTCAGAGAAATGGTTCAGACCAATAAGAATGGTTGATTGCAAAGATAATTTGATAACAAAAACAACGACTTATGTTGTAGTAAAAGAAGGACCTGCTTTTGCTGAAGAGCCTTTTGCATTCATGTTTTTAAATGTAAAACCTCACCAATTAGAAGACGCTCAAGATTCGCTTTCAAAAATAGAAGAAGTAATATCATCAGATATTATATTTGGACCCTATGATCTAATAGCGCCACTGCGAGCAAAAGACCGTGGAGATTTGGAAAGAATAGTTTCGTTAATTCATAAAAATGTGCCAGGAATAGAGGGAGCGGCAACAACAATTGTAGCTATGTTTCGAATATAGAGTTCTTCTGATCTTAATTACATTTAAGCAACAATTAAGTTCCTTTCAACATCGACTCAATAGATCATCAAATTGAGATTTAGTTAATCCCAAACCAGATTTTCCATCAATCCTATTCTTAATTTTTCCATTATTAAAAAATATCACCGTAGGAACATTATTAATAGAGTAATCTTCCCAAATAGGATTTGAATAATCATCCATATTTACATAGAGAACAACATCAAACAAGTTTCTTTTAATGTCTTCATTGAAGATTTGCATAAATTCTCTACAAAACGGACACCAAGAGGTATAAAACAAAGCTAGAACCCGTTTTTTATTATTTAATTGATTTTCAAAATCACTTTTGGTTTTAATTTCGATCATAACCAGATCCTTTGAAAATCGACAAATTCGACATTCTTATATGTGTCGATAAGTTACTAAAAGAAATACATATAATAAAAAGTTGAATCCTTCCAGATTTAACAAAATCCATATTTTTATGTTTATTTGACAACAGGTATCTCAAGCATTTTGGCTAGAAATTCAAGTCTTTTTTTAAGTTCAGGAATTTCCATTTGAAGACTCGTAATCCTAGATTTCTTTGCTTCAATTTCGTTTATGATCCTTTTTTTAAGCGTTTCTTCCACACCAAGTAATTGATTTTTCTCAGTTAGAAGATCTTTTTCTTCATCAGAAAGTGATTTTAATATTGATACTACTGTTTCTTCATTTCTTTTAAAATTCTGAGATGGTTTTTTTGCCATATTCTTTAGTCTAGTAATTTTCCTTTTTGGTTTTTTATCAGTAATTTCTTCAGTTAATAGTTCATTATTTTGATCTTTGAATATCTCAAACATTTATTGTACACCAAAAGTATCTAATATGTCAATATATAATAATCACTATTCCCAACTTCGATATAATTCAAAAAGCGAGACATCTAATAGAAAAAGAAGTTTACAATAAATCAAATACCAAACGAATAATTCTCATAACGAGGCGGAAAAAGTATCAAGAAAAAAAGATTAAAAAGAGGTTATCCAATTGCCCTTCTTGTAGGTATTGAAGAAGAAAAAGCAACAATATGGAAAATATTCAGCAAAATTGCTAAACTTGAAAAATCCATATCGTACAAAAAACTGAAAAAAAAGAATATAACAATTTATAATTTTCATGAGGAATTATTAGGGATTTTAAGACCAACACTTAAGCAAGGAATTAAAAGCGTTATTATCTCGACTCCTCCAAGAACTAATTATGCTGACGAATTTATATCCCACATCAAGCATCATCATACTTGGCTAAATCAAGGAAAGAATAAAGTAGCATTCTCAAAAATAACAGGATCGCCTAGCACAAAAGAAAAAGTTAGAATTTTGATAAGAAATAACGAATTTCAAAAAATAATCACAAAGACTGCAGTTAAAGAAACAGATAATCTAATAGCAATTTTGGAAAAAAGTTTAGTTTCTAGCAATTCAAAAAAACAAATATTGTTTTCTTTCGAAGAAATAATAAAGATTGTTC
>JAOZGY010000094.1 GCA_026015145.1 Candidatus Bathyarchaeota archaeon | reverse complement strand
TCTAAGAGTAGTGATAGGAACCGAACAAGGGATTAATCGACTCTCAAAATCTGTTCTAAAGTATGTTCCAATACCTTTTGATCCTAATCCTGATTTAAATAAAGCTGACATTATAATTTTGCTAGATACAAATACAGTTCAACAGCTTGGGAACTTAGCAGATAAGTTAGCAGCAACCAAATCACCTATAATCGTGATTGACCACCATGCAATCCATCCAAAAACAAAATTAGCAGCAAAAATAAGCATAACTGATGAATCCTCCTCATCTACCTGTGAAATAGTTTACAAATTCTATAAAGAACTAAACATAAAACCCAACCTAAATGTAGCTAAGGCTCTATTTCTAGGAATAGCTTCCGATACCCGTCACTTTGTACTTGGAAACGCATCAACATTTAAGACAATTTCTGAGCTTGGCGAAATCGGAGTAAATCCCCAAGAAGCGTTAGCTTCCTTATCAAAACCTGTGAGCTTTTCTGAACGGATTGCAAGAATAAAAGCATGTAGAAGAGCTAGAGTAATGACAATTGACAAGTGGATAATTGCTTTTTCAAATGTAGGTTCATATCAAGCTTCTGCGGCACGTGCTATGATTGATTTAGGTGCTCATATGGCTACGGTTGCCGGACAAAAAGGTGATAGGATAGAGATGAGTCTGCGTTGTAGTAACGAATTTAATAAAAAAACAGGAATGCACCTAGGAAAAGATATTGCACAACCATTAGGTGAATATATCCAAGGAATGGGTGGTGGCCATGCTTCAGCTGCAGGCTTAAACGGCAAAGGCGAAGTGGAAAATGCCCTAAATCAGTGCTTAGTAATAATAAAGAAATATCTGTCAAATCAACCGTAAACAGGTAAAAATAAATTTGAAAAAAGATGCTTAACATAGACAGGAAAAATAGAAATGCCCGTAATAGAGACAAAAAACCTCACATACACTTATCCAGGGGGAAAACTCCCCTCAATAAAAGATGTATCCATGAAAGTGGAGAAGGGTGAATTTGTTCTAATAACGGGTCCAAGTGGATGCGGAAAAACGACCCTATGTAGATGTTTTAATGGATTAATACCAAATTTTTACCAAGGTGAGATTAAAGGAGAAATAACTGTCACTGGTTTGAACACTTCAAAAAAACACACTTATGAAATGGCAAAGCATGTTGGTCTGGTTTTTCAAAATCCTGAAAATCAACTTTTCGCACTTTCCATAGAAAAAGACGTTGCTTTTGGACTAGAAAACCTTGGTGTGGATAGGGAAAAAATTCGCCAAAGAGTCGACTGGGCATTAAAACAAGTAGGTATCTATGATATACGAGAAAGATCGCCCCACGAAGTTTCAGGTGGACAACAACAACGTGTGGCAATTGCTTCTGTGCTAGCAATGCAACCTGAGTTAATAGTTCTAGATGAACCCACATCTTTTCTAGATCCACTTAGTGCAAAAAAAATATTCGCAGTAATTAATGAATTGAATACAAAATTGGGAATAACAGTTGTGCTAGTTGAACACAGATTAGACTTAACAGCAAAATATGCCAGTCGGATCATAATTATGGATCAAGGAAAAATATGTCTTGATGGAAAACCCCGAAAAATCCTAAATAAAGAAGAAACCCGGCTGCTAGGGGTTGGAATACCAAAAGCTACACTTCTTCATCAAGAACTTCTAGAGAATAAATTGAAACTTCGAAATACTACCCCTCTTAGCTCACAAGAGCTAGCAAACTTCTTAGAGGAGCTCTTGAAAACAAAATGATAGAAGTTGAAGATGTTTATTTTTCCTATCCAAATAATGTTGAAGCCCTAAAAGGTGTCACGCTAACAATCAAAGAAGGCGAATTTGTTGCCATAATGGGACAAAATGGTGCTGGAAAAACAACACTCGTAAAACATTTCAACGGACTCCTCAAGCCTTCGAGAGGACTTGTAAGAATAGACAACGTCGAAACAACAAAAACCAGTGTTGCAGCATTGGCTAAAAATGCAGGCTTTGTATTCCAGAATCCCGATCACCAGCTTTTTAGTGAAACCGTTGAAGAAGAGATTGCTTTTGCATTGAAGAATTTTGGTTTTAAAAAAGACATTGTGAAACAGCGAATTAATTGGGCTTTGAATCTTCTAGGTTTGACACAATATCGAAAAACTTCTCCGTTTCTTCTTAGCGGAGGTGAAAGAAAACGAGTTGCTTTAGCTTCGGTATTAGCTTGGAATCCTAAAACATTGATTTTAGATGAACCTACAATTGGCCAAGACTATCGACAAAAAGAAAAATTGCGGCAATTTATTCTTCAAATGCAGACTCAGCAAAAAACAGTTGTTATAGTTACTCACGATGTGGAGTTTGTAGCTGAATGTAATCCACGTGTCTTGTTGATGAAAGAAGGAAAAATAATGGCTGATGGTAAGGGAACAGAAATTCTTACTAATCAAGAAGTTTTAAATCAATCATCAATAGTTTTACCCCAAATTGCTCAGGTATTTCATAAATTATCTCATTTTGGCCTACCTAAAAACATCATTGACTTGTACGAAGCCAAGAACATCTTGTTAAAAACTTTGGAGAAAAGACAATGAGTGTTTTTGATGGCTTAAAATTTAGGAAGGTCTACTCTCCAATTCATAATTTAGATCCAAGAATGAAGTTCGTTTATGTTATTGTGGTTTTTGTTGTAGCCATTCTCTTTAATCAACTTCTGGTTTTACTTGCTCTCTTTTTTATGCCTATTCCTTTTGTTCTTTTAGCGGGAGTTCAAAGAGAATGGCTTCGATCTCTTCGTGGAGCTGTCTTTTTGGCAACTTTCATATTCATAATAAACATAGCGACGAGGTTCTTAGGATCAGGTTATGTCTTAACCATAATTGATGTTGAAGAAGCTATCGCTATGACTGTGCGATTTGTAGTTTTAGTGGAATCCTTTTCTGTTTTCTTTTTAACCACATCACCTGATCATCTTGGTTTAGCTTTGGAGCAAACTCGTGTTCCTTACGAATTCGCTTTTGCTTTTACAACCGCGGTTCGTTTCGTTCCAGTTTTAGCTGAAGAAGCTCAAACAATAATGGATGCACAAAAAGCTAGAGGCTTAGAATTAGAAAAAGGCGGCTTTTTGAAAAGAATTCGAAATTATATTCCTATTTTGATTCCATTGATAGTTAGTGCAATTAGGCGAAGTCTTGAATTAGCAGAAGCCATGGAATCTAGGGCTTGGGGTGCTACTAAAAACCGGACAAACTTATATGAGTTGAAATTTCATCGGGGAGACTTTCTTCTATTAGCCATAAATCTTATAATGTTGGCAACTGCAATTTACTTGCGCCTGCAACTCCACTTTGGATATGTTAGTATACCAACGATTAGTCAGATTCTATTTTGATTTTGTAACGATTAATCATGCAGTGATATTTCTTACTGACTTTAAGAAATTCAGGTTTTAGTATGAAGTTCACTAAAGATTAAACATACATATAGCTTATTAAGACTTGCGACGCACTATACTTTTTGAAAGAATTACCCAACTATTCACCCTCAGGAGGAAAAGGCAGACGAAGAAAAAGCGGCAAGCAGAAACGATAAATGTTCTTAAGCAACCATCTAAATCTCCTTTGCTTAGTGATATCGTTAAGAAACCAACAATGTTCCAGGAAATTTATGCAATCCATGAACCTTACGTTTACGCAGCAATAGTCCGAGAAAAAGAAACACAAAAAATTCGATACGAAATACTTGAACCTAGTCTAAACTCTGAAGAAGCTATCCAACTCAATGAAATCAAGACCTTTTTGATGGATGAATTAGATGTAAATATGAAAGAAATAGAAAACAAAACAAAAGCAGAAAAATATCTGAGACAAAAAATCAAGGAGTTAATACAGAAATATCGACTAAAAATTCCTGTTGAAGCAATTGACAAATTAACTTACTATATAATTAGAGATTTTATTGGCTATGGAAAAATTGATCCCTTAATGAAAGATCCATTAATTGAAGACATATCTACTGATGGAGTTAATATTCCGCTTTATATTTGGCATAGAGTTTATGAATCATTGCCTACGAATTTAATTTTCGAGAATCCTGCTGAACTAAATGCGTTTGTTGTTCGTCTTGCTTATCTTTCTGGAAAAAATGTTTCCATCGCATCACCGATACTTGATTCATCACTTCCCGATGGAAGTCGAATTCAAATAACGTATGGTCGAGAGATTACAAGAAGAGGATCTACTTTCACTATAAGACGTTTTAAGGCTGACCCTCTAACGATTTCCGATTTGATAAAATTCAATACAATCTCTTCCAAGATGGCTGCATATCTCTGGTATTTAATAGAAAATCGTGCATCAGTGATGGTGGCTGGAGGTGTGGCTTGTGGTAAAACCACGACTCTCAATAGTCTTTCGATTTTCATAAAACCTGAAATGAAGATCGTAAGTGTTGAAGATACGCAAGAAATTAATCTTCCACATGAAAACTGGATTCCCTCAGTAGTAAGAGCTGGCTTTAAAGGAGATGACAAACAGGCCAGAACGATTACTCTTTTTGATCTCTTGAAAACAGCTGTGAGACAAAGACCCGATTACATAATTGTGGGTGAAGTGAGAGGTGAAGAAGCATTCACACTGTTTCAAGCGATGGCTACTGGACATTTAGCAATGTGTACAATTCATGCTGAATCAGTTGAATCAGTGATAAATAGGCTGGAATCTGAACCCATGAATATTCCTAGGGCTCTTGTGGCGATGACGGATATAATTTTAGTCATGGATAGAACTGAAGTTAATGGTAAACCTGCAAGACGCATTAGGATAGCAACTGAAATCCATGGAATCGAAAAAACTACAAACGAAATCTTAACACAAGAAGTATTCAATTGGAATCCTAAATTTGACAAATTCTCCTCTTTGAAATTTAGTGGTCTTTTAGAGAAGCATAAATCGAAAATGGGCTTAAAAGACGAGGACATAAATCGTGAATTAAGATCCCGGCAGATAGTTCTTGATTGGATGGTAAAAAAAGGAATCCGAAATCATATGGATGTAGCGAATGTCGTTAGAGAATATTACGCAAATCCTAAGAGAGTTATTCAAAAAGCCAGGATGGGGTTGAAATAAGTAATCCATTATCTAAAAAATTCCATTCTTTTAATAAGCGACTGCATCGTTTTTCTTCCAAGTTTTCTAATAGTAAACAAAATTCTTCCAGCAAAGAGTTAAAAAAAAATCTTGAAAAACCATTAACTATCTCTTATCATTTAATAGGAAACAAAATTGCAAAGTTTATTCCGATATTCAAAGATCTGGATCAAACACTGTTAAAATCAGGTTTGAAATTCAATTTCAAAGCATATGTTAGCTTAACAATTCTCTTCTCTCTTTTTATTACAATAATAATCGGAGTGAGCTTACCTATAACCTTGCTCTATCTCTTCAATATGTCTCTTGTATCAGCGTTATTATTTGGTTTAGGGGGTGCTTTGTTTTCTTTTGCTCTTTCAATTATTGGTTTTTACCTATATCCAGTGTATTGTGCAGATAAACGTAAAAGAGAACTTGATGATGAGCTGCCTTTTACTATGGGCTATATGTCCATTCTAGCGACTTCAGGTGTTTCTTCTGAAAAGATTTTTTCTTCGATTTCAACATTAACTTCTCCTTTAGCTGCTTCTATTGAAGCCAAAGAGGTAATTACTAACATTAATTTATTTGGCTTAGATGTAATCTCTTCACTCGAAAAAGTATCAGCTAGAACCTCATCACTACGATTTAAAGATGCAATAGAGGGAATAATATCAACAATTCATTCAGGCGGAAACCTAGGAGCATATTTACAAGCTAAATTTAAAACTGCAATGAAGTTAAAAAAACTCAGTCTTAAAAAATACGCTGACAATTTATCCGTTCTATCTGAAGTTTATGTTGCATTACTTTTGACTGGACCATTAATCCTTGTTATTTTAGTGTCAGTTATGTCGGCATTAGGTAGCGGGGATATGGGTTTACTTAATCCAGAACTTCTATTGAGTTTGTTAACTTATCTAGCAATTCCAGTTCTAGGTACAATCTTCTTGATAATCTTAGATACAGTCTCTCCAAAATGGTAGATAAAAATGCCAAAAATTAAGAACAGAACTAAGAAAATAGCAATAGGAGTTTCAGTTTTTCTAGCTCTAATCTTAGTTATTTTTGGATATATTAATGTAGGTTTCAGTTCGTACTTAGACGATTTTGTTTTTGCCTCAATTCTTGTATTAGTTGTGCCAACAGCAATCTTAACTTATATTGATTATCGATGGAGAAAAGCAATAGATGAACATTTACCTGACCTTTTCAGAAGTATAGTTCAAGCTCAAGAGGTAGGGATAACACTGCCACAGGCTTTAGAAGAAGCCGCTAAAAGAGATTATGGTCCGTTGACTGATGAATTACAAAAAATGACAATTCAAATGTCTTGGGGTTCTTCATTTGAGGAAGCACTTTTAGCTTTTGAAAACCGAGTTGACACCGTATTAAGCCATAGAACAATACCTATGATAATAGAAGCAAGTCACTCTGGGGGTAGAGTAGAACAAGTCTTTGATCCGTTAACCAAATTTATTGAGACAACAATCATCTTAGAAAAGGAGCGTAAAACTCAAACAAGACCATATATTGCAATAATCTATGTAGCTCTTTTCGTATTTCTGTTTACTATTGTTATTTTGTTTAAGACTTTCTTTACAGATATTGAAGGCGTTGCTCTTTTTTCAATCTCGACCTCATCACCTTTAATCTTGCAACGAATTTTTCTACATTTGACGGTTGTTCAAGGTTTCTTTAGTGGACTAGTTGCAGGGAAAATGGGTGAAGGATCAACAAACTCTGGATTGAAACACAGTGTAATAATGATGATAATAGGTTACGTGACTCTGAGACTTTTTCTATGAAGGTGAAAAGATGAAAAAACAATTAAAACAATTTTTCAAAAATAAAAAAGCTATAACACCAGTTCTTAGCCACCTTTTGCTTACTGTGGTAGCTGTTTCAATTATGTCTTTAGCTACCTCTGCAACTTTTATTATCACAACTAATCTTCGAGAAACCATGGGTGAACGAGTACTAGTTGAAGATGTCTGGTTCGATGAAATTAATAGCAAAATAGATATTTACATTCGTAACGTTGGAAGAGTTTCTATCCAAGTTGCCGCAGTCTATGTAAATAAAGTAGGACAATTATTCAATTCTCCTTTCAACTTAGAAATCAATGAAAATGATTGGCTTAAAGTCAATTTTGATTGGATTTCTGGAGAAGTATACTACATTGATATATTAACAAATAGGGGGGCTCATATTGCAAGCTATTACAAGGCTCCTTAGAAACAATAAACGAGGAATAAGCACTGTTATAATTGTTATGCTAAGCCTAGTTTTGATAGTTACTATCGTGGGTAACGTAATTCTTTGGAGTTACCAAATGAACCAGGTCGACTGGGAAAAAATGCAAGAGAAAATTGAAATAATATCCGTGCAATCCGTAAATGAAACTTGGACGAAAATTACTTTTCAAAATGGAGGATCGCTAACTTCTCATATTGTATCTTTATGGATAAATAATTCAACAAATCATCAAAGATTTGAAATAGATACATTTATTGCACCTGGAGAAATAACTTCAAAGCTATATGAAAACATAAATCTTCCCAATGGATCTTATACAACCAAAATCTCAACTGAAAGAGGAAATGTAGCAATTCTACCAATAGAATAGAACTACAAACTTTCTTTCAAAGACTCGATAGCTTTACTTTGATCTTGGGCTTCTATTATTTGAATTTTATATAACTCCGCCATTTTCTTTCCATTTTCGTTGAGCTTTGGTATAGCAACTAGAAACGATTTTTTAGGAGAAACGTCGAATATTTTTGCAAATAGAGCTACTACTGGTTGTTCAGCAACTACATTTTCTGTAGATGTTGCTATATCGAGAACTATAGGCTTTTTTGATTTAGATCCTTTAAAGGCTACAATATCAAATGAATGTTGTGCTCCAGATTTACCCTTAACACTTGCTGGACTTTGAACTTTCCACCCTTTTTTAGTTAAAAAGTTGTTTATTGCAGTATTAACAAACGCAATACTTTTTGATCCTACTTGAGTAGCATCTTTAACTTTATACGAATAAACATTTTTTAGATTAATTTCTTCAAAAGTTGAAATTACTCCACATTTTCTGCAGAAATGCGAAGGTGTAGGTATATCAAAGTTTTTACTACAATTATTGCATTTACACCATACACCCGCTTTTTTATAATCAAAATCAGCCCTCTCTAGGACGCCATTACACTTAGGACATACAAGTTTCTTTCCTTTGCGGAAATTTTGTTCCACATCCATATATCCACATTTTATGTGTTCTATCAAAGAACTTTTTTCAATATCAAAAGAGCTACAATAGGGACAATTGTAACGAGTGGAAATATACTGAGAATCGCATTTAGGACAAAGAACCATCTTATCGAAAAGTTCTTTCACTAAAACTCCTGTCTCAGCGATCTCTTCCAAGAGCGGCTCAATCTTCACATCAGAACCTAAAATGGATTCAACTATTGGATAACTATTATTACAACCATTTTCTAGATCATAAACAGGTTCAATTTCTGTAATATTATATTCAAAAATTCTCTCCAATAAACTCTGGGCAACAGATTCTTTTTTAACTTTGGTTTTTCCTCTTTTGTATGTTTTCTTCAAATTAGTTCAACTGCCTCAATTTGGCTGCTAATCAGCTTTCCGGTAAATCTCTTATTTTTTTATTGGATCATTTACTGATTTGTTCAGAGCGAGTTAGGTTTTTCTGCAAATATTTGTCGTTTGCTTTGCTTTAAAAAGAACTTTAGATTCAAATATAGGCTTTAGGTCTTGGTAGTTCTGATACAGAATTAATATTAATCAATCAGGATCAAATTTTTTAGAATGATCTGATATTTTCATTGTAAAAGATTATTTGAAAGGGAAATTAATGGAAGATCATACCCGTTTTGGACCAGCAGGAGTTCCAGAGAGATTCAAAGAATTTATTGGAACAATCTCTGATGTTCCTAGCCTTTTACATGCTGAAGGTCTTGATGCTTTTGAATATCCAGCTGTAAGATGGGGTCAAAAACCTCAAATAAGAAAAGAATCTGCAGAACAACTTCGGATTCAAGCAGTAGAAAATGATGTCATTTTGAGTGTTCATGGCTCTTATTTCATTAATCTTTGTGGAAAAAAGGAAATTGTAGAAGCAAGTAAACACAGAATAATTGCAGGTGCACAGGCTGCCAATTGGATGAATGCGTATATCTTCGTTTTTCACCCGGGTTTCTACGGAAAAATGGAAAAAAGCAATGCTCTCAGGAAATGTGTTAAAGAAATAGAAGAAGTGGTAGACACTCTGAAAGGTCTAGGTATAAAAAAAGTTAAGCTTGGACCAGAAACTATGGGAAAATCCTCCCAAGTTGGTTCATTAGAGGAAATCTTGACAATATGTGAGGAAGTCGAACAAACCCACTTAGTTATAGATTGGGCCCATCTGCATGCTCGAAATGCAGGAGTTTTTAAGAGTGGGACTGATTATCGTTTGATCCTTAACCTTATCGAACAAAGATTAGGAATAAAAGCTGTAAGAAATATGCATTCTCACTTTTCTAAAATTGAATTTACTGAAAAAGGTGAAAGACGTCATCATATCTTGAGGAATAAAAATTATGGGCCTGATTTCCAGTTGCTATCTGAATTGATTATCGAATATAAGATGCATCCTGTAATAATATGTGAAACAGCACTACTTGATTATGATGCTATAAAAATGCGCGATACCTTGAATTCAACTTTTAATAAATAGTTTTATTCGATACATTTTTTACATTAACTACTAATCATTTTCTGGGAAGTTCATTGGCTAGATTGATTGGATTCCAAAAACTAACATCTACAGATGAAGCATTAAATAAATGGTTAAGTATTTTGCAACTTCAAAAACATGATGAAACCAAAATACCAATCAAAGATGCACTTAATCGAGTTTTATCTTTAGACATAATAGCTAAAGAAGACCTACCTCGATTTGACAAATCAGCTGTAGATGGTTATGCCCTCTTAGCTGAAGATACGCTTGAAGCATCTCAATTTAAACCTGCAATTTTGAAGTTAACAGATTCAAAGAAAATCTCTTCTAAACAAGCAATTCAAGTTTGGACTGGAAATCCAATTCCTATTAACGCAGATTCAGTTGTAATGATTGAAAACACAAGAAAACAAAAAACACAATTAAAAGTATACAAGCAATTACCCAAAGGAGCTAATGTTTCAAAAAAAGGTGAGGATGTAAAGGTAGGGGAAATTGGAATAAAATCCGGGACTAGGTTAAAACCCCAACATTTAGCGTTGTTATCTGCTTTAGGTTACAAAACAATTAAAGTAACCAGAAAACCTCAGATAGGTGTTTTAGCAACAGGAAACGAACTCATAGATTCAGGAGAATCTCTATCCAATGGCCAAATCTTTGAATCAAATAGGATAATGATTTCAGGATTATTAGAAGAACTTGGAGCTAATCCCATAGATTTAGGTATAGCTAAAGATAACTTAGAAAACATCGCAGAAAAGATCAGGATCGCCCTAAAAAACTACAATGGTCTAATTACAACAGGTGGAACAAGCGTTGGAAAGTTAGACCTTGTACCTGACGCAGTCAATAAAATTGGTAGTCCAGGCGTTATTGTTCATGGTATGGCTCTAAGACCTGCAATGCCTACCGGTCTTGCTGTATTAGAGGGAAAACCAATTCTAATTCTCTCTGGAAACCCAGTTGCTGCAATTATTGGTTTTGAAGTTTTCATGAGACCTCTTTTAATTAGAATGCTGGGATTAGATTCTGAGAAACGACCAACAATTCATGGAATCCTTACAAGAAAAGCGTCAACAAGATTAGGACGGAAAACTTATCTTCGCGTTCGAGTTTTTCAAAAAAACACGCAATATTTCGTAGAACCAATTAGTGCAAGAGGTTCCAGTATTATCTCATCAATGACAAGAGCTAACGGATTTGTTATTGTTCCAGCCAATAGAGAAGGAGTTAGAAAAGGGGAGTTTGTATCTGTTCAATTATTTGGAAATGTGGAGAAAATAAGAAACGATGTTTAGAGAATTAATGCCTTTTGATCTGGCTAAAAAATTGATAATCGATACAATTGACCCTAAACCTTTAGGTGAAGAACAAATTCCATTAATAGACGCAACTAATCGAATCATCAGTAAAGATGTAATTAGCAATATGGATATTCCACCATTCAGCAGATCAACTGTAGATGGTTATGCAGTTAAAGCAGAAGATACTTATGGAGCAGAAGAAAACAAACCAGTAAATCTGAATATCACTGGTGAAGTTAGTGTTGGAGAATATCCAGAATTAGAACTCAAAAAAGGTGAAACAGTTGAAATTGTCACAGGAGCTCCTATTCCTAAGGGTGCTAATGCTGTTGTAATGGTTGAAAATACACAAAAGAAAGAAAACACTCTTCTTATTTATCGAGCCGTGACCCAAGAAGAAAATGTGATGAAAAGAGGAACAGACATTAAAAGAGGCGACACTGTTCTTAATGCAGGTCAATTTTTAGGTGCATCAGAAATTGGAGTTCTGGCTGCGATAGGAATGAATTATATTAAAGTGCAAAGGACACCTATTGTCGCCGTTATTTCTACAGGCGCTGAAATAACTGAGCCAGGAAAAAAATTAACTCCTGGGAAGATTTATGATATTAATGCATACAGTCTTAGTGCTGCAGTCTTAAAAAGTGGTGGAAAACCAGTTTATATGGGAGTTATACCTGATAATGAGATTGCACTAAATAAAGCTTTGAAACAAGCATTAGATTCCTCTGATATGATTATAACTTCTGGTGGTGTTTCTGTGGGACCAAGAGATTACACACCAAAGATTGTGAATTCACTGGGGAAACCCGGTGTCATTATATCTGGAATAGCTGTAAAGCCAGGTAAACCTACTACTGTAGCACTTATTGGAAAAAAGCCAGTTTTTTCTCTTCCGGGACATCCAACATCTGCGTTATTGATATTTTATCTTTTAGTGAAGCCTATTATTGAGAGTTTGGTAGGAGAAAAAGTATTGTTGGAAAACACCGTTAAAGCTAATTTAACTACTAGACTTTTTTCAGCAAAAGGTAGAAAAACATTTGTTACAGTTAAGCTTTCCAGGGATAAAAACCAAAGACTAATTGCTGATCCAATCCAAACTGGAGCATCAGGAGCAATAACAACCTTATCTAAAGCTGATGGATTCATTGAAATCCCGGCAAATCAACAATTCATAGACTCAAATGAAATAGTAAAAGTTACACTTCTTAGAAGCAAAAAGATTTAGAGCAACTTCTTAGAAAGCATTAAAGAAGGAATCAATTATGAGCAACATAGACCTTTTCGTTTCTCAATCAAATGTTTTCAATGGTATTCATCAATCTTTTGATAAAACACGATATGCTGTATTCGGAGTTCCTTTTGACGTAACAAGCACTTATCGTACAGGAGCAAGATTTGCGCCTACTGCAATTCGACAAGCATCATTAAATATAGAAACATATAGCCTTCGATCTGATTACGACACTGAATCCCTTCCACTAATTGACTTAGGAGATCTTCATGTGTCTAGTGATCCTAAAAAAACAATAAATATCTTGAACCTTGTTGCCAAAGATCTTTTTGATAAGAATAAAATACCAGTAGCGATAGGCGGTGAACACACAATAACTTTAGGAATTCTAAAAGGACTTGAATCAAAATCTAAAAAAACAGCAGTAGTTGTATTTGATGCTCATCTGGATTTAAGAAAAGAATTTTTGGGTCTCACCCTGTCTCACACAACTTTTATGCGTTTGGTAAATGAAAGAATTAAGCCCGCAAAGATTATCGAAGTTGGTACTCGAGCTACTTGCAAGGAAGAACTGGACTACTCAAGAAAAGCCGGAATTGAATATATTACATCACATCAGATAAGAGAACAAGGGTCTTTTGAAATCATAAAAGAAATTAAAAATACAATTTCTTCATACGAAAATGTGTATCTATCCATAGATATGGATGTTCTTGATCCAGCTTATGCTCCTGGTGTTCAAAATCCTGAACCAGAAGGAATTGAAACACACACACTAATTGATATTCTATGTTCATTGTGCGATAATCGTGTTATAGGCTTTGATGTTGTGGAGGTTGCGCCGATTTATGATCATGGATTAACAGCTATTACTGCTTCAAAAATCATTTTTGAATTGCTTAGCAAAATAGAAAAAAAATCAAATTGAGCAACAAATTTTGCTTAATTCTTTCTCTTAAGTTTTGCAATAAAAAAGCCATTGCTCTTATGTAACTGCGGATAAAATCGTTGGCATTTTTTTAAACCTCTAAAACCAGGGAGACCAAATTCAGGCTCTATTTTCACCAAAAAGAAATCTGGATTGTGTTTCAAAAATTTTTCAATGATTGCCTCGTTTTCTTCAATTGTGATGCTACAAGTAGAGTAGACTATAATACCTTCAGGTTTGACTTTGTCAACACAATTATCGATCATCTGCCATTGGATATCTGCCATTTTAGTAATAGACTGAGGAGTTAATCGCCATTTTGCTGAAGGTTGCTTACCAAAAACTCCAGTACTTGTACAAGGAGGATCTAATACGATTAAATCTGCTACAACATTAAGAGGCAAAGAAGTGCGTACATCAGCTATTATCTGGCTGGCTATTTTAACTCCCATTTTTTCCATTTCATTTCTCCAGATGCTACTTCTTCGTTTTGAATAATCAATCGAGTAAATATTGCCTCGATTTTTCATAAGTTGCGCTAAATATGATGTCTTAGTTCCAGGAGCAGAACAAACATCTAAAACATTCATACCTGGTTTTGGATTAGAAATTTCTGCAGCAAAACAACTTGCCTTATCCTGAATATAGAATAGCCCGTTTTGAAAACTACTTATTTTAGATAAAGGGCGTTTTGTACCTAGAACTTCATAAGCATATTCCAAAAACTCTATTTTCTTTAATTCAACACCATCTGCTGAAAGCTTGTTCAAAATTTCTGACTCAGTATTCTTTAGAGTATTCAATCGAATATAGTCTGGTGGCGAAACAATATTCGATTCAAGAAAACTAATACCTTGTTTTTTCCCCAAAAGATCCAAACAGTATTTCACAAACCATTTTGGATGAAATGTTTGAAAAGCAACTCTCTCTAACTCGTCTGCTTCATCAAAAATTATTTGAACTTCTTGAGTAAGCAAAAAACCTAAAATATGTTCAATTCGTCTGAGAGTTTTCCAACCTAAAATACTTCTACCTAATTTGGCTATTTTTTCCGCTTCTTTTAAGTGTATTTTAGACCAATTTCTAACAATTCTTGTTTGAAAAACATATAATCGCAAAAATGATTGCAAACCAAAATTTAACTGATCTATAGTTTCAGGTTTGAGTACCCGATTGATTATCTCATCTATTAGATTTTTTCGTCTAACTGTCTCACTCACGAGTCTATACGCATATCTAATAATATTATTATCTCTTATTTTCATCTGATCAATTGTTTTTGCTAAAGCCATTTGTTCACTAAGTCTTCGCATTTCGATCCAACTTAAAGTCTCAATGGCAACTTTCCAAGCTTCTTTTAGCATTCAATATCACATCGACTATTGATGTAAATATCTAAATAAAATCTCCTCTATTGTTCTAAAATTAGTTACCCAATATTCTGCCGAAAAGAAAATCAGATCTATCCGAATAATTCATAAATTGCTTCACACCAAAATATTAAGCACACGGAGTCTGATGAAGATCGAAGAATGGGAACTTATTATTGTTGGCACTGGTCCAGCAGGTTTAGCTGCTGGGATATATGCTGCCAGAAGCGGTTTAAAAACTCTCTTATTAGATGAAAAAATGGCCGGTGGTACAACTGCTGATGCACCAATTGTGGAGAATTATCCTGGATTTCTAAAAATAACTGGTGGAGAATTAGCAGAAAAGATGGTTCTTCAATGTAGACAAATTGGAGTTACTATACATGAACTAGAACCTGTAAATGAAATACTAATCAAAGAAAATGATAGAATAGTAAAAACCAACAAAACTACCTACACTTCTAAAGCAATAATATTAGCAACAGGCTCTCACTACAAGGAAATCGGAGTCAAAGGCGAAAAAAAATTCAAAGGACGAGGTGTGAGTTATTGTGGAGTCTGTGATGGTCCATTATTTAAAGGAAAAACAGTTCTAGTTGTCGGAGGCGGAAACACTGCAGCAACAACAACTCTTTACTTGTCAGGAATAGTATCTGAAGTTTTAATTGTTCACAGAAGAGCTGCTTTTCGCGCTGAAAGAGCTCTAGTTGAGGATATCAAATCAAAAAACAATGTGAAAATATTTTGGAATACTGAAATTCAAGAAATAATAGGTGATAAACTCGTAAAAAATGTTCTTGTGGTAAACAACAAAACAAATGAAACCAAGAAACTTCCAGTTGATGCCGTTTTTGTTCAAATTGGTGAAACACCAAACAACAAAATAATCCAAAAAACAGATATAAAAATGAATAATAAAGGACAAGTTATAACTGATTCTTCGCAAAAAACTAACCTTCCTGGAGTTTTTGCGGCAGGGGATCTAACAAATCACCCAGTCAAGCAAATTGGGACTGCTGTAGGTCAAGGTATTACGGCTGCTCTTGAAGCCTACTGCTATATTAAACGACCGTATTACCGGAAATAGAGGGAAAACATTATATCATTAAAATCCCTTTTTCATGCTTTCATAAGCTTAGCTAACACGCTTACAGCGTCAAAAAAATCTAAAAAAGAAGGATTTCATAATGAGTGAAGAATGTCTCGCTGTAGTAAATATTAACCAAGATCTTTGTAGTAGATGTGGTGTTTGTTACTCAATTTGTCCTTATGATG
>JAOZGY010000091.1 GCA_026015145.1 Candidatus Bathyarchaeota archaeon | reverse complement strand
TAGAAGAAGGCAAAGTTGAAGAAGCTCGTAAATACGCTCAAGCAACATCTCGTTTGAAGGATTACATGCAAGTAGATAGTAAGAGACTTTTATCATTGATGGGGCTTCCTTGGGTTCAATCTCCCAGTGAGGGTGAAGCTCAAGCAGCTTACCTTGCAAAAAAAGGGGATGCAGATTATTGTGCAAGTCAAGATTATGATAGCCTACTCTTTGGAGCACCTAAACTGATTCGTAATATGACTATTTCAGGAAGAAGAAAGCTGGCGAGAAAGAATATTTACATTAATATAACTCCTGAAATAGTAGAATTAAGAAAAATACTTAGAGAACATGAAATCACTTTTGAACAATTTATTGATTTGAGTATCTTGATTGGAACAGACTTCAATCCTATGGGAATAAAAGGATTAGGAGCAAAGACAGCTCTAAAACTAATCAAAGAATATGGTAGTTTTGCAAAAGTAATACCACATTTGAAAAATAATCAAATTCAATTTGACCCTAAAAAAATACAAGAGATTTTTTTGCATCCAGAAGTAACTAATAATTACCTCTTGAAATGGAAAGATGCTGATAACGAAGGAGTTATTGATTTCCTATGCAGAGAAAAAGATTTCTCAGAGGATAGAGTAAGAAAAGCTCTTAAAAAAATACAAAAAGGTACTAAGGAAATTAAAGAAAAAACTACTCTTGAACAATGGTTTGGATAGCAACTGTTGCCTATATTATCATTCTTGATTGTTAGAATCACTGACCAAATTTTCCAGTTAGAGGAACAAAAGCTACTCCACCCAGATTTTCTTTATTAATTTTTCCGTCAATTCCTTTTGAGATTTTTATAAGAGTTTGAAATAGAGATACATTTCCAACTGGAATTAACATTATTCCGCCAGTTTTTAATTGACCAATAAGAGGTTGAGGTACAGCTGGGGCTGCTGCTGTAACCAAAATACGATCATAAGGAGCTTTTTCTGGATATCCTTTGGAACCATCAGCATTAATTATTTTTACCCGATCAGCATAACCTGCATTAATTATATTTTTTCTAGAATTTTCAGCTAGATTCTTAATTATCTCTAAGGTAAAAATGCATCCCCATTCGCTTCTGGGAGTAGAACTTGGAGCAATTATCTCTGCCAGTGTTGCCGAATGCCAACCAGATCCAGCCCCGACTTCTAATACTTTATGGCCAATTTCTAACTCTAAGGCTTCATTCATTATTGAAACCATGTATCGCCTAGTACAGGCACAAGCTGAAACTATGTGGCGCAGAAATTGTTTGGCCAAACCCAATAGGAAGAGGCGTATCTGAAGCACTATATAACTTCATATCTTGGGGTAAGAAGTTAGTGCGAGGCACCGCACGCATTGCTCTTATTACTTTTTCAGAACGTAATACACCCTGTCTTCTTAAATGGTCGATTAGTTCAGTCCATTTATCGAGTTCCAATCAAACACCAAAAAAAGTAATGTTATGCTATCTTTTTAACATATTGCGAAATCTAATCCAATGGATAGTTAAGAGCTACTTTACTGTAACACATTTTGCCAGATTTCGTGGAGTATCTGGATTTAATCCTTTTTCTAATGCCATATAATAAGCAAGAAGTTGTAAAGGCACTACAAAAGGGATTGGTGAAAGGATTTCGGGTATTCCTTTAGGTACTTCAACAAAATCGTCCGATAATTTCTTAATTATTTCATCGTCTTCTTCGATTATTGAAATTATTGAAGCTCCTCTAGCTTTCATCTCCATTATGTTACTAATTAAAGTCTTGTGAGATCCATCTTTAGGACAAATAAAAACTACGGGAAATCCAGGTTCAATTAAACTAATAGGACCATGCTTGCTTTCTCCTGCTGGAAATGCTATTGAAGGAACATAAGCAATTTCCATAAGTTTAAGACGTCCTTCATATGCTGTAGCAGCACTAATTCCTCTGCCTAGGAAGAAGAAGACTTTTGCATTTTTGTATTTTTTTGCTATTTGTTTAACTTTTTTAGCTTGATTACATATTATGGTTTCAACAATGTCGGGTATTTTTTCTAATTTTTCCGACAAAAAGTCCATCTCATCTTGAGAAACTTTACCTCTCTTTTTAGATAATCTTAAAGCTAATTGAGCTAAGACAGAAAGCTCAGATGTGAAGGTTTTCGTCGCTGCAACACCAATTTCAGGCCCAGATTGTTGGCCAATATAAACTCTAGAAACACGAGTTAAAGTTGACCCTATTACATTTGTTAATCCTAGTATTGTTGCTGCTCTTTGCTGTGCACAAGTTACTGAAGATAAGGTATCTGCGGTTTCACCTGATTGGCTAACAGCTAAAATGGTACTATCAATATTAACAGATTTACCGTGTTGCTCCACAAATTCGGAAGCATAAACCGGATAGGTTGGCAAAAACGCAAGTTTTGAAAACATATAAGAAGCAGCAAAGCAGGCATGATAAGAGGTCCCACAAGCAACCAAAAATACGTCTTTTGCTCTATCGAGAAAAGTCGAAATTAGATCCAAGTAGTGGTCTTGCATCCTTAACGTGTTGCGTAATGTTGAAGGCTGTTCATTTATCTCCTTAATCATAAAATGAGGATATCCTTTTTTTACCGCCATTTCAGGTGTCCAATCAATTGTTTTAGGTTCTCTTGAAACAATACTATAGTCATTTATTTTCCTAATTTCATACCCTTCAGAAGATATGATTATTATTTCTCCATCATTTATTATTATTGCACGATTTGTTATTGGTAAAAATGCTGGTATGTCTGATGCAAGGTAGTAGCCGTTTTGGTTAACACCTAAAACTAGTGGGCTCTCATTTCGTGCACATACTATTTTGGTTGGTTCTAATGTTGAAATAACCGCAATAGCGTAGGATCCCTCTAGTCTTTTTACAGTTTCATTAACTGCATCGGCTAGACAATATTTGGGATTTTTTGTTATATTATCCTCAATTAAATGTGCAATTATTTCAGTATCAGTTTTTGAAACAAAAGTATGGCCGTTATTTTCAAGTTCAAGTTTTAATTCGGAAAAATTCTCAATGATTCCATTATGAATAACTGCTATTTTTCCCGTGCAATCCAAATGTGGATGAGCATTTATTTTTAGTGGAGCTCCATGGGTTGCCCATCTGGTGTGTCCTATTCCAATATTTCCTTTTAAATCATCGAGATTTAATAGTTTGTGTACGTCATCTATTTTACCTTGATCTTTTTTTAACTGGAGTTCGCCATTATGCAGCGTTGCTATTCCAACAGAGTCATATCCCCGATATTCAAGCCGTTTTAATGAATCATGAATCACTGGTGAAGCTGCCCCTTCTTTCAAGACACATCCAAATATGCCGCACATTTTTTTCACATTCTTGCATCGTAAGATTTAAGTCATTAATGAATGGGTTCAATCTAATAAGCATTATTAAGAGAAAAACATTAGCTGTAAAAACTTTTTTTTAAGGGTTTTACATTTAACTCCTTTAATATAATGGATGATAAAATCATTTCTTGCTATCGAAAGAAGGGGATTATAATAAAATTTTTAATGGTTGATAAATGGTAAGTAATTGGGGAGCAGATGAATAAAAGATTACTAGAAAAAAACGAAAAAGGCTACAAAGTTAAAAAGATTAAAATGATCCAAGATCCAAAAAAACTGAAAATAATCCTAGGAGATCTAACCTGGAAAATTCTTTTAATGCTTTCAGAAAAAGAGCTGTATCCACTACAAATAGCTCGAAAACTTGGAATACATGAACAGTTAGTTTACTACCATATAAAAAAACTATCTAGAGCAGGGGTCATAATAGTTAAAAAAGAGAAAAAAAAGAAGGGAGGAACTGCAAAATATTTCAAAACTGTAGCTCCCGCATTTGGAATAGAATTGCCTCAGAAATATGAATTGATTCAAGACCTTGCTTTTTCAAATATGAGTAATAAAATTCAGAGCTTCTTTAAAGAATTCGTTAACGAACAAGGAGTATTTTATGGAAA
Organism: Candidatus Bathyarchaeota archaeon; assembly: GCA_026015145.1. Lineage (GTDB taxonomy): Archaea > Thermoproteota > Bathyarchaeia > Bathyarchaeales > Bathycorpusculaceae > AD8-1. Next base: position 5,909 of record JAOZGY010000091.1, on the reverse strand, counting down.
AGTAGTTGTAGGAAGTCCAACAGCCCATGGCCCTTTTAAAACAAGCGCTAGAGACGGTCATTATGCAGCTCACCTAACGTTTTTCCTCGGACAATTTATGAAAATGCCAAAAGACTTTGCTATAAAATTAGATGTAGATGTAAAGGTGGAAAAAGAGGAAAAAAACAACTTAATCCTGGTAGGTGGTCCTGGAACAAACTTGCTCACTCAAGAAGTTAATAAACATATCCCAATAAGATTCAATATGCAGTCTTCTAGCCTAGGGTTCTTGTTGGGAGGTCTATTATCCGACAAAACTTCAAATAATTATACTTCAGATACAATTGGATTAATCGCAAAAATAATAAATCCTTGGGATAAGACCAAACGCATCATAGTAATTGCAGGAAATAAAGCCGTGGGTACCAAAGCGTGTGTTTTAGCTTTAACAAAATATCACAGTAAAACTCTTCTAAATTTAGATAATGAAGAAACATTTACAGCAGTAATTCAAGGATTTGATTTAGACGGAGATGGAAAAGTAGATTCTATAGAAGTGAAAGAATAAAGTGGAAAAAGCTAGCATAAAAGAGGTCATTCTTGCGCATGGTCATGAAAACATACTAGCAACACATAAAACTACCTTAGAAATCACAAAGGATACACAATTATCAAAAAATGGAAACTGCATTGTAGCAGTCGCTGCTAACAAATCATTAAACGAATTAAGTGATGAATTCAGAAAGAGATTAAGAAAAAAAAATTCAAAAATCACCATAATAATTGAAGCTAACGGATTATTTGAAGAATTGACAGCCAAAGGTTTTCCTAAATTAACACTAGCCAATACCAAAGACATGGTAATTAGGAAAAGTGACTATATTTGTGATCGAACATTAGCAATTAAAGCTAGCAAGTCAGCTTGTGATTTATCATCAAATCTTGTTAAGAAACTAAGGGACCCAAAAGAAATAGTAAGAATTACCCTGATAATCAACTAGTGAATTATCACATCAAAAGCGATTTGATATCGAAATGGTGCTATTTCTCTTATATTTTTAACAAAAAGGAAACGATCAACGATCCTGCCTGCTTGTTGAACTCTTTTAGAGAATCTATGTTTTACTTTTTCTATTGAGTCTGGAATTCGCATGAACTCATAATAGTGAATAATACCACCACGGGGTTTAATTGCTTTGCAAGCAACATCAATAAATTCTTTTGCTGTTTCAGGTAAATTCATAATTACTCGATCTGCAAGACCAACAAGATTTTTGTTAATTAGTTGTCTTGCATCTCCCACAAAAGGGATGATGTTATTATCAACTCTATTCAATCTAATGTTCTTTTTGAGAAACTCGATTGCATCAGGATTCAAATCAACAGAAATAATTCTAGCCTCAGGATTATTTTTAGCAATAGGAATGGAAAAAGGTCCGACTCCAGCGAAAAGATCTAAAACTACCTCATCTCTTCCAACAAGAGAAGCAACTCTATTATGCTCCTGAGAAAGTCTTGGAGAAAAATAGACTTTAGCTATATCTAGATAATATTTGCAACCAAATTCAATATGAATCGTTTGGGTGCGATTCTCTCCAGCAAGAAACTTCAAACTGCGCAAACGGTAATTTCCTGTAATTGGACCTGATTTTGATAGAACAGTCTTTACGTTTTTATGAATTTTTAAAACTGCTCTGGCTAGAAATTCACTATATTTTTTTAGTTCAAAAGGAATTTCTATAATTGCTATATCTCCCACAAAGTCCATGGATTGTGGAAGACTTTTCAAAAGATGTTTAGGTATTTGATTATCTAACAAATCATCTATTTTTTTTATCGGGTTTTTCTTGAGGCTAAAGGAGGTGATTAAAATTTGAAAATCAGAAATGCTCTTTTTTAGAAATTCTAATTCAGATTCATTTGGTTTATGAATTATTGGCACATAAAGGCTGTTTTGGTTTTTTTTAATCTTGAATTTTTTGTTAACTATCCCGATTTTGTTAAGTAATCTAATGGTTAATTCTCCGAGTTTTGTATTTACTTCTATGCAAATTGAATCCTCAGACATTTTCCTATTCACTCTTTGTTATTCTATAGAGATGATCTATTTTTTTTATTGTAAAACTTGTATTGAGTAGTTTTTCCATTAACCAAATATTAGTCTCTAAATGATTTGAAATTGATCTTGTCAAAAAAGTTGATACTCCTTTACTCAGAGCCATATAAGGTATAAGCATATCTGAGAGATTAACATCAACAGTTGGATTTGATTGAAGATCAAAACATAGTTTTCTTGCGGCCTCTCTGCCGACTTCTTCACTAGATTTTCTAGTGGATCCAATTGCATCTGCTCCAATTAATATGCCGGTTGTAGTTTCCATCCATAAAGTGATTGAACTCCCTTTTTGAAAAGGATTTGATCGGTCATATACAATTTTAATATCTGCATTGTATTCTTTTCCTTTAAGGTAAGCGATTGCAGCTTTTGCTTGTCTTTCAGCTACCTTTCGTTTTTTCAAGAAAGTAGAGATGGAAATACCTTCAATGTGATTTATTTTTCCAAATTGTGCCAAATTAATAGGTTTAAGATATAAAGAGGGATTTGTTTCAAGTATAACTTCTCCCATTCCTTTTGGGTAATATCCATAACTGTTAATTTTTATTGAGGCGTTAATACCCATTTTTTTTAAGGTTTTTAGAAATACAAACCTCATGAAATTTATCGTGGGTGAATGTGAAACATCCGTTCCACCTTTGGTAATATGAAGTCTTACAGGATTATTTGCAAATAAGCATATTGGTAATACAGTCATAATAAGAGCGGATATACTTCCAGCAGTTCCGATTTCAGCCAGGATTTTACCGCCATTAATTTTTTTAGGTTTAAACCGAAGTTCAGTTGAATTTAAGTCTGCACCAGTGATTTCTGCATTACACAATTTTCCAGCTGTAATTACAGCTTCCAAATGTTGGGGTCGCAAACCAGGTTTTGGTCTGTTGTATCTGATATTAAAGATATGTAGTGGAGTTCCTGTTATTGCGGATAAAGCTACTGATAATCTCAGTATTGTTCCGCTTCCACTTTTTTGGCTACCATCGATTTCAATCAATTAATTTTCTTCCAAATCAAACTGTTATTTATATTTAAATTAGAAGTTACAAATAATTAATAAGCGCCTTAATTAATTTAAAAACCTGAGGAAATCAGTGTGAGTGATGAAAAAGAAAGGTTAGAAAAGCTATCTAAGAGAGTAGACGAGATTCTCACTGTTCTCAATAAAATTTCAGAAGATGTCGAGGGACTGTCTAAATCGATTAAGCTAGCTTTGGGGGTCAATGTCGGTCGATCTTCAACTTTAACTCCTATCATTAAATCCTCAGATAAAGGTAAAACCATAAATGAAATCCGAATTGCTTTTCCAAAAGAGTTAGAGAAATTACTTGAGTTTAAAGAAAAAACGGATTATATAATCATAAAACCAAGACAGTTTTTAGGGTCCGAAAATTTTGCGAAGATCGCTTCTATTGCAAGAGAGCTTGGGGGAGAATATATAAGCGCTGGAAGAGACTCGCATTTCAGAGTCGCAAAAAGCTAATTCTCTAATAAAAAAATCGAAGAAGAGATATTTTTCATAAATTAGATTTTTCTTTTTGAAATAGAGAGGTTTACTTTAACATAACTCCCCACAGCGTAAAGAATTCGTTGCTGCATCGGGTTTAAAAATATTTTTAGACAGTGGTTTTATTGGTTGTCATAATTGCTTAAAGCCAATTTTGGAACATTGATGGTTTATGCATCAGAAGAAGAAGCACGAGAAACGAGATTAGAGTCTATTCAGATCGCGACAAAAAAAACTGCTCAAATGTTGAAAATGAATTTTGAATTTATCAAATTCAAAGAGAATTATTCTAAAATATATGTGTACTATGATAATGGAACTGATGAGCCCATACCTCTCTATTGTAATAAAGGCAAAAAAGAAAAAGCTCAGGATATTTGCTCAAGTTTACGGAAGATGATGTTTGTCCTATCTTTTCATCCAAAACATTCAGCATTGAAGCGTGTCAGAGATTCAATTATGACACTTTCTTGAACTTTATTCCTTGGTTTTCTAGTGCAACCTCAAAGACTTGGTTCACATCGAAGGTAATATTTAGGCTATCATATTCTTGTTCAGTTAGAAAAAGAACAATCTTGGGTATTGCAATTTGTGATCTCTGAGGAAGGAAAGGCATTTGTTGTTGCAAAGCTTGCATAATATCTTGAGCCATTTTCCCTTCTTCGGATTTTGGTCTAACCACAAAAGGAGAAACACCTCTTTCTTCAACTAATTCTATACGTTTGCCTAAATTGCCATCCAAATCGCGATTTGATTCAATTTTCTTTACTCTAACTCTAAACAATATTAATCAGACTCTGAATTAAGATCTAAGCAATCAGGGATTTAACTAATACTATATGATTTCCAATATATCCAGTATCGAAAAATATTATTATATTTCTTTTATCAGTAGAGTATGATTAATCATCTTGGAAAAATTCGTGGCTAGAAGTTTATCACAATCACCAATAGACTCCTCCAAAGTACTATCATAGGGAATATCTCCAAGAAATCGAAGATCAAGTTTTTCAGTTTCTTCTTGAATTGTTTTTATTTTATTCATTTTCATGTTTTCCACTAAACCAATGGTTTTAACTTTCAGTTCTCTAAGCAATTTTATCTGCTTTTTTACTGTATGAAAAGCTATTTGTGATGAGGTAGTTACAATCAAAAATTCAATTTTTTTAACTAGCCTAATTAGATCAAGCACAACATCCCCTATTCCAGGAGGCATATCAATAACAAGCACATCCAACTTACCCCATTGAGTTACTGATAGCAACTCAATCAATGCGTTAGAAACATCAACACCCCTTAATGGGGTCGCTTTGTCTCCTGAATAGAACACAAGCGACAGGTACTTTAAGTCGTTGAAAAAAGGTGGAATTATGCCTTTTTCTTCTTTAGGTAGAACATTTTTAGCACCCATTATCAGGTGAGTTGATGGGTTTGTGAAATCCAAATCAAAAAGACCGACTTTTAATCCACTCTTAGCCATTATCAAAGCGAAGACAGTTGCGATCATGCTTTTTCCAACTCCGCCCTTTCCGCTTGAAACTGCAATGACTCTTCTTATACGTTTTAATCGCTTATCTATGACACTCGATCTTGGATCAAGCAATTTCATTTGACTCCCCTTATTTCTTCAAGCCAGATTCCTCTACCTTCGATTATTTCAAAATCTGGACTTCCACATCTTAAGCATTTTATGTAAGCATGTGCTACTTCTGGAACGAAGTGAATTGATTCCACAGTGTTCTCATCCAGATTCTGTGTTTTGAAATCCCATTTGAATCCACAAACACGACATTCGAGTTTACTCTTAGCTTTTACTATATAGAATAAGGTGTTTCTAAAAAGATCTTTTTTAAGTTGATTAAAAGCAAAAATAAGGATATCTTCATCAACTTGTTGCAGTTCTCCAATTTTTACTATAATTTCTTTAATCTCTTTTAGTTCTTCTTTTACCGCTATTTTTGAGGCAGCAGTGATTACTGCTTCAGCCAAAGCCCACTCATGCATGCAGCAGCCTATGAACTTACCGTCATTAAAAGATATTGCAAAAGTTTGTTGAGTTTTAAAAAGAGTTATTAAGCAAAAGTAGACACTAAAAAACTCATGTTAAACAAAGTTCATTGCGCCCATATTCTTATCAAATCAGAAAAGGAAGCTAAGGAGGTACTTGAAAGGTTAAAGAGGGGGGAGAAGTTCTCAAGTGTTGCAAAGTCAGTTTCACGCTGTTCTTCTAAAAGACATGGTGGAGACTTAGGTTTTTTTACAAGGGGAAAAATGGTAAAGGAGTTTGAGAGAGCAGCTTTTGCTCTTTGC
>JAOZGY010000035.1 GCA_026015145.1 Candidatus Bathyarchaeota archaeon | reverse complement strand
GGGAGAAGATGCTTAACTTCACGGAGAATAGTCTTAGTTTGATTGTTCGTAAGATTACTGGTGAGGGTCGTGGTGGGGGTTTGGGTGCGTCTTGTTTTGTTAAGAGGGGTATTTCAACAACAGTATCTCACTAAAAACCACCTTTTTTAATATGCAATTAATTTTTAATTGTAGATTTTTTTGACTGCCTGAATTAGTCCAACAGGCCCAGTCATCATTACATCTCCGTATGGAGCTGCAAAATAAGTTTCGAGTCTAGTTTTGTTTAGAATGTTTCTGTTAGGCCCTGTAGCGACAATTTTTTCTATTTGCGAAAAACCACAAGGTTTGTCAAGGAAAAACACTCCATGTCCATTGTCTTGAAAAACTTCTTGGTTTTTTAAATCACCATTTGCAAAGCGAATTAAGAGTTGATCAAATTTTTCAGGTGTTAACATTCTTGTGTGATGCTCTACAGTTCCTACGATCCGATTTTTATCAATTATCGTCGCCCATGTATGTCCATTTCCAACATTAATCACTAATTTTACTTGAATATTCTTGATAATTGGATCTTCCAAACACCCAAAAATAGCGGCGGGAGCTGTATCCATTAACAATACTTTTGCGTTAGGCAGATGTTTTCTGGAATCCTTTGCTGCTGATCTCATTCTTAAGAAATAGGGAGGAATATTATCTTCTTTAAAAGCTAAAGCTTCAGGTTTTGGATTTTCTTGCAAGACCTCTGCAATTTTTTCTATTCGAAATTGTCTATCACTCATACCTTTAGGTGAAGCTCCATGGTCTTGAACTGCAATTCCAACATAATCAACATCTGACAGATCTTCATCAAAGCCTGCTAAGAACTCTTTTAATTGTCCTATGTTAACCTCTTCAATCTCTAGCATTTCTCCACCAAAATTAGGTATTTCTTTTTTATCAATTATCTCAAAACCAGAATCTCTAACTTGATCAAGATCATTTCTTATTGTATAAGCAGCTTGTCTGGTGATGAACACCTTTAATCCAGCTCTGATGTGCCTCATTAGAGCATAACTAAAAGCTCCTCCACCAATAACTGATCCCTTAACTAAAACGTTTTTTCTTTGAACTGTTGCTTTTCTAACTTTTGTTGCATAAATAAGTGAGGGAGTAGGCAAAACCATCTTAACACAATTTTCAATATTTTCTTTCTTATCATCATAGAGCAGAACGTCCTCTGTACCAGCACCGATATCCAAGGCTAAAATCTTCATAGTATATTTTTCACATCGGTTATGACCAGTGTAGATTTCATCAATAAAGCTTTTTTGAGGACTAATATCCAAAAAACATTATCGAAAAAACTTGCACCTTCAAATTATTTTCATTAAACTTCCGATGTTTTAGGTGAATTCTTGGTTGCACATTGGACATTTTAAGGGATAGTCGTGTTTGTAGTCTATGATTAAGCTAAGTCCACAGTAGTAACAAAGGCAGATGTTGCAATTTGGACAGTGCCAGTTACCTCCTTGAATGCGTTTTCCGCAAGAGTCGCATGGTCTTCTTAAACAGCAGTCTTGCATTTATTTCCCAACAATTTAACGCAGAGGCTTTGTCGAGCCCTGATTCCTTCCAGAAAACGTGGATTTAATCGAGGAGAAAGGGTGCAGTTTGTCCCGTTTTTCTGTGGAATTAGGCTCGCAAACCTTAAGATTGAATTATCTTAGGGAAGATAAAAGCTGTTTGTGGAAGAGAGTTAGTTGTTGTGTGGAGAGGTAGGTTAAAGTTACAATTTATCTGGTTAAAAGAGAAAAACTGTGTTTAGGTGATGGTTTTGTATAACCGGAGTTTTTATTTGCTTTATATACCTTTATAAGCTTGATGTGGTGTGACTGAATTGATGTTGCATTTATGGCTTTTTTATGTTAATTTCCCAGTGAAATAATCCTTTGGATTAATTTTTGTTTGTAGAAAATATGTATATACTCTCTTATTATTATATAGTAGCCCCGAGTTGAGGAGCACGCTCTGGCATTGCATCGGACATTGGACATCTCGGTTTAACCAACTAAATAACCGTTATGTGACCAAGACATTGTCTTGATGGGTTGAACAATGCTTTAGCATAATGCGGCTAATCATTGAGCACAAAAGCATAAAAGGCGAAAAGCTTAGTGCGACAAAAACGATGGTCTACCGGGCCTAACATATGCCAGGGGCTTAGACTCAATTCGGGTTTTTAATTTTTATCAAATTTTCATAATATTTGAACAGTTAGTTTGTTTATTTTTTTGAAATTGCAATAATTTATATGTGTGAAATTACAAAACAACAATTTAAGGTTGGAGAAATGGGAGAAGTTCAACAGTTAGATGTTGGCCATTGGGTATTGCGTTTGATTGCGTTAGTGATTGACGGTATAATCCTTGGTGTTATTGCCTCTATATTGTGGTCTTTTATTTTTGTCTCGTTGCTTTTTACTGGTGTTTTGCTTGGATATAGCTATCCTTTGATTTTTCCTTTAATTGTCGGTGTGCTTATGGTTTTATACTTCGCTTTCTTCGAGGTTACCTGGGGTGCAACTTTAGGTAAACGTCTCTTGGGTTTGCAAGTACAAACAACCGATGGCGGAAAGATAGGTTTTGACAAATCAATAATACGAAATATAAGTAAGATTTATTGGATTTTACTTTTGCTGGATTGGATAGTTGCAGTTGCTACTCCAGGAGATGATCGACGCCAGAAATACACTGATCGTATTGCAGGAACAACAGTTGTTCAGGTATCAAAAGCCTTTGAATCAGTAACTTCAGCTACAACGTAAAAACTATAGATTTGCTTTATCCTAATAAAAACTTTACAATCCCCTTTTTTATATTTATTCAAATAAAATCAACCTTACACAAAATGAGTGCGCTGCTTAATTAGCAATTTTTCAATGATGAATTTCATATTGTTCGTTTTTAAATAAAAAATGGAAACGAGCTGTCAGGTTGTCTCAGGAACAAAAATTAAATAAACAAATTAAGCTACCAATGGATTAGGGATTAAGTATGAAGGGAGCAATTGTATTTCTTGCGGCATTCTTGCTTTTTCTGGTGATAAGTCTAGGTTATTCGGATCTTCCACCTGGACGACAAATCTACGATGCAGCAATAGGTGAAGACATAGGGGACTATACATCACTAGTTGTTGGTGTCTTTAACGGTGTTGTCTGGGGATTCATTATCTTTATTGTATATTGGGTGCTAGCTGGTTACGTGTTCAAGAAGGAACCAACCGCTACTATAAACGTGAAAACGTAATAGATACCGCATAGAAACAATTAGGTATCTACTTCCTCTTTTTTCTTAGTTTTTGAACTTTAGAAAAAAAATAGTAACTTCAAATTTGATAGGCTATTAACGTTTTAGAAACGCACTATTGCATAATTTTTAGGAAATTCTGAGTTATTGACATAAGATGGTTATGCTTAAATTATTAGTTAGTCTAAATAGAAGATTATCGTACCCGATTAAGAATCAACATTAAAAAAAGATGATTATATGAATCAAAGAAATACTGTGATTAGACTTTCACTGACAATCGTTATGACTGCTTTAGTAGCTGTTAGTACTTTGTTGATTCGAATTCCAAATCCAATGGGTGGCTATTTTAACTTAGGCGATGTAATGATTTTTGTAAGTGCTTTAACTTTTGGACCCATTGTGGGTGGTTTTGCGGGAGGTCTGGGTTCAGCTATTGCAGACATAATAGGTTTCCCACTGTTTGCAATACCGACCTTAATAATCAAAGGATTAGAGGGATTAATAGCTGGTTTGTTAGCAAATAAGAAAAAAATTTACCGTGATGTTATAGCTGTGATTATCGCAGGTGTTGAAATGGTAGTTGGTTATTTTGTTGTTGAATGGTTCGTTCTTCAATGGGGATTAGGTTCAGCGTTAGCTGAGGTTCCAGCAAACATAGGGCAAATTGCTGTTGGAGGAATTATTGGTATACCAATAGCTTACTTGCTTAGAAAAAGATTCCCAGAAAATCTAACACCATAAACAAAATATTCTGCAGAACTTGAATTTCTTTGGTTTTAGTTCTATCATATTATTAATAAGCAATGGCTACTATAGCCAAAGTATATTTGAGGCGTTTAAAAATAACTGAGGAAAAAATTGACCTTAATGAGAAATTTCAACAAGTAAACAGCGCATTTAATGAATTGAGAGATTTTTTCATAAATCACTTCAAGGGTAGCACGGTAGAGTTTAGGGATTGGCGGCTTGGACTTGGTAAAACTGGTGAAGAACACATAGTTGAGATTAACTTGAAACTGGCAATCAAGAAAAAAGATAAAAAGTAATCTTAAAATTTTCTTGTTGTATTCCCATTCAATCTTTGAGGAAATAGATGGCTTAGAATTACCAGTAGTACATTATTTGGTCGCAACAAACTAGCGGGCTATCACTAGGTTTTTTGCAGACAACTTCGCATCCACAAGCATCACAGAAATATGAACAGTTCTTCTCAGCTTTATCCATTTTTTTCTTTATTTTTTTGTTTTTCTTACTCACTAAAGATCACCAATAAATCTACTACTTTGTGTTTGATTTAAATTTGCTCCCTTATCAATTTTTAAATCCTAAAATAGCTTTAGATGAACTGTAATATTAGGAATAGCTTTCAATGGTGGTTCTTTTGAAAAAGAAAATTCGTCTCAATAAAACAGATGCTTTAATTGTGATTGATATTCAAAATGATTTTCTTTCAGGAGGATCATTGCCTGTTCCTAGTGGAGAGGAGGTAATCCGCGTTCTTAATGATTACATTGAGGTTTTTAAGAAGGCCCGGGGAAATATTTTTGCAACAAGAGACTGGCATCCTGCTAATCATGTCTCCTTTAGAGAAAATGGGGGTATTTGGCCTGCGCATTGTATTCGTGAAACAAAAGGTGCACAATTTCATCCAAAACTAAGCCTTCCAAAAAACGTGATTGTCATATCAAAAGCTACTGAACCAGTCGAAGAAGCGTATTCTGGATTTGATAATACAAATTTACTCAAAGAACTCAAGAAAAAGAAAGTGATAAGAGTATTTATTGGTGGCTTAGCAACCGATTATTGTGTTAAGAACACAGTTTTAGATGCTCTCAAGTTTGGATTTGAAACTTCTCTTCTTATTGATGCCTCACGGGGAATCGATTCTACACCAGGAGATGTCCAGCGAGCTATCGATTTAATGCAAAATAATGGAACTAAAAAAATTGAATTCAATTCTTTCTAATCCTAAAGGATCAGTCTGAAGGAAATAGCTAAATTTTTCAAATCATATTTTTTCCTTTGTTGATGAGGTTCATTCTTTGACAAAATTAAAAATAGGGGATTTAGCTCCTAAATTCACATTAACTGATGATCGTGGCTTACCCATTAGCTTGAATAACTATTTAGGAAAAAAGATTGTTGTATTGTATTTCTATCCAAGGGATTTCACTTCAGGATGTACTAAGGAAGCTTGTAATTTTCGTGATGATTACCAAGTTTATGAAGAAAAAGGTGCTGTCGTAATAGGAATTAGTTTGGATTCACAAGAGACTCATAAAAAATTTTCTAAAAAACATAATCTACCTTTCTCTTTATTAAGTGATAACCAAAAAGATATAGCCAAGCAATATGGTGTTTTAGGATTTGGAGATAGAGTAGCCAAACGGGTAACCTTCATAATCGACAAGCAGGGAAGAATTGCTTGGATATTTCCTAAGGTTGACGTAAAAAAACACTCAAAAGAAGTCCTAGAGATAATAGACAAAATTAAGGATTGAAAAAAAATAGACATAATAGAAGTCAATAACTTAACAAAAATCTTTAATGGCAACATCAAAGCCGTTAACAAAATAAGTTTTAGGGTTAATCAAGGGGAAATCTTGGGCTTTTTAGGTCCTAATGGAGCTGGAAAAACCACAACCCTAAATATGCTTTCAACTCTCCTCTCTCCTTCTGAAGGTACTGCAAAAGTAAATGGTCATGATATTGCAAAAGAACCAGACGAAGTGCGCCGAAGCATAGGCTATGTGTTTCAAGATCCAACCTTAGATCTTGAATTAACCGGACGAGAAAACCTGGATTTTCATGGTCGACTCTACGAACTCGACGCTAAGACTCGACAAAAAAGAATCAAAGAAATGCTCCAAATAACCAAGCTCTCAGATCGTGCTGATGACTTAGTAAAAACTTTTAGTGGAGGTATGAAGAGACGTCTTGAAATCGCCAGGGGGCTTCTTCATCGTCCCAAAGTGCTTTTCCTGGATGAACCAACATTAGGACTAGATCCTCAAACTCGCAGAAGCATTTGGGATTACATCTTAGGACTTAACGAGCAAGGAAAAATAACAATTATACTTACCACGCATTACACTGAAGAAGCTGATTTCTTGTGTAATCGCATACTAATAATAGATCAAGGCAAGATTGTAGCCTTAGATACACCTGAAAAACTAAAAGCCCGACTTAAGGGTGATCTTGTAAGCTTAACTCTAAAAGAGACAAATAAAATAGATACGTTGCAACAAATCTTTGAACAAAAAACTTGGGTGCGTCACCTAGATAGTGTCATAGATAGCAATATACACGCTAGGGAAAGTAGGACAATGCATATGATGCACTCTCATGGATCTGGTGCTATAGATAGAGAACCAATGGGACAACTCAGCTCTCAAATCCTCCAAGACAAAAAACACGCTAAATCCAACTTAAAATCTGAACTAACTGAGGAAAATGAAAACAGCAAAATCCGTGATTTAGGTCCAAAAAGACTAAACATAATAGTCGATAATGGAGCACATAGAATTCCTGAAATCGTAAAAATAGTGGATCAAGCTGGTGTTAAACTAGATTCAGTAGAGTTGAGGGAACCAACACTGGATGATGTTTTCTTGTCTTTTACAGGGCGAGAGATCCGAGATGAAAAGGGAAGCTACATAGAGATGGCAAGACGCTTTAGAATAATGCGACAAGCCCGTTCAACTAGGAGAACAAAATAAAAGTTTGAATCAAAGCGATGGTGAAACATATGGTTTATCCTTTATCTAAACAAGCAGTTTATGTGGTATTGCTTCGAGAGCTTAAACGATACTGGAGAGCTAGAGCTCGAATCATCTCTTCAGTAGCACAAAGCTTCTTTTTCTTAGCTATTTTCGGGTTTGGATTGGGAGGATTTATTGGTGCAATTAACAATTCCAGCTATCTTTCTTATTTAGCTCCCGGAATTATTGGCATGAGTCTTATCTTTGGGTCAGTTTCCTCTGGAATATCAGTTATCTTTGATCGCCAATTTGGTTTTATGAAAGAAATGTTGGTTGCTCCTGTAAGTAGAACTAGCATCGTTCTTGGAAAAGTATTAGGTGGTGCTTTTACAGCGTCAATACAAGGTGTAATTCTTTTAGTTGTAGCTATTGTTATGGGCGCTTTTACACTAACACCAATATTTGCTCTAGGTGCAGTCGCTTCAATAGGTGCAATGTTGCTGATAACTTCGGGATTTGTTGGTCTTGGTGTAGCAATAGGATCAAAACTCGATGATTTTCACGCCTTCCAGCTAATATCTACTTTTGTTTTGTGGCCTTTATTTATGCTTTCAGGAGTATTCTTTCCGATTGATGTTGTACCCCAATCGCTACAAGTAGCAATGCTTCTTGATCCCATGTTTTATGGTGTTGAACTTTTACGTTGGTGTTTGCAAGGAAATGGAACAACTCTGCTGGGTCCCTATGGATGGCTAATAAGTTTGATCGTATTGTTAGCTTTCAACTCTTTGGTAATTGGACTTGGAACCTTCCTTTTCTCAAGGGCTCAAGTATAGTTGCTCGAGGAGATTAGTTATTTTCTTTATTGTTGCATTGACTCCAAAAAAGAAAGCTGCAAAGACACAACAAAAAGCTCAAGTTAAATGAGGAGATTGCCAAAAGGTGTGTCCCGAAAAAGCGATAAACGTGGAAAGGACATGTGTGTTCCACACTGACATTAAAGCAGAAGCATGGCTAACAGCTCTCAAAAAATTGATTTCCGAGCGGACAGTATCCAAAGAGCTCAGAATAAAATCTTTGACCAAAAAAGTTAACCGAGTAAAATATAGGATTGCGGAAGGACGTTACCAACCTGAATCCTAAAAAAGTTTTTATAAAAATAAAGACAAGTTTATAGTAGGTTGGTTTTATGAAGATTTCTTTATCTGAAGTTCTAACCCTCAAGCAACTTGGAATTAGCGAACATTGTTTGGCTATTGAGAATTTGCATCAAGAAGACATGGCAAAGTGTGTGGGGGCCTTAAAACAGGTTGATAAGCTTGAGGCTAAGAAAATGGCTGATATTGTTGGGGGAAAGGTTGTAGATTTTGAGGTTAATGATGCAACTGAATGGGCAATAATGATGGAGCCAATTCGAGATTTGAAGATCTTTTTTGCTCTGCAAAAGTATAGTCCAGAGTTTGAGGACAAAGTGTTAACTTTTTATGGAAAAGAAACAAATGCTTTAGGAATCACTATTGAAGACCTCTATGATTTTACTAGGCTATGCACAAATGCATTAGTCATTGCTAGTAAAAAATCTTGCACATAATCCTACCTTATCTAGGTTTTCTTTTTTCTTTGGGGACAATATTTTCAGTTATCAAAAAAACTATTTTCCAACTTAATCGTACTTTTTTTTTAAAAAAAACTAAAGAAAAGTGTGGTTATTTAAATTTTGAATATCTTTCTATTTTTTGGTCATTTTTATTTCAAGCGTTGAGACAGCGCGTGTTCTGTTTTCTCCCTCTCGTGCAGGTAGTTCCTCTGTTCCTATTGCTATTGAGGTCACAGTCAGGTCTTTGATAAATCGCCTTCTTGTTATTTCAGCAGCGTCAACAGCAGTTGCAATCGCTCTCCCTCTGGCTTTAAGTGTTACTTCGTTGCTTTTGCCTGAAGATAGATCGGTGATTATAGCTAGAACATAGCTCATCGGGGGTTTATTTCCTATGAAGATTACTCCACTTTGTTTTGACATATTTTTTTTTCACTCCTTTACGTGTTGATTGTAACGTGCAAGTTTTATGGTTGTTTTTTCAACGTTAGGACGTTACTGATACAAGTAATGTAATACTTGTTTAAAAGTTGATGTGATAAAACCACCAATAATAGCTTGATTTTTCATTCTGTTTTTCTTGAAAAGCAATATTTTTTTCCTACTTCAAGATGATTTTTTGAGGTGTTAGTTTTTATTGGTGGTTTTTTGTTTTTCTAATTTTTTATAAGTATTTTGAATTCATAAACTCCTTATTTGACATTTGTGAAATGTTCTTTTTGCGAAGGGTATAGAAAATTGTTGGGCAAAAGAGGTACTTCCAGAGATATTGCTGATTTTATACATTGTCTTAGTTTTCTTGAGAGTCAAACTTCAGAACTCTATAAGAAGCTTTCAGTGAAAACAGTGAGACCTGAATTTAGTGATAGTTTTCTAAAGATCTCACAGGATGCAAAAAAACATTCTGAAGATTTAGATAAGATTGCTTCCCAAATTGGTCGATCTAAAATCAACAAGAAACAATGCGCCAAACGACTTACCACTGTATGCAAGTCGATTGAGAAAGTATCAAAAAAGATTGAGAAAAAAAACCTTTTGTCTCTTGAAGAGCTCTTTGATATCCTTAATGTTTTAGAAGGTTCTTTGGGTGAAGAAAGCTATATGCTCATTCAACTAAAAACTTTCGCTGCTATGGCTTCTCAAATTCGACGTTTATATGGAGTACATCTTGAAAATTTCAGAAACTTGCTATATAGCATTGCTACTGATCAAGAAGCCCATATAGAAATGTTGGAAAATATTAAAATAACCATCGATAAAAAACTTCGCAAAAAAGAAGGTAGCGCTCCAAACGTTAAATACAAAAATCCGGACTCCTGGATTATCTCAGCTCCCTATCAACCATAAATTCTTGCTTTTTTTTGGAATCCATTTTTATCTTGTTAACTCAATCTTGTTATTTTTACAACTAAATATACTAATTCTAGATTGTATTATTCTATAATTTATTAAGTCTCATGAGATAAATTCTGCGATTCGAAGCATACGTGTTATTTTGCTTTTTTGTATCGTTTTAACTATAGGTTTTGCTAAAGTAGATCTGGGAGTCGGGGTTAAAAAGGGTGATTGGATGGAATATGGTGTTTCTTATCATGGACTTCCAGAGTTAGCTGCCACCTTTTTTGGATACGAGATAATCCAAGTAGATGGAACCAAATTGAAAATTACTGGGACTACGAATTTTTCTAATGGAACAGTGGAAACTGAAAATTATATAGTTGATATATTTAGAAATAGTTTTAGAGATTTTGACGGGTTCATTATTCCTGCTCCTTTAGGTGATGGTGACTCTTTTTATTCTGGTGATGAAAGTCGCGGAGATTTAATTGTTGATTCCATAGAGAATAGGACGTATAGTGGTGTTGAGCGATGTGTTGCTGTGGTGAACTTCTCAAGAAGTGGAGGTTCAAATATTTTTGTGTATGATAGATCTCTGGGTGTTTTGGTTGAGTATCAACGTTTTGAATCAGATTACTCAATAGAGGTAAAATTGGAGAACACAAATCTATGGTCTCCGAGGATTTTAGGAATAGAACCAGCTTACTTCTATTTTCTCATTGTTCTGATAGTACTTTTTGTTGGATTGGCTTTGTTTTTCGCTCTTAAAAAAAACATAGATTCTAATTCAAATTAATGTTTACTGTTTGGTTTTAGGGAGTGTTATTGTTAGAACACCATTTTTGTAAGTTGCTGTAGAATTTTTCTTATCTATTTTTATTGGGAGCTCAATTTTTTTACAAACTAAAGTATTTGATTTTTTAGCTGAGATTGTAAGTTTTTTGTTACCTACTGTTACATTTATATCTTTTTTGTTTGCTCCTGGAAGCTCCATAACTACCATCACTTCTTTGTCTGTTTGCATAATATCTAAAAGCGGCTCTAGTTCTTTTTCTGGCTTCTTAAAAGATTGGAGGTTTGATTGAAGTCTTTTTGGACATTGACCTCCAAACCTAGTAATTTTTGTTTTTCCATCTGGACCAGTTGTGATTTTGTAACCCTGAATAAAATGTCTCTTACAGCTTGATTTTTTATTTTTTAGTGAACCAAAGTAAGTTGGAACATACTGATTTGTTTTCGCGATTTCTTTTTGTTTGTCTTTCATATCTTTTTGCATAGCACGAAAAGCACTTTCAATATCTGGAAAAGTCCAATCCGCTTTGTTTGGGTATTCTTTTTTCTTTTTGTTAAACCGTGTACTATTATCTTCTGACACCAAATCACCCTTATTTTTTTAGGACCTATTTTATGGATTGAAATTTGTTACATGAATGGATTTTTTGGAATTTAATTATTTTTTCAATAATTATTAATGCTTTTCTTTTTTGTGCTTATAAGAATTCTTGAAGACACTCAAAGGCAACCGCTAAGAAATATATTGGAACACTTCTATTTTTTTGGAAAAAACGATTTTTTGATCTATTTTTTATGTGGATTTCGCTTTCATTCGTATATCTTGCTTGTCTTGATCGTAGAAAAGATGGCAATCACTTTTTTCGAGAGATGGGGGTTTTGAAAACAAGAGGATCTAAGATAATTGATGAGCTAAAAACAATGTACCTTTCAGATTGTGACGAACTCTATGTTAACTAATAATTTCAAGTTTTTTAAAAAAAGAGAAGGGTAATTGTGTTCATAGCGGCTCTGGCATGCAGAGGTTTTCAGTTTTTGCTGCTGCTCGGCGACAGCAATGACAGATAAACTTGGCGTCTTTTACGAGAGGTTTCATTTTTTCTAAAGGTACTTCTTTTTCAGTCATGTCACAGAGGTGGTTTTCATGTCCAGGGTGAGGTTGGGTTTTTGACAAAAAATTCACCAAAATAAATAATTAAAATTGATTTTATAAACTTTATTAGATTTTCATTTTTTCTTTTTATATACTCTCTTGAGTATTTTTAGCTAACTTTGGATCTGCTCAAATTAATTTTTATTTGAAATAAGTGGATTTGGGCTAACATTTAAGTTACTAGAAAATAAAATCTTTATGTGTCGGTTTGATGCGTTATCAATATTCTGTGATTAGGATTCTATTCGTTTTCATTTTGCTACTCGGGGTAATAACACCTTATGTGGTTTCACAAAATTTTGATCAGGATTATAGTTTTCAATTCAAGTATGGAATACAGGATCAGGAATTGCACGTTTCAATACCTGCTTCATTATATGATTATTACCAAAGTATAGATCGTACAATCAAAAAGGACAGTGATTATGCTGCCTTTGTTACTCAGGAAGCTTTTTTATCAATGGCTGATCAGATTTGGACCTATATTGGTAATAGAACTCGTAGTGATGAACAATTTGCAAATGCTGTGTTGACTTTGATTCATCAGATTAGATACGAGGATAATGTTAATGAAACAAAATATCCTGTCGAGACTATTGTTGATGATGCAGGTAAATGTGATACTCTTTCTTTTCTTGCTGCTTCTATTATGAAGGCCGGTGGATTGGATGTTGTTTTGCTTTACTTCAAAGGCGTACACCATATGAACATTGGTGTACATTTGCCCTATGAACCATATGGGACTTGGTGGTGGCAGCAATCTGTAAGTTACGAATTTGAAGACAAGATGTATTGGATTGCGGAATGTACTCCAGCGATGGATTGGAAGGTGGGGGATATTCCTCCTCTGTTGGAAGGGGAGATTCCACTAATTATACCTCTTGAAAATAATTTTGAGTCTTCACCAGCTCAAATTTCGTCAAAAATAGGTCAACGATTGAATTCGTCCTCTATTTCGATAAATTTGTCTTCTTATCCATTGAATGTAAGTTCAGTTTCTCGTTCAATTAGAATTTCAGGTTCAATAACTCCGGTTCAATCAAATGAGACTGTGGTTCTGTACTTAAGCCAGGATGGAATAATATACGAAACTATTGAATCAAAAACAGATCCATATGGTAATTATTCTATTCGCTGGAACTCATCTGGAAAGGGTACCTATTATTTGATGACAAGTTGGTGGGGGAACTCTGAGTTTGCTGGTGCTGATAGTGAAATAGTTACACTATTTTTAGGATTTCCTAACTCTATTATTCAGTTTGAAAGTCCAAGCTATTACTATATGTACGGCTTTCCTGGGGCTTCTTCGTTTGAACTGGATAATAGAAAAGGCCTCAAAGATTTTCTTGATATTCAATTAAATGGATCTGGTGTTGTGCTTAGTGGAGAGATTATCGTTTTTTCTAGCGAACAATTGATAACCATTCCAAAAAACGGAGAATCTCCAATTAACCTTCGTGAACTTTCCATAACTAGAGGCAAGCAACCTCTAAGATTACCTCAAGACATTGAAAAAAAAACAAATGACCAGTTTGCAATCATCCTGCGAAATAATGATAATAGCAATTACACATTGAATTTGAAAGGACTGGATGAATACGATCTATCTTTTGGTGGTGAGTATAATGAATCCTCTTCTATTCTGATAAACGCCTCTTCCTTATTGCAGGAAGACACTTGGTATAGTGTTGAAGCGAAAATTTCTGAGAATAAAATATCTGCTATAATAACTGATGAGTTTGGATACCCTGTGGAAATTGTAGATGAGATCAAAACAGATGGATCAGCTGGCATTGAATTATTGTTACTTCTCACTAATGACATTAATAAGATAGTGGCTTTCAAAGGTCTGAAATTCGAAACAGTTTCAAGTATTCAACAAGATGACTCAGATCAACATTCGTTCTATTTCCAAATACCAATACAATATTTTATTCTATTCGTTCTGATTATTGTCGGTTTATTATTGGCTATTGGAATTAAAAAAAGGAATGCTAAAAAAGACTTGCTATGAAGCTAAATCTTGTTAATGATTCTGAAGTAAACTAATAGCTTATATACAGCGAATTTATTTTTTGAGATATCTTTGCAAAACATAGTCTTTTTTGGAAACCAGCAACTTAAGAGAGACTCTCTAATGACAGCCTACAGTTTTTTCTGCCACAAGTTTTAGTAATTTTGCTATTCTTACCTCATCAACATCTTTTTGCGCATAGAATTTCAGATGTCTCATCATCTTTCCCTTCCCTTCAAATAGAGCCATCTCAGAATCTGTTAATCCTTTCACTGCAAAGCCAAGATTCACATGATCTCTCAGAGCTACGAGATAAAATTTTTCTTCATACCATGGCACTCCCATCTTAAAATCTTCTTTAATTTCAGGGAGTGTTTTTAGAATTATATCTCTGAGGCTTGATACGATTTCTTTTTGTGGTAGTTCTTGTTTTTCTATGTATTTTTCAACTTTTTCGCTCATTTTGAAAACGCATCTCCAATTTTAGCTTATGTTAGAATAAGTGATTGTTAAAGAAAAGTTTACTTGTATTTTAATTTGAGATATTGCCGATTATGTTTATTGTTTTGTCTATATTTTCTTTTTTTATTCCTCTGTGAGTTACCATTCTCACCTTGTTATTATCCAATGTGAGAGCGAGTATGTTTTTCTCTTTGAGTTTTTTAATGAATTTTTTGTCTGATATGCCTAGATTACTTATTTCAAAATTGACTATGTTCGTTTGTACCCGGTTTAGGTCTATTGTGACTCCTTTTATTTTGGAGAGCTCCTTGGCTAGATGTGCTGCGTTTTCATGGTCTTCTTTTAGTCTTTTTATCATTTTTTCTAACGCGACTATTCCTGGAGCTGCTATTATGCCTGCTTGGCGCATGCCTCCTCCTAGAACTTTTCTTAGTTTTCTTGCTTTTGTGATGAATTCTATGGAACCCACAATAACCGAGCCTACAGGGCAGCTTAGGCCTTTTGAGAGGCAGAACATTAAATTATCGACATGTTTAGCTAATTTTTTTACATCAACGTTAAGTGCTATTGAAGCGTTGAAGATTCGAGCCCCATCCATGTAGAGTTTTAATTTGTTGGTTTTTGCAATTTTACTTATTGCTAATATCTGTCGAGGGCTGATCACTGTTCCTCCGTGCCTGTTATGCGTGTTTTCGAGACATATCAATGATGGTTTTGGAAAATGGATATCTTTTGGTGTTATTGCAACCTGGATATCTTTTGGGTTTGGTGCACCTGTTCTGCTTATTACTGTTTTTGGAAACAATCCCGCTATTGATGAAATTCCTCCTACCTCATACCAGTAAATGTGTGATTGTGCTTCCAGAATTACTTGCTCTCCACGGTTTGTATTAGCCATTAAACTAATCAGATTTGCTTGGGTTCCACTTGTGACAAGAAGAGCTGCTTGTTTACCCATTTTTTTAGCCGCAATATTCTCGAGCCTGTTTACTGTTGGATCTTCTTCTAAAACATCATCACCAAGCTCTGCGTTTTTTATAGCTTCCATCATTTCTTGGGTAGGTAAGGTTACTGTGTCACTTCTTAAATCAATAATATCTTTTTCTGCCATTTAACTTACCTTTTTTTGCTTGACTTATTTTCCTTTGATCTTTTTAATTAGTTTTTAGATAAGACTTATTTTTGGTTTTTAGAAACTGTAATTATTCGAGATCTTATTATGATTCGTCCAGCCACAATCCATGACATTTCATCGATTGTTAATGTGAGGTTAGGAGCACTTACAGATGAGGAGATTTCTGGGTTTACTGCTCCTGAATATGCTCTTTATTCTTCAGTTGAAAAGCTAAGAAAAATGTGAGATAGAAAAAACAAATTGAAGGATGGATTTCAGGTTTTTGTAGCTGAAGACAAAGGGATAATTATTGGTTTTATTGTGTTCAGAATAGATGGTGATTCTGGCAATTTAGATAATATCGTTGTGGCTAAAAAGAAACAAGGAAAAGGTGTAGGTCGGTCTCTTGTTGAGTTTGTGGAAGGGTTGGCTATATCCAAGGGTTGTAGTTTGATGAAAACTGATACTTCAGAGAATGTTATGGGAGTTCCCTGGAAGGCATACGGCTTCTGGAGAAGAATGGGTTACAAAGATACTGGAGAGCGATTGCCTACTAAATATGATTTCAAAGAGATTCCTTTAATTAAAAAACTAAAATAAGTGCTAAATCTCATTGCAAAAGAATCTTGTATAATTTTTCTTGTTATTTGATTACATTAAAGAGAGTAGGAAACACAAAGGAGATAAAATTAAAAGAATGCTTAAATGGTTAGAACTGTTAAAGATTCTATTTTTCAATCAAAGATTTTAATAATTTGCGGAATTTCTTTCTGAGTTCGTCTTGATTGACAAATTCTTTATCTGAAGTTGATAGCATTCCTGCATAATCTTGAATGTCTTGTTTTGTGAGAGGGTCAAGATCTTGTAATTTGGAGACTTTTTCTTCAAAGTCCATAAAACCGCAGCAATCCTGCTGGGCCATTTTTAATTCAACCAATTTAGCAACATCTTCTTGAGTGTATTTTAGTTTAAATCCGATCTTTTGGAGATTTTTTAGGGTGATCTCTGTTGTCTCTTTAAGAAGCGCTTTGCTATGGGATGTTTTTCCGCACATGAAATGGAAGACTTCCGCTGTTGCTTGATAGTAGCTTTCGATTAGGTGATCGACTCTTTCTTCCCGGGTCACTTCCACCATGTCTCCTTTTACAAGTTTTTTTATGTGGTGATAGACGGTTTGAGGGGTGATGTTTAGTTCGCCTGCTATTTGGCTAACTGTCATTTCTTTTGCTCGAAGCAGAAATATGATTTTTCTTCGGGTTTGATCTGCCATTAGTTTAAAGGCTTCTGGGTCGCTAATGGTTTTTATTGCTTTCATGTTGATTTGCCTACTTAGATAGTTGCTAACTGAGTATAAAAGTGTTTACTTATTAAAATAGAAACCTTTTTAAGCAAATGATGCATTGTATATTAATACAATTATATTAATATTGAAATGTGTTGAGTGATATTAAGATGAAGATGGAAAACAAAAATAAACATCAAATTTCAAAAACCAATTCAAAAAACATAGGATCTGCAATAAGAAAGTTTAGCTTCTTTAGAATACAAAAACTCTTTCAACACAAAATGTTCCAAAGAAAATTAAGTCTAGCTTCATCAGAATGGAACAATAGCTTGCAAATAAAAACAATTAAAATCGAATCAGAACTCCTTAAAGGAAAAGGATTAGCATATATTCATGCTTCTCCAATTAGATAGTATAACCAAATAAATCCAAAATTTTATCTTCAAATCATAAAAAACTTAAACCATATCTTATGTGGATCCTGATTGAAAATTATTCTAATAAAGTTTCTTCGCGGATTTTTTAAGGAATGTTTGAGGATAATATGCTTGTTAGTCTCTTATAGCAAGGACACGAATTAATAGTTAATCCTTATGGTTTTTTAACCTCTTTTCTAGTTCCTTTCTTTTAGCTTCAATAACAACACCATCACGAGTGACGCATGTTATTTTGCTCTTCTGCTCTATCGCCTTTTCTCTGCGCTGATTTGCTTTTTTCTCACCAATAAGCTTAGCTAAATATTCCCAAAAAGTCTTGCTAGATCCAGTAAGTTTAATTTCATCAAGATTTTCCCGAAGCTCCTGTTTGAATTCCCCATAGGATTTAGGCAAATCTTCCCCCTCTGCCTCTATTATACCAACAATTCCTATTATGATTTACGTCAAATCACCTAATTGTATTAAAATGGTGTTTTCTTAATCAAAAAATCTTTAGCCTTGGTATTGCTGATTGATGTGGTTATAGGATAAAATTGATTTACATCTAAACATATAAATTATGTTTCAAAGACAAAGTTCGTGCTAAATTTATGAAGGATTATAGGTTGGTGAGTTTACTGACAAAAATTTTTATTACTTTTGCATCATGGTTTGGAAACACTGAGGCAGTGGCAAAAGAAATTGGTAAAGGAATACTTCAAATTGATGGAACTGAAGTAGCAATAAAGAAAATAAAAGAAGTGAATGCAGAGGAAGTTCTTGAATATGATGCTATTTTGATTGGTTCTCCAAATCATATGGGTGGTCCAACTAGGGCTGTTAAGAAGTTAATTGATAAACTTGGAAATCTAGGATTGGAAGGAAAAAAAGGGGCTGTTTTCGACACCTATGTACGAAAAAATGTTCATGTTGGTAAAACTGTTCGAAAAATGGAAAAGAAGATAAAAGCGAAGATTGCGGGTATGAAGTTGATTGTTGATGGATTATCAATACTAGTTAAAGGAGTAAGAGGTCCCATCGCAGAAGGAGAGCTCTCCAAGTGCGGAGTTTGGAAATAAAATTGCTAAACTTGTAATCAAATAAAATGAAATATTACACTTTGGTTTTACTTTGATTTTTGTTAATTAGCTGATTTTTCCCTTTATCTGATGTTTTATATACGACGATATTTGGGTAATTGTAAAGATGGTTAGAAATGCGGTCCTCAGAGGATTTTTTTATTTCGGCAGGCTATGATGGTGTTGTTAGGAATGTCACAATTGCAATATGGATCTTATTAGTTACTGAATCAGTATTTTTTATTTATCTTTTTTCAGTAGTAATGCCTCTATCTTCTCTTGGCATTATTTTTGTGATTTTTATTCCATGCATCTCATTAATTGTATTGCTAGTACCTTACCTCTTTAAACCCAAAGGATTTAGGCTAACTTCTGAGGATTTAACAATCGAAAGGCTACTAAACACAATTTCGATTCCTTATGATCAAATATCAACTATTCAAAGAGGAAAGTGGACTTGGAAGGCTGTGAGGTTGGGTGGTAGTGGTGGATTATATGGATATTTGGGTCTCTTCCATCTTTTTGGTATTGGAAGGGTTTGGATGTATACAACCAATCGCCACAAAATGATTTTGATAGAAACAAAACAAGGAAAAAAATATGGGCTTAGCCCTGAAAATCCAGAGGATTTTGAATCTCAACTCCAAAAGAAAACAATGAAATAATGTATTGATATTAGAAGTCAACGAGTTCAATATTTTGTTGATTATTGGTTTATTGCGTGTTAGTCTTCGAATTAATTTTTTTAGGTTTAGTTTTTGGAATTGGTTTAGATTTCTGTGGGGATGTTTGTATTTTTTGGGTGAATTCACCTGTACCCTGCATCAAAACGCCACTAATTATTCTTAATATTGCTGCGAACAAAAATAGGTAAGCTCCTAAACTAAAACCCCAATTTACAGTTGTAACGCCGACCACTTCAAAATTTTGACTCGTCGTTCCTGCTATAGGATTTGTTGCAATCGAGGTTACCATTGTTTCAAGTTGGGGCGGTAATTCTTGACCTGGCAAAAGCATTGACGCCCAAGGCAAAAAAGTAGGTAGCATTGCAATAAAGACTAAGATCAATATGAAAGGAACCAAGGAAATAATTGCACCTATTATGAATTTTCTTCCAAGCTTTTTCCCACTCTTTATTGCAATTATATCAAGAATCAATAAAACTAGGCCTGCTGCAAAGATAATAGAAAATGGCAGCTGAGTAGAGAAAACATTTCTATATCCTGAGGTTGACTCTGAGCTACCAAAAAACAAGTTAACTGATACTCCATTTACGCCATCTACTGTCATTAAGTCTACTGGTTCTTCTTGAGCCAAAGGGCCAGTCTCTGATGAGGCAGAAATTATGTACCACGGTAGAAACAATGCAAAAAAAGCAATGAGTATACTGATAATTCCCAATACTAAAAATATGGCGCCTTTTGATTTAAGAAATTTCCATACCCACAATCGTCCCTTCTTTTTCATTCGATAAATGCTGAGTACTTTCCATCCACCTCTAACTAGGAGATAAACAACAAATAACAACAGGAAATTAGCAGCAAACCATGCGATAATAAAATAGAGTCCGTTCACAGTCAATGTCTGGCCAAGGTACTCTTGAGGTTGCGCCCATCTTATTCCATCCTGGTTAAACACTGGTCCGTATGGACCTGCTCTTCCCAAAGCTACTTCTGCTTCCGTTCCCCAATACCCCCATCTTCCAGCGAAATTGAGCCAGCTTTGACCTTGCAACATGGTAATGCTTGTTTGATCAAAGTTGATTGTTATTCCGTCGCTTCCTACAATGTCACTCTCAAAACCAATTTTACCCTGATATGATCTGAAATAGTT
>JAOZGY010000028.1 GCA_026015145.1 Candidatus Bathyarchaeota archaeon | reverse complement strand
CGAGGTCTCTAAAGCTTCAAGATTAGCAGACCATTCAATTATTTGTTCAATCTTTTCTTTCTGAATCAGATCTATTTTAGAAAGAAGATGAAGTTGTGGTGTAAAAAATCTGTTATAGATTGCAGCTGAAAGAAACATGTTTGAAACATAGTTAAATGGATTCAAAGAAAATACAGCGTCAAAAAGATAAACTAAAGCTTTAGGTTCTTTTGTTAATTCATTCACTATATATGGTCCACTAGCTCTAAATGCAAACAACTCCATTTGACCTGGAGTGTCTACCAAAATAATATCTGCATCCACAGTTTCGACTTCCTGGGCGATATCACCTATTTTATCTGCAATCAAGTCTGCAGCTAAAATTAATGCTCCATTGGGTCCCAGACCGTATTTTTCCATTAGAAGACCGACATCCACATAATTTCGAATATCCACATCAGGGGAATATGGTAGCTTTAATGCACCTGGATCCAGATTTACCACGGCTACATCTTGTTTTGACATTTTTAGCCATTCAGCAAAAGCGGCTGTAAGGAGTGATTTTCCAGAACCAGCGGTCCCGATAAAAAAAACTGTACCCAAGATTTTATCCTCTTGTGAACAATGCTTACCAATTCTAATTAATAATTCTACCTTGAAATGCGACATTAGCTCTCAATTTTCAAATTTAAAATAAAGATATGGAATTTGATTTAGAATCAGATTATTTGATAAATTGGTTCTTAACCATAATAATATGCTTTGAAGATGCTAAAATAAAGCATAAGGAAAACGTGCTCCTGTTTGATGCAGTTGCCCTATTATTGGTATTTTGTGTTCACATACTGGGCAGTGCATATCTTTGGTAAGTTTCCACTTTGTTATCTCGAAGCTATGACGTTTGATTAAAAGTTCATTGCATTGAGGACAATACGTGTTTTCTGCAGGATGCCTTGGAAGATTACCGACATATACATAATTAAGTCCTACATTTCGAGCAGTCATGTAGGCTTTTTCCATGAGTTCAACGTTGGTTCCTGGAGTTGTAGTCATTTTGTAATCAGGATGAAACCGAAGCAAGTGAAAGGGAGTATCCGGTCCCAAAGTCTCTTTTATCCATGAGGCCATCTCTTTTATTCGATCCATCGAATCCCCAATTTTTGGGATAACTAAATTTGTTATTTCTATGTGAACACCGTTTCTTCTAAATTCCTTAAGAGCTTCATAAATAGGTTCCACAGTTGGAACTGAAGAATAGCTTTTATAGAAATCGGGATCTCCTCCTCCCTTAAAATCAACGGTTGCCGCATCGAGAACTGGCCCAATAGTTTTTACAGCTTCTGGAGTGAGATAACCGTTTGTTACAAAAGTGTTAAAGAACCCAACTTGATGTGCAAGTTTAGCAATATCATAGGCATATTCGAAGAAAACAGTAGGTTCTGTATAAGTATAACTAATACCATAACAATTTTTCTCTCTTGCTGTCTTCACAACTTCATCTGGCGGAAAATTTTTCCCAGGAATTTTTTGATCTTGACTTATCATCCAATTATCACAGAATTTACATCGAAAATTGCAGCCTGCTGTAGCAATAGACATAACCAGAGCACCTGGATTAAAATGGGAGAGGGGTTTCTTACCAATTGGATCAACAGCTGCTGAAACTGCTTTGCCATAAACTAATGATCTAAGAATACCATCTTCATTTTTTCTAACTAAACAAAATCCTTTTGCACTATCATTTATTAAGCATCTACGTGCGCATAATTTGCATTGTACACGATTATTTTCCTTTTTCTCGTACAACATCGCTTCATGAGTTGACATTGGTCTTAACCTAACTTGTTTATCTTTAGTTATTATGTTAAAAAGTAAGATTATTTCTTAAAAACCATTAGTTTTCATTTGATTATATTGTGGAAACATGTTAATTTATTAGTGTGACATGCAGGTCCTTTTTGTGTCACTAAATAGAGCAAAGTATCATAATCACAGTCCACAAGGATTCTTTTTATTTTCTGTGTGTGCCCGGAAGTTTCACCCTTCATCCATAGTTTTTTTCTCGAGCGACTCCAATAATGGGCATAACCTGTTTCTAATGTTTTTTTAAGAGCTTCTTTGTTTACATAGGCTAACATAAGCAGGTCTTTTGATTTAAATTCTTGAACGACCACTGGAATAAGGCATTTTCCTTTTTTAAAATCAAGTTTTTTTAGTGGTTCTTCTGTCAAGGTCTAACTGTCACCCCCTGATTTACTAAGAATTTTTTCACAACTTGAACGGGATAATTATTATAATGAAAAACAGAGGCAGCAAGTGCCGCATCAGCTTTTCCAATTGAAAAAACTTCAAAGAAGTGTTCAGGTTTTCCAGCACCACCACTGGCAATAACTGGAACATGTACCGTATCTGATATTATACGCGTTAAATCTAAGTCATAGCCATCTTTTGTGCCATCCCTATCCATGGAAGTCACGAGAAACTCACCTGCCCCAAGTTCAGCAGCTCTTTTTGCCCACTCGATTGCATTTATTCCTGTCGATTTTCTCCCACCGTAAGTTGTAACCTCAAACCAAACAGGACCCTCATCAGTTTCCACGAACGAATTGGTATAATTTTCCAGCTTTCTTCTTTTTGCATCTATAGCAACAACAACACATTGTTGTCCAAAAACTTCAGCAAGGTCAGTTATTAGTTTAGGATTTTCAACTGCAGCAGTGTTAACAGACACTTTGTCTGCTCCACTGCAAAGTATTAGTCTAGCGTCTGATATACTCCGAATTCCGCCCCCAACTGTAAAAGGAATTCTGACTGCTTTTGCTACTCTTTCAACAACTTCTCTTAATAGATCTCTTTTTTCTGATGAAGCAGTTATGTCCAGAAAAACTAATTCATCTGCTCCTTGATCGGAATACCGTCTAGCAAGTTCAACAGGGTCTCCTGCACTCTTCAAGTTAACAAAATTAACTCCTTTCACAACTTTTCCATGATCTACATCTAAACAGGGAATAATTCTTTTAGCTAGCGGCATTAGACTTTAGTTGCCTCCTAATTTTTCAAAAGCTTCTTTTAGAGTAAATCGTTCTTCATAAAGAGCTTTCCCGATTACTGCTCCTTCAACACCAATTCCTTGAAGGTCCAACAAATCCTCTAATTGACCAATTCCACCAGCTGCAATTATTTTTGCACCTGGATTTCTATTCGCTTTATCAAGTGTTTCTAGATCAGGACCTGAAAGCGTACCATCTTTTGTAATCGATGTTATAAGAAACGAATAAATTCCCATTGATAAAAACTTTTTAAGGGCTTCATTGATTCCCATTGACGTTTTTGTTTTCCATCCTTCAATCATTATATCACCATTCCTATTGTCCAATGCAACTATTACATGATCTGGACCAAACTTTTCTTGTATCAGGATCAAAGCTGAAGGATCATTAAAAGGCAAAGCACCTAATATTACTTGATCGATTTTTAATGCTAGCAATCGTTCTGCATCCTTAAAACTTCGAATTCCCCCTCCAACTTGAATGGGTAAAGTAACATTTTCAACAATTTCAGATATAAGAGAATAATTATTTCCAGATCCTAAAGCTGCATCTAGATCTATTATATGAAGTTTTTTGGCACCTTCTGCTTGCCATTTTTGAGCAGTTTGTACAGGATCACCAAATTGCTCATATATCTTAGCGGTCTTAGGATCACCTCGCGACAGTCGCACTATTCTTCCCTTCATCAAATCTATTGCAGGAATTAATTGCATTTAGAATCACCTTTTCACTATTCTTGCAAAGTTTCTTAAGATTTCTAATCCAATGTCGCCTGATTTTTCTGGATGAAATTGGGTTCCAAATATGTTTTTGTAAGCTAACATAGAAGTAAATGTTTCACCATATTCAGTCTCAGCAGCTATTATTTTTTTATCGACTGGCACAGGATAGTGGGAGTGAACAAAATATACAAAAGATTGATTCTCAATATTATCTAAGATTTCATTTTGGGTTACAATATTAAGAGTATTCCAGCCCATGTGAGGCACTTTGACAAAGCTAGGTAACCTGACGTTTTTTCCCCTAAAAATTCCTAATCCTTGTCCGGGGCCTTCATCACTTCTTTGAAAGAAGAGTTGCATACCTAAACATATCCCCAGTATTGGAGTGCCATTTTCTATGATCGTATTAATGAATTCTTGAACAGAATCGAGCTTTCTGATCGCAGCAGAGAAATTACCAACACCTGGTAACGCTACAGCGGCAAGTGTTTTTAATTGTTCAAACGAATTACTGATTTTTACGCCTAAGCCAACTGTTTCTAAGGCATTCTTTAAACTGAAAAGATTTCCAACGCCGTAATCAAAAATAACTACTTCGGGCATCAGATTACTCCTTTGGAACTTGGCACGCCGGTTCTTTTTGGATCAATTGCAACTGCTTGTCTCAGTGATAGAGCAAGAGCTTTGATTGCGGCTTCGGCTTTATGATGATCATTACTACCATATTGAACAAATATGTGTACATTTGCATTTAGAGATGTAGCAAAAGTCTCAAAGAAATGGTTTATGTCTTCAGTGGCCATGTCTTCAATTTTTTTTCCTCGGAGTTTAAGATTAATCTTAAAATAGGGACGTTTGACAAGATCCACGGCAGAAAAAGCTAATGTACAATCCATAGGTGCAAGTGCATTCCCAAACCTAATTATTCCTTCTCTATTTCCTAAAGCTTTGTTCAATGCTTCGCCTATACAGATTGCAAGATCTTCAACTGAGTGGTGGCGTAAATCCCCCTTAACTTTAGCTGTAATATCAATTAGACTATGTGTAGCCAGAGAAGTTATTAAGTGATCCAAGAAAGAGGTTCCTGTACTGACGTTTGCTTTTCCATTAGCATCAAGATTTACTTTAACGCAAACTTCTGTTTCGCGAGTTTTTCTATATACTTCATCCATTCTCAAGTTTTTTATCACCCAAATATTATTTTTAAATTTTTTACTAACCTTTCATTCATCCATGGCAAACCAACTGTAGTTCTAAGGCAATTATCGAGATGTAAGATTTTTCCCAGTTTCTTAATAAGCAAACCTTTACTCAAGAGTTCCTGATAAACCAGTTCATAAGGTTTATCCACGGCAAAGAGTACAAAGTTTGCTTGTGAATTAAAGGCTGTTATACCGTTTATTTCGTTAAGTCTCTTTATCAGTTTTTCTCGTTCCTTTTTTAGTTCTTTAACTGATTTTTCTACTAAACTAAAGTTTTCTAAAAGCTTCTTACCCATATTTAATGTAAAGGAACTAACTGGAAATGGTAAAGGAGATTTTTCAGAGAGAGTTTTCGCTAATGTTGAATTTGTTACTGCATACCCAAGTCTCAATGCTGCTAGTCCGAAAGCTTTGGAAAATGTTCTTAAAACGATTAGGTTATCGAACTCATTTACTTTTGAAACCAGTGAATAAAGTGCATATTCTCCATATGCTTCATCTAACACTACCACACCTGGAAATTCATTAATCAGAGTTTCTATGTCTGCTTTATGAAACTGGTTTCCTGTTGGGTTATTAGGTGAGCACAAATACAACAAACTAGTTTTATTTGAAAAAGAGGCAAGCATTTTCTCAACATTTAATTTAAAATTTTCTAAGAGGGGTATAGTCAAGTAATTTGCACTTTGTCGCTTTGCACAGTACTTAAAAATAGGAAAAGTGGGATTAAAAGAAACTGCTGTTTCTCCTTTTTCCAAAAACAATCTTGAAATTCTATCTATTAACTCATCACTAGCATTTCCAACAACGATAGTATCATAAGGAATTTTTAAGTGACTACTTATGCTTACTTTTAGTTTATTTTGTTCTTCTTGTGGATAAATTCGAATATCGCATTGGTCAGCTACCAACTTTATAATGTCACTAAGGGCTTTTTTCGGTAGGAACAAATTTTCATTAAAGTTTAATTTAATAATTTCATTAGGCGAGATTCCAAGTCTCTTGGCTAGTTTTTCAGTAGATTCCCCAATATTGTAGCTATCAATTTTCTTGAGTTTCTCCAATTTTGCTTTTATGCAACTATTAGAAATATTATCCATTTTCAAACCTCGCTTTGATTGTTTCGTAGTGATTGGGAAGGTCTTCTGCGTTAGCCATAACCTTCAGCTGATTGTTTAATTGTAACAATCCTTTCTTTGAACCTTCAACAATACTTACTCGTCTTGCAAAATCTAAAGAAGATAAACCAGAAAAAACATGACCATAACCACCCGTTGGGAGAACATGATTTGCTCCACTACCATAATCACTTAGAGCAACGGGACTAAAAGGACCAACAAGAATTAAACCAGCCGATGTAAATTTCTTTACAAGCTTCATAGAATCTTCAGTCATTATTTCCAGGTGTTCAGGAGCAAAAACATTTGCAAGTTCAACAGCCTTGTCAATACTTTCACATGTAATTATGAATCCATAGTTTCTTAACGAATCAAAAACCAGATTACTACGATCTATCTTTACAACTATTTTTGATAGCCAATTTTGCACTTCATCACGAAGCTTCTCTGAAGTAGTAATCAAACCAGCACTACTATCACATCCATGTTCCGCCTGAGAAATCATATCTAGCGCGATAAATTTTGGGTTTGCTGTCTCATCTGCCACAATTAAAACTTCACTTGGACCAGCAGGCATATCTATAGCAACATCTTTAGAGACAAGAATTTTCGCCAGAGCAATATACTTGCTTCCTGGACCTACTATCTT
Organism: Candidatus Bathyarchaeota archaeon; assembly: GCA_026015145.1. Lineage (GTDB taxonomy): Archaea > Thermoproteota > Bathyarchaeia > Bathyarchaeales > Bathycorpusculaceae > AD8-1. Next base: position 29,907 of record JAOZGY010000028.1, on the reverse strand, counting down.
TTTTACTGGTTTGATTGTATCAGTTCCATAAGCTAAAGCAGCTATAGCTTGAGCTCCTCCGATTTTATAGATTTCATCAACCCCACAGATATCAGCTGCTACAAGAACCAATGGATTAATAGAACCATCTTCCCTAGGAGGAGAACAAACCACGATTCTAGAAACTCCTGCTACTTTTGCTGGAATTACAGTCATTATCAAAGTGCTAGGATAAGATGCTCGCCCGCCTGGGATATAACAACCGACACTTCCAATTGGGATAAGAATATTGGTTATTCTTATATTATTCATTGAAGTGAAAATTTTGCCTTGATTAAATAAAAGCGATTCAAAAGTACTAACGTTGTTCTTAATTTTTTTAAGTGCAAAGATCTGATTTTCATCTACATTATTATAAGCGTCTCTGACCTCTTTAGGCGAGACCAACAAATCTTTCTTTGTAAATGTTGTTTTATCATATCGCTCAGTTAGTTCTATTAGAGCAAGATCTCCATTATTAGCAACGTTTGCAATTATGTTCTTAATTTTTTTTTCTAATTGCTTATCTAGTTTATAGTTTTGAACTTGCCTAATAAACCAATTAGTCGGCAGTGTTGAAGTATCCCATATCCTAACTAAGACTTTGCTGGACAAACTTTTCCTTCTCTCCTTGTTACCTCATCTAAAGCCAAAACTTGCCTTGGCTCATAAACGACGATGCCTTGGGCTAGTTTTCTGATTGTGGGCAAAAGGCGTATAAAACAATCTTTCTCAAGAATAGTATTCACTGATACCCAAGATTTATCAGCTAGAGGTGCTACTGTTGGATTTTTTAAAGCAGGTATTCCTTTGAGTAATTTTTGGAGATTTGTTTTTTTGACGTTCACAAATATATGGATTCTCTTTGAACCGTCAACTACTCCTTTTAATAAAGTTAAAATATCATAGATTTTTTCTTTTATACCTTCATCTTGAAGAGCAAGCTTATTTGCTATTAAAACGGCTGATGATTCTAAGACTGTCTCAATTATTTTCAAGTTATTAGCATCAATTGTCGAACCAGTTTCTGTTACATCAATAATACAATCAGAGTTTTCTGGTGGTTTCGCTTCTGTTGCTCCAAAAGAAAGAAATATTTTTACTCTTGGATTTTCTCCTCTTTTCCACCAGGGAGTTACCATTAATGGTGCTACTTTTCCAAAACGTTTTTTGTAAGCTAACGTATTTTGGATATATTCGGCTGCAATATTCAAATATTCTGTAGAAACGCGGAAGTTCTTTCCTTTGCTCCACAAGTCCTCCATAAGATCAGAGATAGAAGTAGCATTAGAATTTTTAGGAATAGCAACTATTAGTTTTATTTTTCCATACTCTAAGTTTTGAAGAATTTCTACATTTGCACCTGTTTCTTTTATCCAATCTTGACCAGTTATTCCCACGTCTTGAAGACCTTCACTTACGAAAACAGGGATTTCTTGAGGTCTTAGAATTTTCAATTCAATTTTAGGATCATTTATTGTAGGTCTATATGTACGTTCTTGACTAGATACATTATAGCCTGCACGTCGAAGGATATTGAACGTGGCTCTGGATAACGAACCAGCGGGTATTGCAAATTTTACTTTTTTCATTAATTATCACCTAATTTAATATTAAACATATTTGATGGATAGAGTTTCTATAAACTGCAAAATTACAGTTTTTTATATTAAAATTATTTTTCTTTTGATAGGTTCTAAAATTTAGAAAAGAGACTTTGGGTATAATTTTGCACTTAATGAATGCAATCGCCTTGAATGAATACGATCCCTCATTTTCCATCACTTAAAGGCACCTTAGTTGCTCTTTCTATTAAATCTATCTACTCAATATAAATTATGTAACATTTTTTAGGATCTATTTAGTAGGAGAGCTAACTTTTCCCTCAATTTGGAAAACAAGTGGAGGTATAGTAGTCTTCATATCCAATTTAATTTCTAACATTCCTTCAAGGATGCCTTTCCAAAGTTCAGGATAGCTGATGAATGGTGTTTTTATGAGTATATATTTATCTTTTAAATGGAAATCTCCAAATCCTTGAACAGATAATCTTTTAAAAATTTGTTTCCAGTTCTCTTTTTTGGAAATTTGAATATTTAGGGTTGTTCCTATGGAAATTTTTAAAGCTCTTCCCATTTCTTGACCAATATTGCACCATTTTTCTTTTGGAATTTGATTTAGCAAAATGGTTAGTAACTCGACGTTTACAAAAGCAATCCTACTTATTCCACAATAATATTCGCCTGGAAACCTCCAATCGTAAATCATCATGTTTTTGTAAATATCTAGCATTTTTGAAATTAGCGACTTAATTCCAGGTTCTTTTCCTTCCTTTATTAACGAGTCAATAAAATCTCTTTCCTCTGCTTCTAATATTATCGTTGTTCTCTTCGTTTTCGATTCATTTGCATTTACCATTTTTTCTAGCCGATTTTTTTCGCTATCTTGCATATTAAATATACCTGCAGAAATACATTATATGCCTTTCTGGATGTTTGAAAAAACAAAAAAAGATTTATAATAGTCCAAAAAACCTCTAGAAAAGCCGATGAAGAATCTAAAAAGCTGAAGTTGATGATGCACCCTAGGGTATCTGAGGCAACTCTTGGTCAAACAATAATTTTTCTTTTAACAAGAAAATATATTAAAAATAATCCAACCAAAAAAAGACTAAAACCGACAGTTACTGCCGCTAAATAATTTAGATTAAAAACCTCGGATAATAGATAAGAAACGTAAGTGGGTCCAGCGAATATCAAAAAAACTGCAGTTAAAACTAATAGAATTTTCACAAATTTTGAATCCGTATCAAACGTTCCCATTGAATCATTTTCGGAATTCATAGACATCGTACACAATCCCATTTTATTACTCGAATATTCTTTTTTTCCTATTTACCTTCTTTTATCTCTTTTCCTAAAACTTTCATCAATAACTTAAAAACTTGATATCCTGCACCTCGATCTGCTTTAAAACCGGTAGTGCTGCCCAACAGGCATACACCCTCAAGCTTAAGCTCTTTTGCAAGTGCCAAAGTGAGACCTGTACCCCCTACTATTTTGCCTTTTCCATATACAACCGCTCCTTTTTCTTTAAAGTCATTTGCTAATCTTGAAGAGGTCGCTGCAACATAAACGTGGTCTCTATCTTCAGCTATAGGTACGCCACCCATAGTTACTAAGAAAGTACACCCCAATTTTTTTATGAAATCAAGTATCTTAGCACATACTTGATAATGCGCTAAAACATCATCAAAAGAAGGTTGGGTTTCGCCAGTCATGATAACTATATTGCCAGTTTCCATTGCTGCAAAATAAAATTCATATTTAGGAAGAGTACAGATTCCCTCTGAACTTACACTAACATAATCCGGAAAAGTTGGGGAATAAAACTCTGCAAAAAGCTTTGCATCATAAAAATTTATTAATAAATGAGCAGCTATTCGTCCAACGTTTCCAAACCCTGGGAGCCCCTGAACAAACATTGGATTTTCAAGCTTTGGATGGAGAATTTCACGGAAGAAAGGTTTTTCCAATATTGCTTGCACCAGGAACTACTGATAATTAATCTATATTAAAATACTTTTGTTGGAACAAAAAAGAAACTATTAATATGCAGCAATTAGTAGTACTAAAAGGATTCTATAAAAATAGCAGAGCAAACATAGCGGGGTGGGGCAGCCAGGATTAACCCGCTGGGCTCATATGAGCTTTTAAGCTCGGAGAAACCCAGAGATCAGTAGTTCAAATCTACTCCCCGCTACCAAAAGTGATTATTTTAGAAGGAAAACAGACAAAAACTATATTCTGTTGCGAGGAAAATTTGAAAATTATCGCTGTTTTTATGCCATCAATAATGAGTTGTGTTGATACAAACTACTTTTTAATTATAAAATAAAAAAAAATAGGTTTGGAAACCGTGTTAGCAACTGTATTTTTTTAGCCTTTACCTTTCTCTTCTTTACCAAAATACTTGGTCCATTTGAATTTTCGAGAGTCTCGTTTAAAATTTAATGAGCTTTTTCTACATTTGCTTGAACAGAACCATAATAGTGTTCCATCGTTTTTCACGAATATCATCCCTGTACCAGCAGGGAAATCATTGCCGCAAAATGAGCATTTTTTAGGTTTTGGCATCGAGTTTTCCTCAAGATTTTTAGTTAGCGTCTTGTAAGTTTCTTTGCTTCCCTTTCAGTTTCTCTTAGCAATAAAATATCTTGAACACGCACTGGCCCTTTAACATTTCGAGATATGATACGTCCTTTGTCTTTTCCGTCTAGTACTCTAACCCTAACTTGGGTTATCTCACCAGTGGTTCCTGTTCGACCAATTATTTGAATCACTTCAGAAGGAATAAGTTCATCTCTAGCTTTTCCAGAGTCTCTGCTCATCACTGAGCTCCTCTTTTGACTTGCTCAATGCGAGTTATGATCTCTTTGATTAATCCGGTTGCGTCTCCTTCTTTGATTATCACAACTGAAGCGGCGGGAACATCAATGCCAACTGCATTACCTAGTTTGATTTTATTTGGTACAAACACATAGGGAATTTTCCTTTCCTCACATAAAAGCGGCAGATGAGCGATTACTTCTGGTGGATCAACATCTTCAGCTATAACTACAAGTTTTGCTTGAGCTCGTTCAACAACTTTTGTTGCTTCATTAGTTCCTTTTCTAACAATTCCAGTCTTTGAAGCTATCTGTAGGGCTTCATAGGCTGCATCTACGATTTCTTTAGGTACTTCATATTTTACATAGAATGGTTTGGACATAAGCCTCACCCTTTAAAGGCACAGTCTTATCGAGACTTCTCATTTATGAAGGTTTCGACTCGAAACGAACAGGCTAATCCTCATGTATCGCTAATGGTAGAAATGTTTAAATAAAATCTCACGTTGACGTTGTTGTTTTCGAGGGAGAATGTGCTTGCAGAGATTGGGTAAAGTGCTTAATGTGACTCCATCTCAGAACATTATCATTAAACCGGATAAACTTCCAAAGATCGGGGTTGATGTAGTTGATGAAGGATTAAAAGTTGTTGGAAAAACTTTTGACATCATTGGACCCTTATCTTCACCTTATATTATTGTTAAGCCAAGAATCAAAGAACCTAAAAGACTAGTGGGCGAGAAATTATACATGCTCCTCTCGAGAAATAAACGGAGAAAAAGATAATGAGTGGAGATAGGAACCTGCAAGAAAAATTAAAAGATACATCTGAATTATCAGGTCGAGATTCCTTTAAAGTTCAATCTTGCCCTGAATGTGGAAGCGCTAGGCTCATGCGTGATTATGAGTGCGCTGAAGTTGTATGCATGGATTGTGGAATAGTAGTCGCAGCTAAAATCGCCGATAGAGGACCAGAATGGCGTGCTTTTGATGATGAACAAAGATCCAAGCGAACTAGAGTGGGAGCACCATTAACATATACAATCCATGATAAAGGGTTATCAACAACTATCGATTGGCACGATCGGGATGTATACGGAAAAAGTCTTTCACCTGGACAAAAAGCTCAGGTATATCGGCTTAGGAAATGGCAAAGGCGTATACGTGTTTCAGATGCAACAGAAAGAAATTTGGCTTTTGCTTTATCTGAAATTACAAAAATATCTAATAATTTGAGTCTTCCTAAAAGCATTCTTGAAACTGCTTCGGTTATTTATAGGAAGGCAGTAAAAGAACGTCTTATTCGCGGTCGATCTATCCAAGGTGTTACATCAGCAGCAATCTATTTAGCTTGCAGGCAATGTGGACTACCTCGAACTTTGGATGAGATAGCTCAAGCCTCAACTGTGAACAAAAAAGAGGTTGGGCGCAGTTATCGCTTTTTAATCAGAGAGCTTGATTACAAGATTCCTCCTCTAAGGCCTAGCCAATATATAACAAAGTTTTCTAATCAACTAACAATGCAGGGTAAAGTTGAGGAAATCGCTCATAAAATTCTAGCATCAGCTAAGCAACTAAAACTTACTTCAGGTCGAGGACCAACTGGAATAGCTGCAGCAGCAAGTTATGTTGCGTCTGTCTTAACGGGAGAGAGAAAAACTCAAAGAGAGATAGCAGAAATTGCGCAGGTCACTGAGGTCACCATTAGGAACCGCTACAAAGAACTTGTAGAAAGACTGATGTTTGAAATTAGTATTTGAGAGAATCAAACTTTTTAAGGGTGTGTTCTGCTACTCTTATGCTATGCCTTATAAGTTCACCTTTGATCTTTCCAAACTACCAAGGTTCTTCTTCAATGAAATAGCAATAATATCTTATCAGAAAGGCATGCATAAAGCAGTTCTTAATACTCTAAAAGAAATTATATTAAAATTTAGAATCCAGGAAGCGACTGGATTAAATCTTTCAGATGCAGTTGTTCTTCTCCAGGATCTCATTGACTTGCATGGTATAAATGTGATGCAAAGAAAAAAATTTTTAAAAACGAAGAAGAGGGCACTTTTTCTTCCACACTGCACTAGAAAATTCATGGATAGTAGATGTCAAGCAATCTTTGATCCAAGTATTCCCTCATATAATTGCAAGCACTGCTCAAAAGATTGTTTAGTTAGCAAAGCAAATCGGTTAGCTGAGAATAAGGGTTATGACGTTTATGTTGTTCCGGGTGGTTCATGTGTACCAAAAATAGTCAAAAATGCAAGATATGAAGGAGCAATTGGAATTGCTTGTGGTGAAGAGATGAAAATGTCTGGGAATGTTTTAGGGAGCATGAATGTAGCTGGACAAGCTATTCCACTGATTAAGAACGGATGTGCAAATACTGCATTCAGTTTAGAAACTCTACAGAAAACGCTTTAGAAATAAAGAATGGATTATTTTACAAGTTCCCTTTTCTTCCATCTAAGATTCTTGCGTTTACATTTTCTACATTTTGTTGCAGTTGCAGCATTCCTTACACCGCAATATCTGCAGATTTTCATATGAAGCCTTGCTTTTTGAGCTATAGCTTTCTTAATTGGATCCAGTACTGGCATTTAGCAAACCTCAAATTTGACTATGAGTTTGATACTTATCTTTCAAATATACTTTTTGCATAAATACTAATAAAACATTTTTTTCATAGAATCTGAAGATATTAAGCTATAAGTTAGTGATTAAAATGGAATTTTTACATAATTTTGGAATTATTAATCATGAAATTATAATTTTGGAGTATCACCAAAATGTATTTATTTGTGGACAAAAAAGCTTAACGAGCCAAATTAATGTGGAAACTAGGAGTGAAACCAATGTCAGAGACCAATGCAGTGCTGATCGGAAGAAAACCAGTGATGAACTATGTGCTAGCATGTATTACCTCATTTCATGGTGGAGCAAAAGAGGTTAGTGTCAAAGCGCGCGGAAAAGCTATTAGCAGAGCAATTGATGTCGTAGAAGTTGTCAGACGTAGATTTCTACCTGACGTAAAAGTTTCAAAGATTGGTATTGGAACAGATCAACTTCCCTCTCAAGAGGGAAATCAAGCTTCAAATGTAAGCACAATTGAGATAACCTTAAGAAGATAATAAATCTGATTCGGATTGGACATTATTCACACCGTTGGGCCTCCTTAATTGGGAGAAGGAGTTTATATGAAAACTGAACTATGCAGTTTCTGTCTAAAAAGTGGCATACTATGCCAGAAATGTTCAACTAAAGTTAAGGAAGGTGAGATTAGTAAGTTAGACTTGAAAATAGCTCGATTACTACTTTCTCTGGAAGAGAAATATCCATCATTACAAAATATTAGTTTTCATAAAGCATTTGATATTGGAAGAACACTAGCAATAGTTGTTGGACATGGTGATTTGCCACGATTACTAGGTTATGGAGGAAAAATCATCAAAACAATAAGCGGAAAAAGTGACAAATCTATTCGTATTTTAGAACAAGGAGTTGATGATCGAAAATTCCTTGAAGATTTATTCATGCCGCTTAACATTTTAACAATAAACACCATTTGGTTACCAGACGGAACTACCGAAACAAGAGTAATTCTAAAACGCAAGCGTGGACTCCAGCTTCCCTTTGACCTAAAAGCTCTTAAAGAAATAGCCAAGAAAGTAAGGAATATTGTTTTGCGTATCGAATTCGCCCATTAAAGGAGATTTAATTCGTGAAGCTAGATTCGATTGATGAATTAACCAGAACACATTATTCCAGTGATATAACTGCAGAATTAGATAGTAAAAAAGTAACTCTTCTTGGTTGGGTCCAAGAGATACGAGATTTAGGTGGAATTCGGTTCATAATACTCCAAGACAGAACAGGTACAATACAAGTTACTATCCCAAAGAAAAAAGTAAGCGCTGAAATATTAACAAAATCTGATTTGATTCAAAAACGTTACAGTATAAGTATTAAAGGAATTGTAAAAGAAACAAAAATGTCACCAAGAGGTGTAGAGGTAATTCCAAAGGAGATAAGAATCCTTGGAACTGCAGCTGCTCAGCTCCCCATTGATATTACCGGTAAAACACCAGCAAATATAGAATCTCGTTTAGATGCTAGATCATTGGATCTTTGTTTAGAGCAAAACGTTGCTATATTTACAATACAACATCATGCTTTGGAGGCAATAAGAAATGTTCTGTTCAAAAAAGGCTTTTTAGAAGTTCACACACCAAGAATTATTGCCTCAGCAACTGAGGGAGGTGCTGAATTGTTTGCAGTAGATTATTTTGGTAAAAAAGCTTTCCTAGCCCAAAGTCCACAATTATACAAAGAACAGTTAGTTATGAGTCTTGAGAAAGTTTTTGAAGTTGGACCTTTTTTTAGAGCAGAAGAATCACACACTAGAAGACATTTAAGTGAATTTGTTTCTGTTGATATTGAACAAGCTTTTTCTGATGCAAGAGGAGTTATGAGCCTTCTTGAACAAGTAATAAGACAAGTTTGCTATGATGTGAATAGGAACTGCAAAAAGGAATTGGATATTCTAAATCATAGTCTAAAAGTCCCATCTGTACCTTTTAAGAGTGTAACTTATGATCAAGTACTAATTGATTTAAAAAAAGAGGGAAGCGAAATTGAATGGGGAGAGGACTTATCTACCGAAGCTCTTCGAGTATTGGCAAAAATTTACCCAGAATTTTATTTCATAACTGAATGGCCAACTATTTCAAAGGCTTTTTACATAAAACCTTGCAAAACTATACCAGAGAAATGTGAAGGTTTTGACCTGATGTGGAAATGGATTGAACTTGTTTCTGGAGGATCAAGGATAGCTAGCAAAAAACTCTTAATTGAACGTTTAAAACAAAAAGAATTAAGTCCTAAGAGTTTCGAACATCACTTAAAAGCTTTTGAGTACGGAATGCCCCCCCATGCTGGTTGGGCTATCGGTTTAGAAAGACTAACCATGTTACTTACTGGAAAGCAAAACATTCGTGAAGTTACTCTATATCCCAGAGATAGAACTAGATTGACTCCTTAGTATTATTCAGTTAATTGAAAAAATGGATTAATGTTCTCTATTCTTTCTCTAGAAGAAGTTTTCAAAAGAGATATAATAAGGAAAACTAAGAATTAATACCGGAAGAGAAAACAGTGAAAAAAAAGCTTGGTTTGACAGTGTTTCTTTTAGCTGTGCTAATAATATTTATGTTTAATTTTCCGTTTTCTAGTGCGACTGATCCATTAAAATTTTCTGAAAAAAACAGAAAAATTGTTGAAAAAGTACAAGGAGAGGCTTTTGTCATTGAGATTGAATTTAAAAACACTGGAAAAGATGCGGGCAAGTGGAATATTAATGTTGCATTTGAAGGAGAATCTTGGAATCAGGAAGGAAATTCACAAAATTTAGAGCTTGAACCCGATGAAGAGAAAAAACTGAATTGGGAAGGTACTGTTCCGGCTAACGCTCCAATCAACACAGTGGCTAGGCTTGTTGTTTATTATGAAGATTCTTTCAAAGCGCTTAATTGGTGGATTCAAGTTGTACCTGAGGCAGAACTCACAATAAAATCAAGTTGCGTAAAATAGTTTTCAGCACCAAATAAAAGGGAAATTTTCGTTTTTCGAAGATAATAATTCTATGAAGAGATCTAATACTTAAAAATAATATTTTTGGTGCTGTTGAAAAATTTTGGATGCCATAGAAAGGGGATTTTAGGTTTTTGAATTTTCAATTATTGACAGTAATGCTGATAAGGGAAAAGACCTATGTAAAGTCAAAAACAAGAAGGAAATCATCAAAATGTCTAGAGCCTACAATATTGCGGTGCTTAAGGGGGATGGAATAGGTCCAGAAGTAATCGATTCGACAATAAAAGTATTTGAAGCTTTACTGGAAAGTACAGATTTAAAAATCAATTTTAAGTTCGGAGAAGCAGGGTTTTATTGTATAGAAAAATATGGAACAAACTTACCAGAAGAAACAATATCTCTATTGAAACAAACTGATGCATGCCTTAAAGGTCCAATGACAACACCCCAAACAGCTGGAGCTCCAATTAGTGCAGCTGTTCAAATAAGAAAGATGTTTGATCTTTATGCAAATGTTAGACCTTGTCGTTCTTATCCAAATGTAGAGGCTCTAAAACCAAATATTGATTTAATAGTTGTTCGGGAAAACACTGAAGGAATGTATTCAGGCATTGAATACGAGTTATCTCCAGGAGTGGGTGTAGCGCTTAGGATAATTACAAGAGAAGCCTCATTAAAAGTTGCAGAGCATGCCTATAAATTGGCATCCAAAAGAAAAAAACATCTCACATATGTGCATAAAGGCAACATTTTAAGGTTAACTGCAAAAATATTCATAGATGCAGTGAAGTCACTAGCTCCAAAGTATCCTGAAGTTAAAGTTGATGAAACACATATTGATGCCATGACTATGCATCTGATTAAAAAACCAGAAAGTTATGATGTGATTGTTACAACCAACTTGTTTGGTGATGTAATATCCGATGAAGCAGCTCAAGTTACAGGGAGCCTAGGTTTAGCAGCAGGAGCTAACATTGGGAAAAATTATGGGATGTTTGAGCCTGTTCATGGTTCCGCTCCAAAATACACTGGACAAAACATAGTTAATCCAACAGCAACAATATTGGCTGGTGCAATGATGCTAAACTATTTAGGAGAGAAAAAAACAGCATCTAAAATTGAGAAAGCAGTTATTCAGGTGTTAAAAGAGGGGAAGGCAAAAACTAGAGACTTGGGAGGCGCAGCTTCTACTAGTGAAATGAGTGAGGAAGTAGCTGCAAAGGTTAGAACCTTTTAATTTGATAAATGCTATCCATCATTTTCTTCTGAGAATAAATCTATGTGAGTATAAGAGTTAACGTTTAGTTCCAGTGATTTGCTTGGAGTTAAATTTACTTTCGCATTTACCAACTTCAATTTTGCGTTTTTCTTAATAATATTTATTAGCTTTTCAGCTTGCTCATTCCAGACAACCACAGGTAATTCACCGGTTTCATCAAATAGAATAAAACGAAGAATTGATCCCTCACTTGAGTTGCTTCTAACAAAATTTGATACAGGAAAGACTTTTTTCACAGTACCTACAAGGTGAACTTCACCTAGCTTAGGAGTAATATCACCAATTTTTTTGGAAAATTCTTGAATAGAAGGGAATTCTTTCGGTTGTGGATTATTATGTAAAACTTTTATTTTACTTTTCTTGCCCATATGCAACTCTACTCTGCCTCTTGGATCTTCTCGAGTATAACCTTGAGAGAAGAGTAGAATTTGTCCAGGTTTTATTTTATTGGATTCAATAAATTCTGTCTTCTCGTTCCACAATATAACGGGAAGCAAAGCGGTTCTATCAGAAATAATTAGATGCGCAAGTTTTCCAGGATAATTACCTTGAAAGTTTTTTATCGGATACACAGCGACTATTCGTCCCTTTATTGAGACATTGTATAATCCAGGAATTAAATCAGAAATTGATAGCTCTCCATCAAAATTTATCTTGAGGGAACTTTTAACTCCATATCTGGCTCCAATCAATCGTAGAAGTGTTTCCTCTTCAATGAGATCTCCGGTTTTTTGTTTTTCTAATTCTAACTCATTTAAGATTTTATCACGACTAAGTTCAGAGTGCTCTGAGAGAATCTTCTCAATAATTTTTTGGTCAATCATTTTTTTATTTCAAAACAAAGAATCAATCATTAACTAGGGGATTATTTTTTTTTCTCTTCATCTTTTCCATAATAAGAGTATAAGAAAATTAGTGCCAAAGCAATAAAAGTAGATGCCATAAGAATATATTCTAATGTTAGGAAATATGCACTTAAATCCAATTAGATCAGCCTTTTCTGTTTATTCAATAGAGTATTAATATTTAAGCAGTAGCTTTTTTCCACTCATTCATTAAGGAATCATACAAATCCGAGTTTTCTTCGATTGTTTCATACCAACCAAGATTAAGAGCAATTTTTTGCGCAATCAGGTGATAACAGAAGTGGACTTTCTTATCTAGGACACGAAAATAGAAGTCATCACAAGTACAAAAATCAGCTTCAGGAATTACTAAATAATCTCTTTCGCGTCCAATTACTACCCAAACCGTTTTACATCCAGGTTTGAAATTATATTTTTTTACTCTATTATTTTTTAGGGCATCAAGAGCTTTTGTAAATCGTTGGCCAAAAATAGTGTATAATTCATTAAGATTTTTGCCTGAAAGTTTTCCTTCTTTTTTTGCTTTTCGACATATAGATCTTAGTTTTTCAATTTCTGAGTTCCCACTCATTAAGACACCAAATGTTACAAGAGATTATAAAGAAAAGAGTAAGAAGCAATTAGTTTATATCGATCGGTTCGCCTTCAGGAGTTTTTGTAGGTTCAGCCTTGGGTAAAACGACTTCTAATACACCATTTTTATATGATGATTTTGCTTCTTTCACTCTTACTTTTGTTTGCAGTTGGACTTCTTTGTAGTATTTGGATTGAGGAGTATTGACAGATATCGTTATACTGTCTTCAGTACCATAGAGTTTTATATCAGTCTTCTCTACTCCAGGCAACTCCACAACAACACGAACTTCACCATTTGTTTCAACAACATCGACTAAGGGTTCACGTTCTTTTTTTACTTGAGGGCCTTCAAGACTTTTCTTGATATTACCAAACCGACGGACTTCAGGTTTTCCATTTGGTCCGATTTTCATGCTATATCCATATACAAAAGGACCCCATTCTTTTACTGTGCTGCCGTCTGGAAGTCTTCTCTCTTTAGCATAGTCCTTAGGAATCTTTTTAGTGAAACTTTTGAATTGATCTTCCATCATTTTTTCCATTTCTCGGAACATTCGATCAATATCACCAAAAAAAGGATTCCGAGAAAACTTTTTACGCCTTCTATTAAACCAATCTGGATAATCTCTATCGTCAGATGACATGATAATTCACTATTAAAACTTGAATATGGCTTTGTATAAATTTTTTGTTCTTTAAAAAATCAACAATAATTTTTTACTAAGTTGAGAAGTTTTTTGTGAATTCTAATATTTCCAGAAGCAATAAAATTCACTTTAATTCTTGGATCAAGTTTTGAATCCAGTGGGATATTTTTTAAATCAGTCATAATTCCACCCGCTTCTTTCAATATTAGATAACCAGCAGCTACATCAGTCGTCCGAAGTTTTCCGCGCATATCCACAAAAGCTTCTGTTTTTCCATCTGCCACATAACAAAGTTCTAAGGCATTAGCACCAAAATGCCTTATATGTTTAGCTTTTGCGATAAAATTTTTAATTCTTGGAAAAAATTTTTCGATTTTATTACTATTGACATCAAGACCAAGCAGAGCATCTTTTAAAGAATCACAATTTGAAGTAAAGATTTTTTTCTTGTTGCAATAAGCCCCTTTATTCTTTTGGGCAAAATAAGTAACATCATGAAAGAGATCAATAACCATTCCAATGCTAATATCTGAAAGTATTGGTTTTTCTGAAATTGCGATTGAAGAGCAGTAAAAAGGTATCTTGTGCATCAAGTTTGTAGTTCCATCAATAGGATCTATAGTAACATAAAACTTTTGGGAACTTGTACCAAATTTCTTTACACCCGATTCCTCGCTTATAAGGGTAAATGCAAGATCCCAATTTTGAAAAGTTTCAATGATAGCCTTTTCTGCGGCTAGATCAACCAATTTAATATTATCACCCCCAGCACCTTTCCCCAAATCAGGTTGGGATTCAGATGAATTTTCAAGATAAGGGGATATATCTCTCTTAATTGCTTCCTTACAAACACTTAATAGTTCTAACCAATCTATTTTTGGCGAGATTTGAACACCTACTATACAAGTATAATTTTTTCTTTGTTTTAAGTATCTGTTGAAATAGTATAAACCTAATCCTGAAAAAAGGAGAATATCAAGATCTGCAGTTATTATTAGAAGACATAAGTTGTAGTTCATAAAGAATAAATCAAATTTAATCTGAGGTAGCATTGATGAATAATGGCTTCAGATAAAGACATTCCATGTTCTAATTGTAAACTGTGGAAGAAACAGCTGAAAAAATTTTCTTGCAATCCAAATCGATGTGAAGTACTTTCAGATTGGTTAATGAAAGCTAACAACCAGATTGTGTTTCAGGTTAGACAAAGAGAATGTCAGTATGTAGTTTAATTATATGTGAAGCATAATTCATACTAAAAATTTTAATAGAAATTCGTGTTTTTTAGTTTTAAAAGAAAATGCTAGTTATTATTTAGAGTAAATTAGCAAAAGAGAAAAAAGGGTATTAGTTAAAAAAAATTTTATTCTATGGTTGCCATTTTTCTTGAAGATATTTTGGTATTTCTGATGAATCTCGTGGGCCAACTTGGACTTTCCAGCCACTGAGTTCTTCAATTTCTCCACTTATCCTTGATGCTTTGCCAGGTATAATGATTTTTTTATGTTTGACCTTTGTTTCAATGCCTGTTTCTTTTATTGCTTCTGCAACGGTTTCAGCGGTTAGTTTTCTTCCTGCTACTCCGCTGTCTACAGCTGAACCTTCTGTATCGACTACGATTAAATAGGCATTAAGCTTGGAATTTTCGATATCTGAGGCAACAGTGTAGTAAGTTAAAGCGAAATTCGTTGTAAAGAATACGGGTGAATTCTCGTCAGGTGTTCCAAAAACCTTCAAACCGGAGTCAACCGCTACTGGTTTGCGAGGATCAGTGTATATGTTTTGTCTTAATACTGCTGTTGGAAGAAGAGACCAGCCATCAGTTCCGTGCATTACTATTATATCAGCAAAACGAACGATTAAACTGGAAGCCAAGTATGCCTCACGCCATTTTATCAATTCATCAGCTGTTGATCCTTTTTCGTTCCAAGCGACCATTGGAATACCCATTAGTGGAAAACCAACAAGTTCTTCACCGTTTTTGGTGGCAGCTCTGCGAAGCATAGTACAATTATTTAAAGTATCTGCTAATCCTTCGTTTGTGAAAGTTCCTGGATCAAGAACTAAATCCTGAACACCATAAGCTAATATCGTTTTAGTTAGAGAAATTAACATGTTCAAATCGTTTGGAGCGGAAACCACAAGGGGACAATTATACATTAATGATAATTCAGCCATTGATTTCCAGTTTTCTGATGTTGCTGAATAGATTAATGGTCTATTCTTAGGTGCAGCCATCAAACCGGCTTCTATAATGTTGGAGTCAAGAGAGCACAGGATTAGCGGCAATTTTGTGTTTTCAACTATTTTCTGGACTACTGATTTGAATTTTTCAGGATCATTAGAAGTTGAACGTACGGCTATCATATCGAGTTTTAATGTGTAGCCAATGTATTCATAGTTCCATTGCTCAGTTTTCTTTATTCTAGTCATAAGCTCTTCTTCAGACATCTCATCTGTGACGTCAATAGCAATCGCTGTAGGATTAAAATAAGTAAATTCATGGCGGTACATGACAAGTTTTCCACCCAGATTTACTGCGTTATCTCCTACACCAATAATAACTTCTTTAACTGGAGGTTTCAGCATTTCTTTTAGTCGTGTATATGCTTTGGAGTATTGTTCCTTTAGTAGAGGCAGACATTGATCAATTTGAGCTTCCTGGTTAACGATTTTGGTGGCGAAAGCCATGCAATTCTCCTCGTCACACTCTTTACAATTAGTTTTAGGAAGTAGTTTGTAAATATCAATAGGACTTAATTCTTTTTTTCCAGCTTTGCCTTTTCGACTCATTTAAGTGCAATCCTTTAAGATTTAATTGAAATCCAATTGAGATATTTTTCAGAATCAGCTTTCTTGCCGAGTGTTAGGTTTTGGATAATATCTTTTAATGTTTTTACAGCTGCAGGGTGCATCATCATGAAAAGATCTACACCGGCTAGTAAGAGTGTCAATGCAGTAGTTAATTCCCAAAGAGGGCCTCTTAGTTCACGCGGTTCCCACTCTTGAGACATTTTTAGCCATGCTTCACGAGCTGCCCAAGCATTTGTGGTTCCTGAGGACATTGGATGAGCAAGTTCAGTATCACCCATCAAACCTGCAAGTCTAGCTCGCTCCATGTTTGTAAAAGCATAATCTAAACCATAGCCTAAAGCTGCTGTTGTCAAATCCATAATAATATCTTTCTTGCCTAGAAAATCATACATTCGTCGATTAAGCTCTCGAGCTAAATTTAGATCCATAGGAGTAAAGGACAGAGCAACATGACCATTTTTCTTCACGAATTTTGCACATCGTTCAACATCCATATCTTGTGTTATTGAGCTAATTAGAAAACGTTCTCCTGCAAAAGTCTCTGCTATCTCTTCAAAAACATCCGTATCTTTTACTGGATCTCCACACCCACCAATAACCAGTGGCACATCTACAGCTTGAGCAATTGCTTCCACAGTTTTAACTGCGTCTTTTGGACTAGCATCTTTTAGCAAAGGATCTATGCTAATTAAGTGAATAGTTACCATATCAGCTCCAAATTTTTCAACTGCGAGTTTAGCCCAGGCAGCAGGATCATCAACGACTTCTCTAACATGCATCTTTACAGCTTTGGATAATGGTACTTTCATGTCAAAAACATCTAAAGTGAGTACAGGTGGATGGTTTAATTTGCTTTCAAAACTGTAAAAAGCAGGTGATGTCTCACCGCCTATAATAAGTGATCTACCTCGGCTTCCACCTTCGTTTTTAGTAGCCCCTAGCTTAACTTCAACTATTTTGCCAGAATAAGATTCGATTGGAGGCAAGAATTCCGTTTTTAGAATGGTAGTAGGTTTAGCTATTGAGGTCTTTTTTAGTATTTTGGGAAGAATTCGTCTTGCCATTCCGGGTTCGAACCTAAGTTCCATTTCTCCAACTTCTAATTCGAAGTCTTCGATTTCAATCTCTTGAAACTTAGCAAGTAACTCTAGTATATCAGGAGGGAGTGATACTCCAAGATCGTCCTCTTTCTTGTTATGGTGAGACATGAATTTCACTACTTTTTAGTTTTTTCGTCCTTAATGGTTTTGATAATGACCTTATTGGCGTATATCTTTGCGTCTTTCAGGATTATCTTGAAGCCACCAGCCATTATTGGTAGGGTTGAGGCTGACATAACAGGCATTGGTAAACCTTGTTCAGCAGATTCAACCATAGTTTCTTGCTCAACTTCTGCTATTTCTTCTTTCCATTTTGCTACCACTGGATGATTCTTCTCTTTCAAGAAAGTCTTTAAAGAATCTACATCCTGAGCGTTTTCTTCAGTTGCAATTTTATCAACAACTTCTTTTGGAATAAAGTCTTTTACTCTTTCTTTGACTTCCTTCGGCAGCCAAACTACCCGGTTCCATCCACCATCTGCGTCTAAAAATTTCGGGGATCGCATATACTCAATTGATATACCATGGAATCCGTCAATTTGTCTACCACCAGCAGTGGAGTCGGCAAGAGTTGAAAATGGTAACCCATTCACTGCTTTCCCTTTGAAACTTCTACTAACTAAACCAAATCCATCAACTTCAGGTACATAAAATGCAACAGCTTCAAAACATCCACATGATGTATGGGGGTGATCAAAAGCAGTATACAACCAGACTCGATCGACATCACCTAATGTTTTCTTTTTTACAACCTCATTTACTCCAACATATTCACCTTTTTCAGCGTTAATTAATTCTCCTCGTTCAATAGCAAACACGGGTCCTTTTGGATCTATGCTAGCTGATGCACGTCCATCAAACCAAGATATTGCTCCACAGTTTGAGTATCTTTGGGGAGATATTACACATACATGAGAAGGAGCAAATGATTGACAAAGCATGCAACCATAAAATTTGTCCACTTCTTCATCTTTTAATCCTCTTGCTCTTGCATCTCTAGTTTCATAATCCTGCAAAGCCTGGGGGTAAAGTCCTTGGACTTTTGCTGGATCAGTTATGAACGTAATCTGTATTTTTTCAATTATAGAAAGTTCACTCTTGAATAATTTGTAAAGAACTTTGCCAATATATTGAAAAGAGTTTAGACCTTTCTGGAAGGCTTTTTTACCTATTCGAATCCAAATGTCATAGCGTTGGTTGAGGTGCATTAATCCTTCAATATAGTTCATATAACCATGTATTCGTCTCTCTATGACACCCTCAAGTTGTTGGTCAAGAGTTGCACCGGCAACTTCTACCAGTATTCCTAAAGGATAGGCTTTTCCTTCAACCATATCTTTAATGTCTGAACCTATTATGGTTATTTTTCCATCTTCAATTTCAGTCAGGGATTTTACTTTTGCAAGTTCGAACTTTTCCTTCATTGAAGGTCCACCAAGTTCGACATGCATATTTTTCCTTCGAATTCTTTCTCCTTCGTATATAACTCCTACTTCTACAGGTATATCTTTAAACATAGACATTTTTATTGTCCTCCTTCAAATTTTGAAGTCATGACTTTGAGATTTTCACTCCAAACCTTCACGTTAGAATTAGGAAAAGACCAACTAGCGTGAGGGTGGAAAGCATTATCTAAAGTTATAGTTTTAAGCTTAGGTGCAAAATGCATTAATCCAGACAAAATATATGCCTCCATATAATATGGCAGAGCAACAAATAAAACAACATCATAAGGTCCCTTACCATCCAATCCCATCCAGCTAGGATCAACAAGTCTATTCCCGATATCCATAGCAGACATAAAACCCGATGGCTTAAAACCACGTTTCATGAATTCACCAACAATGTGCGCAGTAGCTACAACGGGAACTTTTGAAGCATGCGCAAAATCAATAAGATAATCGATAAGCAATCTGCCTTCCAATTCACGCTCAACAGCACCACTACCCACAATCAAAATAGGTCGTGCTGCTCTCTTAATAAGAGAGACAGCAACCTCTGGTTTAGTTATACTCATTGCTTTCTTTGTAGCCGCTACTTCTGCACATTGCCAAGGTTCACAAGACATCTTCTTCTCACT
The DNA here is from genome assembly GCA_026015145.1 of Candidatus Bathyarchaeota archaeon. Lineage (GTDB taxonomy): Archaea > Thermoproteota > Bathyarchaeia > Bathyarchaeales > Bathycorpusculaceae > AD8-1. The sequence continues at coordinate 10,554 of JAOZGY010000028.1, read as the reverse complement.
TCCTCTTTTTGCGAATCATCCTTGGAAGAAGTGTTGGATCAGGAATTATTGTTTCTTTCCAGTTCTTCCCTTTTAAGATCTTTAATATATCATCTTTCATTGTCATTGGGATATCAGCAGGAGTTCTAACAAACAAATGAAGATCTTCAGGTATAGTTCCATAAAACCGCTTATTCAAATCGATATAATGCGAGAGCTTTATTGAACGACCTTTCCAAGTGTCATTGGGTCTTATGCAAAGCTTTGCAATAAAAACCATGGCTTCCTCCTTGGTTTCAACGGTCTGGAATAAGTGTTCAGGAGCAGGACCAACATTAACCTTATCGCCGCTACGTGCATCATAAACATCCCAATCCTCTTTTTTATCAGCCCTGCCTAAAAGCATACGTCGATATTTGCTACCATGAGGACCCACTAATACAGGAACTCCTAAACGCCAAAAACCAGCTGCAATTGCTGCAGCTTTTTGGGAGTAAGCACCCCATGCAAGACCAACAGCGCCAACACGGTTGTATATATAATCGGCTATTTCCTCATAATTACCCCTTAAAGGTCTTTTTGCGAAGATATTTGCTACTTTTATTGCTGCTCCCGCAATATGCGAGTTGGCAACACAAGAACCAACATTTAGTATTCCCCCAGCAGCAAATTCCCCTGAAAACTCATCATAGAGTGTTTGGCCTTCTTCGTTCTTATAGGCTCCTGCAGTCATAGCTGCACACCCAGAAGTTACTACAATGAATCTCCGATTGGCAAATTCTCGGCAGATATCAGCCACATCTTTGCCACCCTTAGGATAATTGGAACAACCAACAACTGCTAAAATTCCAGGAATTTCTCCTAATACAATTGGGCTACCAACATTTCTTATTTCCACATCCTGGATTGCACCTCTTCCAGCACGACAATTGCATATTTCTTGAGTCAACTGTTTTTCTGCAGATTTAATTATTAAACTATGTATTGGTATATTCACGGGACAAATTTGTTCACATCTCCCACAGCCGATACAAAACTCGTATAATTCATTAAGTTTTTTAAGTGAACCTTCTTCAGCAGCTTCAATTGCTTCGGGTACTTTTAGATCTTGAGGACAAGATCTTTGACACATATTGCAATGTCTACAAGTCTTAGCTAATTCTACTACTTCATTGACTTCAGGTAGAACATTAAATCTTTTTCTCAAAGGAGCAATTTTCTGAGCAACTCTTACTGCAACCTCACCAACTTTGTCAGGATCTAATATCAAAACACCTGGAACTTTGCCGCTAACTAAATCTGCAACTATATCATCTGCTGGATCGTTTGTACGATCCTTAAAGCCCATACAATTTTTTGCAGAAGCTGCAATGACTGGTGCCTTGACTCTTTCAGCTTCATTAGACGCATCAGTTCGCACACATTGTTCATCTAGAACAACCACATCCGCAAATCCACCCCTAATAAAACGTAATTGCCAAGAAATTGGCCCGATTATTTTACCGCGATCCCAATATCGAGTTATGTCATGGGCGGTGCAACATAAACCAACTACTTCAAGTTTATCATCAAGACTATTATCCTTCATGTAATCAATAATTCCCACAGATGGTACTACATTATGCCCGATAGCCATAATAACTGGTTTTGATCTGTCAACTGTCCCTATACCCATTTCCACTATAGGAGCTTCAGGATCTGCTCGCGGATAATCTAAAGTTGAAACTTGTGCTATGTCACCTACTTCCATTCCGACATGATCAATCATCCCAACATGAAATGCTTTAGACTCAAAATCAAGATTGTTACCTTCTTGGCCTGTGTGAACAACAGCAAGAGCTTGTGTTATTTGATTCTCAGCATAATCAAGAACTTCATCCAAATCACCCAAAGTTTTAGGTCTTATTCCGCAAACAAGTCTGGTTATTGGTGCTTCAACTTTAATATTTAAGCCACCAATATCCAAAGGATACCGAGAACCATATTTTTCGATAAGATGATGAACCATATGGCGTGAATGAGCAGTGTGGGTTGCAGCACCAATACAACAAGCCAATAAGACTATGCGGGAAGATTGAGCTGCCATGGTTAAGCCACAGGCGCCCCTTTTACCTGCTGTCAAATCACATTTTCCAAAAGTACATAAACAGCACAAATCACAAGCGGGCATGTAAAAAGGTTTGTATCTATTAAGTAGTTTTAGATCCCAATTTCGCAAAGTAGTTAATCCAGGCTTAGGAGTAGGCCCCATAGGTTCTTCCCATGAGTCATCAACAAGCTTTCCTACTGATAATTCAAGATTTTTTATAAAACCAGCGTTGGTCTTCATTTCACCAATTTTTACTCTAACGTTTTTTCTAGTCAATTATAAACCTCATCTAAGGTTTAGATAAAAACCAAACAAATGGAAGCTTTTTAAACTTTTCCAGCTATTTCATGGAAAATTACAAAGCAATCAATAGAGAAAACTAAAAAAAGGTAAATCAAAAATATTTTGCTGAAACCAAAATTTTTTTTACAGAAACGTAAGCCGGATTGTCTATTGGTAATTCAAGCAGAGATTTTCCATTTAGAACATAATCATCTAAAAGTTTATCATTAGAAATTTTTCCTAGATATTTGAAGTTAAGAGATTTTTCAACTTGAATAGCCAAATCACTTGGAAATCGATAGCCTCCAATAAGATAAAAATTATTGTAATCAATTTCTACCTCTTTAGTTATTCGCTGGGCTCGCTTTACATGATCCAGTGATTTTTTTGAATGATCAAGAATATCAAAAATATCATCTACTTTAGAAGCTATTCTTCTGTTTAAGTGCTCTAATCCTGCAGGAGAGTCAATAAGAACATACCTATAATTTTTAATTAAAGAAGCTAATGCACCTTTAAGAGCTGAATTGGGCATACAATAGCAGCCTTCAACCCATTTTGTTCCTAGAGCTAAAAAGTCAAAATTATCGCTCTCAAAGAGTCCCTCAGCCCAGATTTTGCTCTCTATTCTCTCTGTAGGCGGAACACCAACAGTTGTTCCACCTTTCTTAATAAAAGTCTTAACAAGTAATTCAGCTATCGTACTTTTTCCTTCTGCAACAAGATCTACCCCAACCATTTCTGAAAGGTTCTGATCCGGATCAGCATCTACCAAAAGTAGTGGAGCTTGACCATTTTCGATAAAGCATTTTGTCATAAGACCCACAAAACTCGACTTACCCGTTCCACCTCTTCCAATAGTCACAAGCGTTTTCAAACAATACCATCTTCATTTTTTTTATATTCAAATATTTTTTCCAATCAGCGTACCTGAAATTGCATCTATTGCCCTCACAGCTTTAAGTTCCTTGTAACTAAGAGGAGATACACCTTGCATATCTTTTTCAATAACACCTTGATCAAAAGGCACGAAATCAAGAATCTCCAAATCGTTTTTTTCTGCAAAATCTATTATTGCCTTTTTTTGATTATCGTTCATGACTCTATTCCCAATTAAATAGATCTGTTTCATTCCCGCAGTTTTAGCTAAATCTTTTATTCTCCTAGCAATTTCAAGCGCTTTCAAATTTGAATCAGCAACAACAAGCAAAACATCAACATGGCTCGCAGTTCCTCTACCAATATGCTCAACCCCTGCCTCCATATCCAACACAACAGCTTCATCCCTTTCTACAATTAAGTGACGCAACAACTCACGAATTACAGCATTTGGCGCACACATACAACCTGAACCCATCGAATGAACAGTCCCCATTACCATCACATTTACCCCAAAAGGAGTTAATATCGAATAATCACGCACAATATCATCAACACTAAAAGTTAAACGATAAACACCTGAATATCCGGTATTTGTTTTGGAGGCAACAAGCTCTTTATTCTCAGAGATTGGAGTTATCTTTCGCGCCTCTTCTGCAGACAAACCCAAAGTTAATGCAAGATTAGGTGAAGAATCCGCATCTATAGCTATAGTTTTCAATCCTCTTTCAGCAAAACCCTTTGCAAGACCCGCTGAAATCAGAGTCTTCCCAACACCGCCTTTACCAGAAATAGCAATCTTCATGTTCTACCTAATGCGAATATTCAATTTATGATTTATTTACATTTCTTTAAGAATTAATAAATTCTATGAAAAAAATTATCAATAAAATAATTCATTAATTTCACCAATGTTTTTTTTAAACTATTGTATACAAGGAGCAAAATTTCGAGTACAAAAGATTTTTTAATGCCAAAATAATCCCATTTTAGCCAAGATGATGTTTCTATGAAAATATTACATGAATTTGTTCCAACACGAAAATTTCTTAAGCTAGCTGAAGAAACCAAAGACTTAGTAGACGGATGGAATGTCACCGATAGCGCTGCCGGGTTTCCGGCTCCAGCAGGTACAGTTGTAAGCTGTGTACTAAAAACAAAATATCCCGACAAAATAGTAATTCCCATATTCATTCTTCATTATAAAGGTCCAGTGGAAGTAGGAGGATTAGCCTTAGCATCAGATATCATAGGTATTGATGGATTAGCACTAACAATGGGAGATATCCCTCATTATGGAGAACCAATAAAAATGCTTAAATCCTCAGAGGAAGCACGAGAGTTCTTAAGCACAAAAGTAAAACTTAAAAACCTAAAATTAGGCTGCCTAATTTCAGCAAGACGATCTGTTGAAGATAATATTGCAAGAGTAAGAGGAGATTGGGACTTTATTTGCTTTATGAGACTTGAAGACAAATCATTCCCAACATTGGAGAAGGTAGCCCAAGAATGCAAGCGCTTAAACAAACCAATATACTCATATTTCCTAGTGGGAACACCCAAAAACGCTGAGATAATAAAAATAATAGGGTGGCCTGTAACCACAACTATGGACAAAGTCGAAGAATATGCTGCAAAATTAGACGGGCTTGTTGACGGTGTAATTGCAACATGTGCAGGTGATCCCAAGGGCGACTTAGAGCTATTAGGAAAACTCCAAAAATTCAGAACACAGTAGTTAAATAAATTTAAATATCTACATTCTTTTTTCCATGATTCTTTCTCCAAATTTAAAGAATATTAGTTTTTCAAAATTATTTCAAAATTTGTCAAGAGTTAGTACTATCTTTATTGTATCATAATCTAACTTTTGTTTTCTGAAACCCTTTTTTTTAGCTAAACTAAGCATCTTCTGATTATTAGAAATGACATCACTATAGATGGATTTTACACCCATATCACGAGCAATTTTAATAATACAATCAACAAGCTTGGATCCTATACCTTTTCCCTGCCACCTATCGCTTACTAATACAGCAAATTCGCCATCTTTTCCTCCTGTATCTAAAATTATTCGAGCAACACCAATTATTGACTTCTTATCCTTTTGTAATTTAGCAATTATGGCAATTTCACGATCATTATCCAAATTGCAAAATCTTGTTAGCCTTTCATGTGATAATTCTTTTATTATATCAAAAAATCTGAAACGTTTTGTTTTAACAGAAAGAGAAGAAAAGAGTTTATTAAAAAGTAACTCATCTTCAGGTTTAATTGGTCTGAGGAGAACCTTTTCCCCATCTTTAGTCTTCCATTCAGAAATATATTTGCTAGGATAAGGAGCAATTACAAGATGGTCACAATAACCAGTTTCTAGATTTTTTTGTTCGAGATCTAAAACTATTCGAGCATCAACTGCAATTGCACTATCTCGATCTACAATTAATGGATTTACATCAATTTCTTTAATCTCAGGAAAGTCAATAACTAACTGTGAAAACTTTACCAAAAGCTTTTCTAAAAGTTGAACATTTAATGGAAACCCACTTGCAGATGCATGCTTGTAAATTGCCGTATTCTGCATAAGCTTTCTAGCTAGGACTTGATTTAGTGGGGGAAATCCAATAGTAATATCTTTAAACAACTCAGTGTTGGTACCTCCAGTACCAAAAAGAATAACCGACCCAAATTGGGAGTCTTTCTTGCAACCGATTAGGAGCTCATATCCATTTTTACGAATCATAGGTTGAACAGCAATTCCCTGAAACATTGCACCAAGTTTGAATTTTTCAAGATTATTGGATAAAAGGTCGTATGAAACTTGAACATCTGATGGTGAACATATATTGAGAATAACTCCTTCATTTTTTGATTTGTGGACAAGTTGAGGAGATAAAAGTTTCATAACTACTGGATAGCCAAGTTCAGAAGCTTTAATTTTCGCTTCCTCTGAAGATAGGGCAATCTCTGTTTTTACAGTTGGAATATTATACTTTTCAAGAAAAAGTAAAGAATTTTTTAAACTAAGGGATTGTTTCCCAGCGCAGATAGCACGTCTCAGTATTTCTTTCAAGGATTTTGAGTCAGCTGATTCTATAGATAACTCTTCGGGAGTCTGGTACAAAAGCTCCAAATTTTGAGTATAGCTGTACATATACATAAAGGTAGACACAGCCTGTTCAGGAGTTTTAAAAACTGGAATACCATGACTCTGCAGGAGTTTACAAGCTTCTCGGCTCCGATTATCCTCACTCATAAAAGATGCTAGAATAGGTTTGTCTGTCTGATTCGACATTTCTACAACTGTTTTTGCTACATCAATAGGATCGGCTGCTTCCTGAGGAGCATAAATTAACAAAAATCCATTGCTATTTTCATCCTTTAGGCATATGTCCAAAACAGCTCTAAAGCGCTTAGGAGTAGCTTCTTCAAAAATATCCACAGGATTAACTGTACTACAATAAGAGGGCAGTGCATTCTTCAAATTTTGTATTGTTGAATTACTTAATTGGGAAATTTTCCCACCTCTATCTGCTAAATGATCTGTAGCCATTATGGCGGGACCGCCAGCATTAGTGATAATTGTCAATTTCGGCCCAGCAGGATTAGATTGCATCGCTAATGCCTCTGCACAATTAAAAAGATCTTCAATAGCCCTAACACGAACTATTCCTGCACGTCTAAATGCAGAATCATACACAGCATCCTCTCCACCTAGACTGCCACTATGTGATAGTGTGGAAGCAACACTTTCTTTGGAACGACCAGCTTTAACCACAACAATCGGCTTGGTTCTTGCAAATGCTCTTGCAGCACTCATAAATTTTCTAGCGTTTTTTATAGATTCAACATAGAGTACTATGCTCCTAGTTTTTGGATCAGCCCCGAAATAATCAATTAAGTCACCAAAATCCACATCAACCATCGATCCAGTAGAAACTACAGCACTAAATCCCACTCCTGAATCCAAAGCCCAATCCAAAGCTGAAGCACATAATGCAGCACTCTGAGACAGAAAAGCAATATTTCCAGGTAACGCTAAAGTACCAGCAAAAGTTGCATAAAGATTTATGCCTGGCCTAAGAACACCAAAACTATTAGGACCAATAATACGCATATTGAATTTCTTTTGATATTCAATTATCTTTTGCTCATACAAAATACCTTCATTTCCAACCTCTCTAAAACCTGCAGAATTAATAATCAAACCAGAAACACCAGCTTCTCCACATTCTTCAACTATTTGAGGTACAGTGTGAGCCGGAGTAGCAATAATAGCCAGATCAATTTTTCGCGAAATCTTGCTTATACTCTGATAAGCAGGAAGTCCTTGTACAGTTTGCCTAAAGGTATTTACTGGATAGACCCCTCCTTTATAGCCCACTCCCACTAAATTTCGAAGAATTTTAGCACCAATCGAAGCTTTCCGCTCTGAAGCGCCAATCACAGCAATCCGTTTAGGATTAAAAATACGGTTTAAATTTTCAATTCCCAAGATTGGTTTTTCCCCAATTCCAAAGAAACAACCTTTCGAATATTTCTAATAATCAGTTATTAGTTTTTAAAACCTTCCCGAATTATACACTTATCTGAGTGGCAATCAAAAATTAAATTAGATAATAACTATTTTTTTTTAAAAAAAATGATGAAAAAAATGTTAGGGAATCCAAATCACGAGATAAACTTAAGTGGTATCATGGGTAAAAAAAATCACGATTTAGAAAGGAAGAGGGGTACAAAATAGTAGAAACTATCAAAATAATAGCCGTTGAAGGTTTACCACTAATAAAGGAGGGAGATAATATTGCGGAGCTTATATTGCAGGCCTTAAAAAACCAAAAAATAAGTTTGAAAGAAAAAGATGTGATTGTAATTACTCATGTAGCTGTTTCAAAAGCCGAAGGAAACGTCGTAAATCTCGATGAAGTTTCACCATCCAAAAAGGCATGGGAAATAGCAAAAAAAACAGAGAAAGATCCGGCTTTAGTTGAGATTATTCTAAGAGAATCTAAAGAGATTGTACGTATGCGGCGCAACAGTATCATAACAGAGCATAATAACGGTATGGTTTGTGCAAACGCTGGAATAGATCGATCTAATATCAAAGGAGAAAGAAACGTCGTATTACTCCCTAATGATGCTAACGCTTCGGCGAGAAAAATAAAACAAGAATTAGAAACCATGACAGATTGCAATCTAGCAATAATAATCTCAGATACACATGGTCGACCTTTAAGAAAGGGAGAAATAAATGTGACAATCGGTGTTGCTGGAATTAAACCTATAAGGGATAGAAGAGGAGAAAAAGACCTGTTCGGTTATGTTTTAAGAATGAAACAAACTGCAATTGCAGACGAATTAGCATCCGCTGCAGAATTGGTAATAGGTCAAGCTAACGAAGGAATACCAGCAGCGATAATACGAGGATATAATTATCAAATATCAGAAAATGTTTCTGCAAACGAGTTAGCTAGACCAAAAGAAAAGGATTTGTTTAGGCAAAAAAGTAGCTAGGAAAAGAAAAAAGTAAGATATTAGATAACTGGAAGAAAGAAAATGGTAGAAGTAAAGACAGCTAAAGATTTTTTTGAAACAATATTACCTCAAAGGTTCAAACCAGAGAAAGCAAAAGGTGTTGAGGTTATTGTTAACATAGCTATCTCAGGAATTAATGGTGGAGAATGGATAGTTACAATAAAAAAACAAACATTAAAAATTAAAGAAGGAAATCATGATTCTCCAACAATTTCGCTGAAAATGTCAGAAAAAGACTATTTGGATGTAATAAATGGTAAATTAAGTGGCGAAAAAGCGTTTTTCTTAGGCAAATTAAAACTAAAAGGAAATATTAGTCAAGCATTGAGATTAAAAGACGCCGGACTCTTTTGAAACAGGGGATTAAAACATGATATTGAGAGGACTCAACTTGGTGATAAAAAAAATCATCAATTCTAATACTTAATGAACTATGAGGTTGAAAGGAAAAATGTTAAGAGAATTTGTGAAAGACTACGAGTTTCACGAAGGAATCACAGTTGATGAGTTAATAACTCAGATGGAAAACGCGTGGGGTTTTACTGCTGGAAAACTATCAAGGGGCATAGATATTTTGGAACGGATGGTTAAAGAGCAAAATTGTAAAAAATTTCTCTCATTCACAGCAAATTTAGTTGCAACAGGAACTCGTGGTGTGTTTAAGGAACTGGTAAAAAGAAGAATGGTAGATGTTGTAATCACTACATGTGGTACTCTAGACCATGATATAGCACGATGTTGGAAGAATTATTACAAAGGATCATTCATAATGAATGATAGTGCTCTTCATAAAAAAGGAATAAATCGATTAGGAAACGTTCTAGTTCCTAATGATAGTTACGGAATAATTTTAGAGAAAAAAATTCAAAAACTGCTTAACACGCTATGGATTGAGGGAGTAAGGGAAGTATCAACAAACCAGTTTTGCAAGGAAATAGGTTCTCGTATTTGCAATGAAAGTTCAATCCTGTATTGGGCAGCAAAAAACAAAATACCTGTTTTTGTCCCGGGTATTACCGATGGGGCTGTAGGTTATCAGATTTGGTTATTTAGTCAGGATCATAATTTCAAAATTGATTTGTTAAAAGATTCTGGAGAAATAAACGATATTGTTTTTGCTGCAAAAAAGACAGGTGCCTTGATTGTAGGTGGAGGAATTGCGAAACATCATACAATATGGTGGAATCAATTCAATGAAGGATTGGATTATGCGGTTTACTTAAGCACCGCTGGAGAATGGGATGGAAGTCTTTCAGGTGCAAGACCTAGGGAAGCTGTATCATGGGGTAAAATAAATGAAAAAGCAAAACAGGTAATGGTTGAAGGAGATGCAACGATAATATTGCCTCTAATTATTAGTTCATTATTAGATAGATTAAAACCTAAAGAATAGAGTTGAATAGCCATGACAGATTTGGCGGCTGGCTTCTCGATTTAACTCGTTCATTGAGTGCATGAGTTATTAGTGGCAAAGCTATAGTTGCATCACAATAACAAACAGCTCTTTTCCCTAGATTGTCAATTTTGCCCCAACTTACAGCTTCTTCTAAAGTACATCCAGATAATCCACCCCATTGGGGTGAATCAGTTGTTATTTGGATAGCATATTTATGTGGATAATAATACTCTTGTAGACTTTTACGTAAACGCCCGGCTCGACCTGGAACACCTTTATCTTTAGTTCTAGGCGAAACAGAAATTGCAATCAGTTGCGTGAGGTCTTTGGGTACACCTCCGCCAATGTAAATAACACCTACATCCTTAGTTTTTTCACCTATACTTACAAACTG
>JAOZGY010000050.1 GCA_026015145.1 Candidatus Bathyarchaeota archaeon | reverse complement strand
AGTGAGATATAAGTTGAGGCTTTGATTTTAGAAATATATGTGTTTTTTTGGGATTAAAAACTGTGAGTTTTGTGGTTTTAAGGATTCTTCCTATCACTGGAATTAATCCTGCCGCATCTGTTCCCAGCTTACATGTTAAAACCTGTTCAAATAGACCTAAAGATTCAATATTAATAACATCTTTAGTTAACCTAGTGAGATTTAGGGCTTTTTTGACCTGGTTACGAGTGGCTCCTATAATGATTAGTCTGTCCAAAAGAGATTTTTTCCAAAATTTAAATAAAGAAAGCTGTATCTTTGATAGTTCTGCTTGGATGTATTTTTTTTCTTCATTGATTCTAATTATTTTAATTTTTATTGGTAACTCTTTTATCAACCCAAAAAGCGCACTAATTTTTTTTAAACTTGCTTTATTATCTGGCAAAAGTTGTTCACGCAGTCTTTCTAATGATATTGTCGCTGGAATAATTTTTGGCTCAAAAACGCCGATATCAATTGATAATAAATTATTTTCATGAAATTTAGAAATTCGCCCATTTAATAACGAATTCTTGTGAATATTATCTATATTTATTGGACATAGACCTATTTCCTCAATCAAGTAACTGGCAGCTATTTTTTTATCCTCACCCTCCACTAATATTTGCAGCCATCCAGCATTATTTATTCCCAAAATCTTTTCTTGCACATCAAGATTTTCAAAATACGATCGTATTATTTTCTTGCTTTGACTTAGTTGTCTTTTGCTATCAATTTTTGTAAATAAGGTCAATATTGTCAGAAAACTTCACCAGTCAGGTTGTTAATTTCTTCATAGAGATCTCTAACTCTCATAGAAGCCATAATTTTTTTTTCTTTAATTAGTTTTTCAATGGTGTTCTCTATTGAAACAAGTTTAGATTTCTCAATTAACTTGTCAGCATAAGACACTATCTTTTCTTCAAGCGTAAGTGGCATGTAGACGTCATTTTTCCAACCCAATTTTTTGGCTTCATTTTGAGTTATTCCGCCTCCTACATGTCTTTTTATTATTGAAATAATAGATTCTGACAAACCTGCTTGTTTTGCAATCTTAGCTCCGACAACTGCGTGATCAACTGTATGAGTTTTCGAACGGCCCACATCATGAAGAAGAGCTCCGATTTCTACCAGATTAATATCAACTTGGATACCCCTGAGTTGAATAGTTTTTGCAGTTTCTATAGCAAGGTTAGTAACTGCCTTACAATGGTTAATAACCTCTTTTGAACATCCAACTTGATTAAGAAAGATTAAAGCTTCTTTTCTGGATGGAAGTTTTTCACTCACCCAGTTCATTCCTTAACTGTTCAACCTTTTCAGACAAGTTTTCAACTATTCTTCCGTTTTCACAATGAGACATGGGATTTCCGCAAGTCGGACATTGAAAAACTAGTTCAACGGCATCCCCAAAAGGAATTCTTTTGCATCCAGGTGTATCACAGCAGTAGAAATCATGATTTTTCTCGTATTCCAGACGAACATTGAGTTTTTCAAGAACTCTCCGTTTCTGACTTAGAATAAAGCCTTCAAGCTGGTTCGGTTGTAGTTTCCAGTGAAAAATAAACCAACCTGTCTTTGGATCTCTTGTCCTTCTTAAGCTCACTAAAGAATGATCATAGAGTTTATAGAGAATTTTCCGAACTAAATTTAATCTGATACCAGTTGTATTAGCAATTGCATCGTCTGTTGTTTCCTCAGCTGTCTTAAGATGTTTAATTAACAATACCGCATCTTCTTCTCCTAGTGCTGTTGCCACTTTCATTAGAGTTTCATTATTAATAGTAGATAGCATAATCTGTTTTCCTTTCATTTATGAATAGTAAAAATCTGGAATAAAACTCTTCTTAATCATTTTTTAAGAAATAATCATTGAATAAGGGTTTTTTTGCCTCTTTTTTGAGGGATAATCTTGATTTTCGCTTTTTGAAAACTTGAAGAAAGTTCGTTACCTTCAAAAAACCTGTCAAGAAATATTGCTAATGCAGAGCACTCTGAATGGGGTTGATTTCCAATGGATATATTAAAGTCTGAGACTTCATTGGTGTAAAAAATTTTTGGTACTTTTTGACTCCCAACAATTATTAGGATATCACCTTTTGATGCTTTTATTCTGTTAAGTACATCGCTTGTTTGTATGTTTTCTCCATAGGCTGTTAGATGAACAATTACTCCTCCTTGGGCTTTCCAGTTGTTAATATTTGATTTCCATGTCGTTCCCATTTGGAAAAAGAAGTTGCCGCCCCAAGTTCTCGTAACTTTTTCAATCGTTTCCTTTAGTTTTTTATCTTCGGAATCTGATAAAATAAAACCTGAACAACCCAGTGCTCGTGCTGTGAGAGCAACATGACTAGTCAGCCTGCTGTCACGGTGTATTCTGTGACCCCACCTAAGAACAACTATCTTTTGATCTCTTCTTTCTTGATTATGGATTTTTGGGGATTGTTTCAAATTCACCGTTCAACTCTTGCACTCTTTTTTTTACTCTGTTTAAGAATTGAGGAGTTGCTTTTAAAATTACGTTTACTGAGTCATCCTTGTATATTGTCTTTTCCACGTCTGTTTTTTGGTGAATCCAAGAGATAAATGGCATTGTTTGCTTGGTTACTGGCATCGAAAATAATGCTTTTGTATAGCTTTCTAATTGTTTTAAGATTTCTTGTTTTAATGATTCAAGGTTTTTTTTGTACAATGCTGATATTAGAAAAGGATTTTTTATTTGTGGTTTTAAGGTTTCAAGTTTTTTTTGAGTTTCGAGTTCTGAGACGGAATCAATCTTATTTAATACAGTTATTATGGGTATGCTTGAGGCGCCTATTCTTTCTATAGTATCAAGGCAAATTTTATTTTTTTTCTCGACAATATCTGTAGCTTCACTGATATCAATTACCAATATTATCAGATCAGAGTAAATAGTCTCTTCAAGTGTTGAATGGAAGGCTTCTATTAGTTTTAAAGGTAATCGATCTATAAAGCCAACAGTATCTGTAAGCAGAAATTTTCTGTTGGAAAATTCCAAAAGTCTCGTAGTAGTTGAAAGTGTTGTAAATAGGGCTTCGTCTACTTCTGCAGTCTCATCAGTTAGGCTATTAAATAAAGAGCTTTTCCCAGCACTTGTGTAACCAGCAAGAGAAATAGACAAAAAACCTAATTCAATCCGTCTATTTCGGTGAAGCGATCTCTTCTCCCGAATTTTTGTTAATTTCCGCAAAATTGTATTGATTTGACGGTTTATAGCTTCGTGATAAATATCAACTTCATAAGCTCCAAGACCCATAAATCCTGGTTGTTCTGCGATTTTGGCTAATCTTACTCTTTGTTTGACGTGAGCACGTTCATATTCAAGAGTTGCTAGTTGAATTTGGAGTTTAGCTTCTTTTGTTTGCGCATTTTTCGTAAATATTTCAAGGATTAGTTTAAATCGATCAATAGCTTCAATTCCAGTTGCTTTTGCCAAATTGTAGGATTGACTTGGGTTTAACCTATTGTCAAAAAGAAGTTTCTCTGCATTGGTTTTTTTAATAAGCAAGTTGATTTCTGCAACTTTACCTGCACCAATCTGGTATCGCGGATCAGCTCTTCTGATTTGAGTTACTTGGCCTACAACAGTATACCCTGCAGCTTGTGCAAGGTCATTGAGCTCTTTTAAACTAGATGTTTCATCGCGTAATCTTCTTTGTACTAGGATGGCTTTCGTTCTGTAGGCTCCTCCCCACCTTTCTTGTTAAATTGAATGAGATCACCCATCGTTAATTCTCGGCTAGATGACTGAGAGAAAAAACTCGAAGTATTATCTTTTGATATTGGAACTAAGAGTTTGAGTTTCAAGGCATGCTCGAGTTTTGAAACCAGCATATTGTTAGGAGTCATTTTTCCAGTCTCAAGTTTACTAAGAACGGATGCTTTTTCATTTATTTTTTTTCCAAGTTCTTCATGGGACAGCTCCAATTTTTCGCGTGCTTGCCTTATTTTAAATGCATAATCAGAAACTATTTCTTGAGTAATTTCAATTTTTGCTACTATTTTTCTCTTTTTTTTAGGCTTAATTGAAAAGGATTGGGGTAATTTTTTGGAAGGATTATATTTTCGGTCATATTCTTCATCTGTTATAGTTTTTCCATGTTTGGAGCATTCAAAGCAAACAGTTAGAATAGCTCCTTCAATTAAAGCTCTGTTTGGATCTGTACGGATCTTTCGTCCGCAAACTTCGCATCTCATGACTTTTCATCTAGGTTGTTTTTATAATTGTGGTGATGTTTATAGTTGTCGAATTACTCAGAGTTGTTAGGTTGAAAAAATAATTGCAAAGTTCAATTCGCAAGATTAGAAGCATAGCTGATTATCAATTTGGGAAAAACGTAGGCATTATTCTTTTTCCAGATGAAGTAGAAATCTTATATTCGAAGGGTACCGGCAAGATACGGTATATTAAGTTAAATGGAAAAAGACTTGTAACGCTTCGCCCCACTGATGGATTATTTTCTATTAGTATAGAAGCTGGTTTGTTTCTTGCTGGAAAAAAGAATTTAGTCTCATGTTTTGTGAAAGTTAAAAATGATGTAGCTGAATATGTTGCCAAAGGTGGAGATGTTTTTGCAGTTCACGTAGCAAATGCTGATGAAGAAATACGAGCCCAAAACGAAGTTATAGTCTTAGATGAAAATAATAAAGTATTAGCGGTTGGACGTGCATTGTTGTCGGGTTCAGAAATGTTATTATTTAAAAAAGGAGTAGCCGTTAAAGTCAGGCATGCACGAGAAGAAAGTTAAGTATATGAAGCTCAAAAGCAAATTACTTAGTGGAAGCGAGATATTATGCCAAGACGAATGAACCCCAGAGAAGCAAGACGTATGATGCAGAGAATGGGAATGAACATGGGTGGATTGGATAATGTTGAAGAAGTAATAATCCGCACAAACAGTAAAGAAATAATAATTGAGCAACCAGATGTTTCTATTCTTGAGATGCAAGGTCAAAAAATATTCCAAATTATTGGGGGAAAAATTGATGAAAGAGCTACTGAAATTAAGGTTCCCAAGTTTTCTGTTTCAGAAGAAGATGTAATGTTAGTAGCGGATCAAACCGGTAAAAGCTTGGAGGAAGCAAAAAAAGCTTTGGAAGAATGCGAGGGAGATTTGGCTAAAGCCATCCTATTGTTACAGTCTTAATGGAAGATAATCTCAAAAAGCATATTTTTCTAAGATTAGTTATTCAAGATTAAAGAGACCTATTAAAATCAGAAAAATGAGAATCCGAAATTCTTGGTTAATAGATAGTCCGGATATTTCTATATAGAAGGAGATTATTACCTGTTTAAAGGGGTGCACTATAGAAATTAAAAAAAATTTTGATATTACTGTAGTTGGCCATTTTTCTATCGATACAATAAAACTACCAAATCGAATTAACCCGATTGTTTTTTTGGGTGGAGCTGTAACCTATGTTTCATTTATTTCTAAACGTTTAGGCAAGACAGTCTCAATAATTTCCAAAGTCGGAGAAGATTTTCCAGAAGCATATTGGCAGTTGTTAATTAAAGAGGGAATAGATTTATCCTGGATTACAAAAGCCAAAAAAGGAAAAACCACTCGTTTTGAATTGGAATATAATAAAGATCTAAAATATAGAACTCTAAAGCTAAAATCTAAAGCACCTCAAATCCAGTTAATCGATTTGCCAAAGCAATCTAGAGCTAGCATTATCCATTTAGCTCCCATATCAGGGGAGATTTCCTATGAAGTAGTTAAAAAATTAAAAAAAACTACAGAGTTCATATCTCTTGATCCCCAAGGAATGTTGCGACGATTTTCCGAGAACGGAGTTGTTGAACCTACTTCGAAAACCAATTTGGAGATGTTAAGTTTGGTTGATATTCTTAAATCATCTTTTATGGAATTAAAAAGCTTAACAAGAGAGCCAAACATGAAAATGGCTATCAAGACAATTCATGATTTTGGAGTTAAAATTATCATTGTAACTCTGGGTTCCAGAGGAGCAATATTATCGGTATGCGGTACCAGTTATTTGATACCACCATGTAAATCAAGAGGTTTGATTGATCCAACTGGTGCGGGAGATTGTTTCATTGGTGGTTTCTTATCTGAGTTTTTGGATCAAAAAAATGTGGTGTGGTGTGGTTGTGTCGGTTCCGCTGCTGCATCTCTGGTTATTGAAAAAGTGGGATCAAGTTTTTTTGGCGAAAAAGAAGAAATTTATCAAAGAGCTTATGCTATCTATGAGAAGGAAACAAAACGAATATGAGGTAAAGAATTTGGGACGGGTTGATAAAGGAGTTAAATGCAGTGTAAACAATTGTAAAAATGATGCTATTCGTTCATTATCATATGATAAAGCTAAATCTAGTGGTTTAAAAGTTACCGGTGAAGGAAAACGCGCATATTTATGCAAGGAACATTATAAAGAGTTCAAGAAGAAAACAAAAAAGGACAAAACAATTGATAAGTGGCGTTATAACACTTAGAAAGAGTGAAGATCATGCAAATATTACAATTGCACTCCAATTTCATTGTTTTTAAACCGATAAAAAAGGAAATCAACTTAGCTGAAGAGACCAAGAAAGAAGAGAAAAAAATTGAACAAGTTTTGGTTCTATTTACAGCTGTAGAGAAAGAGGATAATATATCATTAGTTAATAGAGCTATAGAAGAATTACATATTTTTCTAAAAAATCTGAAGGTAAATCGAATCCTTATTTACCCTTTTGCTCACCTAAGCAATAATCTAGCAAAACCAAGAAATGCTTTAAAACTATTAAAAGAAATGGAAAAAAAAGCAAAAAACAAAGGAATTGAGACATTTAGAGCACCTTTTGGTTGGACAAAACAATTTACAATTGCAATAAAAGGGCATCCATTAGCCGAACAATCTCGATCATATCTATTGGCTGAAAAAAAAGAAATATCAAAAAAAGAGGAAATTATTTCTAAAGCATTAAAAGCCGAACAAAAACTAAGATCATTTTGGCATATATTAGATTCAAACGGAAGCCTCATACCTATTGAAGATTTCAAATTTGGAGGATATAAAAATCTCGAGCTATTTTCAAAATATGAGATCACAAAAGCTCGTGCAAGCTGTGAAATGCCTCCACATGTGACCTTAATGAAAAGATTGGAAATAGCAGATTATGAGGAAGGAAGTGATCCAGGGAATATTCGATGGTATCCAAAAGGTCGTTTAATTAAATCTCTGCTTGAACAATTCGTCACTGAAAAGATGATAAATTATGGAGCTATGGAAGTAGAGACACCAATAATGTATGATTTCAAACATCCTAGTTTATCAGACTACTTAAACAGATTTCCAGCTCGTCAATATTTGTTGAATTCAGAGGACAAGGATTTGTTTCTTCGATTTTCAGCTTGCTTTGGTCAGTTCTTAATGTTACATGACACACAATTCTCATATAAGCAGATGCCTCTGAAAGTTTATGAATTAACCCGTTATAGTTTTAGACGGGAAAAAAGTGGAGAAGTATGCGGTCTGAGACGGTTGAGAGCTTTCACAATGCCTGACTGTCATGCTTTTTGCACAGATTTAGATCAAGCAAAAAAAGAGTTCGAGACAAGATTTAAGCTTAGTATTGAAGTGCTTAATGAAATTGGCTTAACAAAGGAAGACTTTGAGATAGCTTTGCGGTTTACTAAAGATTTTTATGAAGAAAACAAAGATTTTGTTAAAAAATTCGCCAAAAGTTATGGTAAACCCCTATTGGTTGAATTATGGAAAGAAAGATTTTTCTACTTCAGGTTGAAATGGGATGCGAATTTTATTGATAATCAGAAGAAAGCAGCTGCTCTCTCAACAGATCAAATAGATGTTGAAAACGCAAAAAGATACAAAATATCCTATGTTAACGAGAGGGGAGAAAAAAAACATCCTCTAATTCTACATTGCTCTCCAAGTGGAGCAATTGAAAGAGTTATATACGCGTTACTAGAAAAAGCTCATAAAAACCAACAAAAAGGTAAATCCCCAATGCTTCCATTGTGGTTATCACCTACACAGGTTCGACTGATCCCTATTTCAGATGATTACATAGAAAATGTTGTTGAACTCTCTGAAACAATAGCTAGTAATGCCATTCGAGTAGATATCGACGATAAAGCATCAACTTTGCCGAAAAAAGTCAGAGAAGCAGAAAAAGAGTGGGTACCATATATAATTGTAGTAGGTCCAAAAGAAGTGGAATCAGGTACTCTTTCAGTTAGAGACAGAGAGAACAACAGAAAAGTGGAAAAAATGAAATTATCAGAGCTAATCAGTAAAATACAAACAAAAATCCAAAATAAACCATTTAAGCCTCTTCCATTACCCCAAAAACTCTCAAAAAGACCACAATTTTACGGATAAAAAAAACAAACTATAATTTTTTCCCAAAAAATATATCAGATATAGATGTGATACAAGAATTAAATCCCAGAGGTAAGGTCTATGCAAAAGGAGATAGTAATCTATATAGATGGAGTATATTATCCCAAATCACAAGCGAAAATATCAGTTTATGATCACGGCCTACTATATGGAGATGGTGTTTTCGAAGGAATTCGCGCATATGAAGGAATCGTTTTCAAATTAAAAGAACACATTGAAAGGCTTTATCGCTCAGCACATGCAATAACGCTAAAGATACCCATATCAAAAGAAGAGATGTTAAAAGCAGTCATTAAGACTATAAGAAAAAACAAATTATTTAACGCCTATATCCGACTTGTGGTCACTAGAGGAGTAGGAGATCTAGGTCTTGATCCAAGAAAATGCCCCAAAGCTTCCGTAATTATAATAGCTGATAGTATCAATCTTCATGTTACAGGTGCAAAAGATAACGGAATCTCTACAATGATTTCATGGGTTAGAAGAAATCCTGTAGATACAACAACGCACGAAATAAAATCCTTAAACTACCTAAATAGCATATTAGCAAAGATAGAAGCCAGCTTAACTGGTGTTGATGAAGCCATATGTCTTGACAAAAATGGCTTTATTGTGGAAGGTGTTGGGGAAAATCTGTTTATTGTGAAAAGTGGTAAAATCTTCACTCCACCAAGTTCTACTGGCGCACTAGAAGGAATTACCGCAAAAGTAGCAACGAGATTAGCGAAAAACATGGGAATAGAAGTTACTGAAAAAAATATAACACCATTCCAATTATTTACAGCAGAGGAGGCATTCTTTACAGGCACCGCAATGGAAATGGTTCCAATTAAAGAGGTTAACAACAGAAAGATTGGAAAAGGCAAACCAGGTCCAATAACAAAGAAGCTAATGGCTGCCTTTCAAAAAGTGATAGTGGATCCAAATGAAGGAGTACCTATCTATAACTAATTTAAGATAGTAGAGCGTTAACTTTTTTTCATGAATCGTTCTAGCCTATCAAAGGCTTGCTCCAACATCTCTATCGGTGGAAGAAAAACACCCCTAACATGTCCATCGCCATAAATCGGGTCAAAACCAGAACCATGTACAAATAAAACACCTGTACTTTTTAGGAGTTCAACTGCAAACTCTGCATCTGTTTTCCATTTTGATCCAACATCGTGAATTTTTGGAAAAACATAAAATGCTCCTTCTGGTTTTGCACAGCTCAATCCATTTATTTCGTTTAATCTTTTCCACGAATAGTCTCTTCTATTCTTTAGTTTTTTAACCATCTCAGCTATATGGTTTTGGGGCCCATTCAACGCTGCGACTCCGGCTAATTGTACAGGTGTGCTGGCACAGATTCTTATTCTTGCTTCCTTTTCAATTGCTTCCTTTAATTCTTTTAATTCATCATTTTGGTCGCTGAAAAAAACGTAACCAAGTCTCCATCCAGTCATTAAATAAACTTTTGAAAAGCCATTCAATCCAACAACAGGTATGTCTTTAGCTAAACTTGATGTACTCTCGAAATTCTCAACATATCTTATCTGATCATAAATCTCATCAGAAATGACCGTGAGATTATACTCTCCTGCGATTTCCAAGATTTCTTTAACAATTTTTTTCTTAGCCACTGCACCTGTAGGATTATTTGGATTAATAATCACTATTGTGCTTGTTCTTTGCGATATTTTCTTTCGAATATCATCAATATTTGGCTGCCAATTTTCTTCCTCAAGAGTTTCGTAAGTAACTGGTTTTCCATTCCAAAAATTTGAGTATGAAATATAAGGAGGGTAGGCGGGTCCTGGAATGAGGATTTCATCGCCTCCTTCTAATAAACTAGATAACACCATTTGTATTCCTTCAGACACACCTGAAGTAATTATCACATTTCCTTGAGGAATACTTACATGGTTTACTTTTTTTTCCTTTTCAATAATAGCTTGTATTAATTCTGAAATACCCTCTGAGGGAGAATAATAGTTTTTATCAGTATTAATTGCCTCAATCAATGCTTGCTTAATATGAGCTGGAGTTGGAAAATCAAAAGCTACAGGATCTCCGATATTCAAAGGAAAAAATTTTTTCCCATTTTTCATCGCAAAACCTGCGTTATCTATAACATCTCGAATAGCATACTCAATACTATTTGCTCTTTTAGCAACTTTAACCGAT
>JAOZGY010000001.1 GCA_026015145.1 Candidatus Bathyarchaeota archaeon | reverse complement strand
ATCCAGGATTAAATACGAGGTTGTATAAATAATGAAAAATTTTAAAGATTCAGTTTGGGAAGAGAATATTGAAAGAACCTGTCAACAAATAAAGAAGGATGAAATAAAATTCATTAGACTACAATTCACTGACATAAATGGCATAATAAAAAACTTGGCCGTATCAGCTAAAAACATAAGCAATATCTTCGAAAATGGCCAATCATTTGATGGTTCATCAATAACAGGTTACAGACCAATTGAAGAGTCAGATATGGTGCTTTTCCCAGATCCCACTACATTCGCAATTTTGCCTTGGAGAGCTAAAGAAAAATCTTCATGCAGGCTTATTTGCGACGTATATACGCCGGAAAATGAAAGATTTGAAGGAGATCCTAGATTTATTCTTGAAAGAGCTTTATTAGAGAGTAAGAAGGTCGGATTTACATACTTTTGCGCTCCAGAACAAGAGTTTTTCTTGGTTAAAGAAAATGGGACCTCAGCACCCGCTCCAATAGACTTGGCAGGATACTTTGATTTTAATCCGGGGGATTTAACTGATGGAATTAGACGAGATATTGCTGACACAGCTTCACAATTTGGAATTGAAATTGAGATTGCACATCATGAAGTGGCTTTGGGTCAGAACGAAATTGATTTCAAATATGACGAAGCCCTCACCACTGCTGATAGAGCATTAACGATGAGGATGGTTACAAAAATTGTTGCTGCACAAAATGGTTACATAGCCACTTACATGCCTAAACCATTTGCAGGAATAAATGGATCGGGAATGCACACACACCAAAGTCTTTGGAATTTAGACCTAACTGAGAACATGTTTTATGCGGATACGCCTAAGACAGGTTACATTTCAAAAATAGGACTAAACTACATTGGAGGACAATTAGCTTATGGACGTGAAATGTGTGCTATTTTAGCATCTTGGCCTAATTCATACAAACGATTAGTCCCCGGATATGAAGCTCCTGTTTATCTTGCTTGGGCTCATAAAAACAGATCACCGCTTATTCGAGTTCCCAATTTCGGGGGAAGAAAAAGTGCAGCTAGATGTGAAATACGTTGCCCAGATCCTTCAGGAAATCCGTATCTTCAATTTGCAGTGCTATTAGCCACGGGATTGGAGGGAATTAAGAAAAAGACTGATCCGGGTGAACCAGTAGAATTAAATGTATATAAAATGAGCCACGAAGAACGTAAAAAACTGGGAATAGTGGAACTTCCCCAATCACTTGGAGAAGCATTAGATGAAATGGAAAAAAGTGAAATAGTCTACAAAACACTGGGAGAAGTTGCATTCAAGAACTTCCTGATAGAAAAACGCAAAGAATGGGATCTATATCGTACTCAGGTAACTAATTGGGAAGTGAATAGATACATTCAAAGACTATAGAAAAACCCATCAAGAGCTTATAATAGCTTTTCTTATCTTTTTATTTTCATTGCTAGGTTTTCAATTTTAACGGTCATCTGTTTATGTTTGGCCAAATCTTTTAAAACTACTGAATCAGTTTTTAATTCTGATTTTCCAACGAGAACTACATAATCCATGTTACATTTGTTAGCATATTCTAGAGCTTTACCCGTTTTCCTACCCATAACTTCAAACTCAACAAATAGTCCGGAATTTCTTAATTTTTCTGATATCGTTAATGCTTTAATTCTAAGATCTTCAGTAATGGGTATTACCAAGACTCTTTTCAAATTCTGGTTTTTGACTTCGATGTCTTGGATTTTTAGAGCAAGGTTTATGCGATCAAGCCCATGAGCCACACCAACAGCTGGAGTTGAAATTCCTCCAAAAAGACCAATTAAACGATCGTATCTTCCCCCACCACCCATAGAAATATCTAATTCGGGAATCATAACCTCAAAAATTAATCCAGTATAATACTCAAGACCTCGAGAGAAAGCGGGTTCTATTGATTTTATTGGACAACCACATCTCGTCGCAAGTTCCAAAATCTTAAGCAAGTTATTAGCCGCGGCTTTAGCTTTTTCATAAATTCTTACCTGATTTTTTATTTTTTCTATTATCTCAAATATGTTATTTCCCTTAATCTCAACAAGACCTTCAAGAACAGATCTGGGAGTAGCGGTTAAAAGATCAAATGCTTTAACGTATTCTTTTTTATCCATAAGCTGCAAAATTTCATTTTGTGTTTTCTCTTCAATTTCCTCTTGACTAAGAATACCTTTTACTATGCCGATATGACCAACTTTAAAAAAATAGTTACGCAATCCAGTTCTTTTAAGAAAATTACTGGTAAGTAGAATTAGCTCAGCATCAGCTTCAGGCTTGTCTGAGCCCATTAATTCAAAATTAGATTGCCAAAATTCTCTATGCCGACCCCGCTGAGGTTCATCATAGCGGTAAACACTGCCCACACTAAACACTCTTATAGGTCTTGGAGCTTTTTTCAGAACAGTCGTAGCTAATCGAGCTATTGAGGCCGTGAATTCTGGCCGCAACGCAACAATACGATCGCCTAGATCCTTAAAAGTAAACATGCGAGCACGGATCTCATCACCTGATTTTGCACTTACAAGTTCATGTGATTCAACTACCGGAGTAGTAACCTCATCATAACAATATTGCTTTGCTGTTTTTCGAGCATTATCAATAATAAAGGTTAATCGTTTTGTTTCATCAGCTAATAGATCTCTCATTCCTTTTACTGGTTTAAATTCAGGCATTACATATTACCTTGTTTTGTGAATGTTAATTGAGAAACGGAATAGTAAACTATTTCTCCTCGCCGATTCATAACTGCCAAAACAAGAGCTTTTTTTTGGCTTTGACATTGTTTGATTACACTAGTTAAATATTCAATATCTATTGGTCTACCTTCTTGGGTACTTAGAATCAAAGTTGATGCTACATTCTTTCTATAAGATCCCCGTTCATATATTCTAAAATCAATGCCAACTCCAAACCCGCCCCTTACTACATAGCCTCTACTCCGCAGGTCACGATAAACTAAATAGTTAACCCAAGCGTTTTCATTGATTTTTTCATAACATCGCAAAAGATCCTGAAAATTTATTTCGTCTCCATTTTGGGAACGAACATCAAGAATTTTTTTATCCAGAAGATACATTGCTTCATAAAAGGATAGGATTAAAGATTTGTTTTCCATTATCCCATATCCGCGGGAAGAAAGTGCGTCAATGTTGCTTTTATCTGTGATTTCAACGCCATTCTTAAGAGTTATACCTTTACTTTTTTCTTCTGATTTAGCTACATTATTCGTTTCTTCAACCATTTAAATTCAACTAATATAATATAACTGCACGATTTTTAATTAACGAGCAGAGTTATAATTTCTAAAAGTTCTAAAATCTTTCTTAAAGAAAACACCGTCTTCATGGATAATACCTGATACATATTTGTAAGGAGTAATATCGAAAGCTGGATTATAGACTTCCACGCCAGAAACAGCAACAGGTTGAGATCCAAAATGGGTAACTTCCTCCCGTTTTCTTTCTTCAATGACGATTTCTTTGGATTCTTTGCTTAAATCGAAAGTTGATTTTGGAGCCGCGACATAAAAAGGAACGCCAAATTCATTAGCGATAACTGCGAGACTAAACGTTCCTATTTTATTAATAATTGCATCTTGAACAATACGGTCTGCACCAACAACGACTTTGTTTATTATTTTTTTTTGAATAATAAATCCAGCCATATTATCTGTGATTAATTTTACAGGAATACCATCTCGTTTAAGCTCATAAACTGTAAGCCTTGCTCCTTGTAGTAATGGACGTGTTTCAGTTGCAATTACTTGAATTTTTTTTCCTTGTTCCCAAGCTGCTCGTATTACGCCCAAAGCGGTGCCATATTCGACTGTTGCTAGAGCACCTGCATTACAATGAGTAAGGATAATATCACCATCATCTATTAGTTCAGCGCCATGTTTGCCAATAGCTCTATTAGCTTTTGCATCTTCATCGGCTATTTTCTGAGCTTCTTGTATTACCATTTGCTTTGTTTCGCTAAAGGATTTATTAAGAGCTTGTATTTTTTTCAAGATTCTATCCAAAGCCCAAAAAAGATTGACTGCTGTTGGTCTTGTAGCTTTAAGAGTCTGTGCTGATGATTTCAGTTCTTTGATAAATTCTTCTTTGCTAGTAACTCTTGAATTGAAGGCAGTTAATGCCAACCCGTAAGCAGCAGAAGCACCAAGTAAAGGCGCACCCCTTACTCTCATGTTTCTAATTGCTTCAGCCATTTCATTTAGAGTTCTAATTTTTAGAATTATTTCTTCATGAGGTAATTTTGTTTGATCTATCGTAGTTACGATTCCTTCATTCCATTCGATTGTTCGCATTACCTTAGCCTCGATAATGTAAAGTTAAAGGTCTATTCAAAAAGGAGATTTTAGATAAGTTACAACTTCTACTGGAGCATTATTGCTGAATTTTAGCCGTTTCTTCCATTCGTCTCCAACAGCTATCAAAGAAAATACGCCAGAAATCTCAGCTCTCGCTTTCTTCACTAAGTGGACTAATGCTTCTTGTGTGTCCCCACTTTTTATCATATCGTCCACAACCAAAACACTATCACGTTTTTTTATGGAATTTTTTGGTATGAATAGTGTTATAGTAACTCCTGAGTTTTTACCTAGAATATATGTTTCTTCAAGAAATGCTTTAACGCCAACTTCTTTGTTCCTTTTGGCTAAAATTAGATTAACTCCTAATGCGTTAGCAACCATTGTGGCAATTGGTATACCATCTACTGCAGCTGTAAGTATTTTGGTAACTCTTTTTCCTGCAAAATTTGCTAGTGCATAATTCGCAGCTTGTTGAAGTATATTATAATCACCAACAATGTCTGTATTGTCAAAGTACCCTGTCTCGTCAAATCTTATTCGATTCCGTAATTCTGTCTCCAAACCTACAAGTTTAGTCAATATTTTCCATAATTCTTTAGCTCGTGTAGTATTTGGAAGAACATGACCCTTGGCGTATCTACTCAAAACAGTAACAGGTAGTCCTGTTTTTGAAGATAATTCGCGATATGTGATGTTCCGTTTATACTTAGCTGTTCTAAGAAGCTCAATAGTCATTAAACGCAGTTTCAAATCTTCTGCATGAGTGCTCATCCTTTTTCCCCTTTAAACACCTATCAGTCAAATATTAGAACTTTTAGGTACTGAAGTAGATTGGCAATTTACAGCTTCTATTAAAAAAAGAAATTAACAACATTTCATTATAATATAGTAAAATATTAAGTTGGATGTTGCATTAAACTTTTAAAATCGAACAGATTCTTTGTAAAAAAGGTGTTATCAAGTGCATAAAGCTGAGAGACTCATTATCACCGCTCTTTTTGGTTCGGTGATCTTTGTTACTAGAGTCTTTATACCACCTCCTATTGATAAATTATTGATAGTTGTAGATGCTATCTTTCTTGTACTAGGAGCACTGTTTTTGAAAAAATGGGGAGCAACAAGCGTTGGAGCTGTTGGAGGAGTACTTACTGGTCTTTGGCGTCCAGCAGTTCCCTTCTCATTTGCACTTGTTTTTATATATGGTATTTTGGTTGATATCTTGCTGGTAGGTTTTAAAGTTAAAGCTTCAAGTAATGGTGTTGATCAAAATCGACTTATTGTTTCATTATCCATTAGTACATTTCTAATAGCAGTAATTAGTTATTATTCAACTACAATAGGACTTAACATAATTAGTGCCAATCTAATACTTGATATTGTAGTCATGTTTATGGGGCCCTTGAGTGGTGCAGTAGCAGGTTATGCGGCTGCTTACTTGTGGAATAAATATCTAAGAAATATAAATATCGACAATTACGAAAACTAATTTACCAATAATCACAATTTAATAAAAAAATTTATTTCAATTAAAAGAGGGAAACCTTTTAACGAAAAATTATTATTTTCGAAATTTTTCTTTTAAATTTTCGTCAGCAATTTTCGCAATCATCAGATTAGATATTAGAAGATATTTTGTTCCTGTTAATTCAGCAAGTTCAGCCGGTTTTTGATCTCTAGTTATCAAAATCAGATCATTTTTTCGAGCGTATTCTACCACATCTCTATCTTTTGATCCTTTTAGACCCACCTCTTGAGCAGTCAATACTGCATAGCCCAAAGTTTCAAAATATTCCTTTAAACCAGCATACATTTCATCTAGCAAAATTCTAATCTATCACACCTCACAGCTGTAACTAAATCCATTTTTCTTATACAATCTAAATCTTAAGGCAATATTTGAGATACATTGTAAATCAAATCTGCTTTATTTCCTGATAAAATCATTTAATATAAGCATTTAGAGAGTACATAGTACTAATATGTCATACTTTCCAATAAACCGTATCAACTGCTTGCATAAAGATAATAATTAAAAGGAGCTAAAATTATTAGACGATCTAATAATATATAGAGTCTAGAGTTTGGCGAATTGAGGTGTAATTACCATTAAAAAGAAAATCAGCAGCATAGGTTATGTTAACAAAATTCGAGACAATATTCTTAGTGTTAGAAGAAAAAGCCTCTCACCGTTATATAATTCATTGAAAGCAGCTGATTGTGTTGTTTGTGGAGGATCAGGAAGATCATTGCATTCTCTAAATGCAGCAATGAGCCAGGTAGCACTTAGTCAACTAGGATGGAGAAATAAAGTTGTAATAACCCCAGATGATCCAGGTTTTCCAGGCAAAAACATGTACGATGCAGCAGCTGATTTACAAAGACGCTATAAGAAAATATTATTATTAATGAATTCAGGCAGCGGTTACTCAGATGATCCATTAGCTATGGCTCAAGATCTTGCAAGATATATAGATGAGAAAAAAGTATCCAAATTTACAATGGGTTTAATGACGTCTGGACAAGAATCTCCATTAGCTCAAATAGTTCGTCAACATGGTCATGTGGTTCATATAAAAGGAAGAGGAAAATCCAAGCCATCATTTGAATACAGTGAAACTGGCATGATGGGGGACGTTTTCGAATTAGGTACTCTTCAACTATTGTGTATGATGATCGAAGCTATTTTCAGAAATCTTGAAGTTAAAGACGTGTTTAAACTCTGCAGAGAAGAATTTGACATAATAGGATCAATTATTGATACCAATGTTAAATCAGAAACGTACACACAATTAGTAGATCTTCTAGAAAAGAGAACAGATGTTTTCATTGGAGGAAAGGGAACAGCTAACGAGATTGCAAAAATGACAGGAATAAGATTATTTCACATAAAAAGTTTCTTGGGTGATAATGTGTATGTGACAAGAGGAGTTAATACACCACGTCCCAGGGCTGGAGACCTTGAAATCCTTATGTCGTTTACTGGTGAAACGAAACCCATTAACATCTGGTGTGATGTAATGAAAAAATTTAATGGAAAAGTGCTGGCAATAACTGGAAACAAAGACTCCAGATTAGCAAGGAAATCAGATTTCAATATAATCTTAAATGAAAATGTAATGAAAGGAACTCCACGAAGATTTTACACTAGAGCTGCTTATGTGTTAAGTCCGTTACCTGTAAAATTAGCAGAGAGATTGGGGCAAAGAGGATTAAAATTGCCAGAATACATAATCAGTTGGTATCACTCAGTTATACAATAGTAAACGAAATAATAGAGAAGACATATGCTTATAGAAACAATAATACTTAGTTTGATCCAAGGTATAACAGAATGGATCCCAATATCAAGCACAGGTCACTTAAGAATAACAGAGTATTTCCTTGGTTTAGAATTACCATTATTTTTTGATCTAATCCTTCATATTGGAACACTTATTGTAACACTTTTTTTCTTTCGTTCAGATATTAAAAAAGTAATTTACTCAATTTATCAATGGGAATTTACCACGGAAAACGGGAAATTTGTTCCCTTAATTTTTATTGGAACTATCCCAACTGCCATAATAGGTTTTTTATTTAGCAACTCAATTTCCTTCTTTTTCAATGATCTTTGGCCAATCTCTGGAGCATATATTTTTTGTGGATTAATCTTATATTCTTCAAAAACAGGAAAAAAGAAAAAAAATAATTTTAGATACTTTGATGCTTTTCTAATTGGTATTGCTCAGGGAATTGCTATTATTCCAGGAATATCACGTAGTGGTCTTACAATTGCATTTGCCCTTTTGCTTGGAGTTAAAAAAGAAATTGCGTTCAAGTTTTCTTTCTTACTCTCGATTCCTGCAATAATTGGAGGTTTAAGTTTAACTTTTTATCAACAAGTGGATGTGCTAAATTATGTGGGTGTGGATTTGATTGAAATCTTTGTTGGAATAATAATCACGGTTATTGTTGGATACTTTTCGTTAAAAATTCTTCAAAAAATTTTAGTCGAAAAGAAATTTCATTTATTTGCATTTTATTGTTGGTTTCTAAGCATTATATTGATTGTATTAAGTTCATTAGGATTTTAGCCAGAAAGGTTTACCTATTAAAAATGAAGTTAGAACAGTGGCAAACTCGGTGTCATTTTGAAAAAGATCAGCAATTTCATAATTAATGAGAATTCTAAGTTTTTTATGAAGAGTTTTCGAAATTAGTCTGGGAAC
Source organism: Candidatus Bathyarchaeota archaeon (assembly GCA_026015145.1). Lineage (GTDB taxonomy): Archaea > Thermoproteota > Bathyarchaeia > Bathyarchaeales > Bathycorpusculaceae > AD8-1. The sequence continues at coordinate 15,152 of JAOZGY010000001.1, read as the reverse complement.
CCCAATATTTTTACTATTTGAAATCAACTTTTCTTTTAAGAGATATTTTGCATTTGAATAAATTCGATCTAGTAGTATTATCCATCTTTTATTTTTTATAAAAGGTCCTGCAACTACGGAAGGATTCTTCATATATTTCGACAAGAAAGCAGTACATTGTTCTTCGAATTCTAATGGTGGTCCAACATGTTGTTTGATCATTGGTAGTTGGTAAGTTTCAACTTCAATCATAAAGACAGTGAAAGTTTTTTCATTAGTCCATACCGCATCTCTTAAGACCTTAAAATCATTTTGTTTCAATAATTTTCTTAAAGATCTTTGGGTTCGATAAAGTTGACCCCATAGTACATCTGGAACTGCATCGAGATTATCTAATATAATAAATAGAACAGAAGACCCTCTATTTTCAAGTTTAGATTGCAAAGTATTCAACGAAAAGATGTTTATCTTTGGTGGAAAAAAGAATTCTTTAATGGGTTTCCTAATAAATGCTCTTGAAGCACCGATTAATTCATAAAGTTTTTCTGATTTGAGTGCGGAAGCAACGTTTCTGTTTCTGTCAACAGGGTCAATCACAATTAACGGAGCAGAAAAAATTAATGCTGGATCAAATTCTTTATCGTTGTAAAAATTGTTTAGATCTATAACTACCGTTTTTATATATTTTGAAAAAGCTTCAAGGGTTTTTATGAAAGATTGGTAATGAATAATTAATAGTTCGCAGAGGTAGCCGCTAAAACCACCCGTTTTAATTTCAGCTCCGTAAACGTCTATTCCTTTAAAAAATTTTTTTAATAATCTAACTTCGTTTTTTAATTCGGTATTTAGGTGTTTTTTAATATATTTTGTATGATAGGGAGTGCGGTCAGTGGCACTTTTCCAATTTCCACTATCTACCTGATAACAAGGCACAATATTCACTCTGACATCATTCACAAAAGCTTCTAAGTATGGGTGTTCTGCATATCTCTCAACCTGCTTTGAGTTTTTTGTGGCTTTTTTGGCAATTTTCAATATGATTTGATCTAGATCTTTTCTAGGTACAGTTAACGGTAAACGAATGAAAATATCAATATCAGGATCCTCTCTTAGCCAAGTGTCTTTAGCGACTGAACCTTCAAGTCCTATTTTCGCATTAATACCTACTTTTTTGCATTCGCGAATTAATTTTTTTTCTAGGTCTTTTGTTAAAGATTTTATCTTTTTTCTATCTGATCGTAAAGGTACAATATTATCGAGAACTTGAATCAGCACTTGATCTATTTTTTCCATATCGCTTAAACCTCAATTTTTGGTTGGAACTGTTTAATTGTCGTATAGACAGGCCCAGTTCGGGATAAATCACTTTTTTTTAGTTTCAAAGATGTTATTTTTATGTCCCCAAAATTATAACCAGAGTTCTTTTTTACAAAACCGATTAATCTATCTTTATTCTTGGGTGATTTTACTCTTGCTATAGTTAGATGGGGTGAAAAATTCTTTAAGTCAGGTCGTAATCCCAATTCTTGTAAGTGCGGTTCAATTTGATCGAATATTCTGATTAATTTTTCTGATCCTTTATTTATTCCTACCCAAACAACTCTTGGCCGACGAATATTTGGAAATACTCCAACTCCTTCAATTTCTGCATGGAAAGAGTTGAATTCAATTTCTTGTATTTTGTTTGAAATTTTTTTTATAAAATCATATGTAACATTGCCAAGAAACCTCATAGTAATGTGGATGTTTTCAGGATGTACGATTTTCATGCTTGCACCTGTTTTAAGCAGTAGTTGTTGGAGATTTACCAACCTTCCCAAAACATCTTCATTCTCAATATCAAAAGCTAAAAAACAACGCAGTGTCCCAGACATTATTTTTCCTCCTACCAGATTAATTTAATTTTTTCCCTCATAAATGCTTTTTAATGCTTATTGGAAGGTAATAACCAGTAAAAGTGGATAGAATGAGTGTTGATAAACTTATTGTGGGTTTGTCTGGTATGCCCGGTTCAGGTAAATCTATAGTTGTCAGCGTCGCAAAGAATATAGGATTTGGCATTATTGTAATGGGAGACATTATTAGAGAAGAAACACAAAAACGAGGATTATTGCTTACTCCAAAAAATATTGGAAAAGTAATGCTTGATTTAAGAATGAAATGGGGAAATAATATAATCGCTGAGAAGTGTATACCAAAAATAAAAAAAATACCCTTTGAAAAAGTTCTAATTGATGGATTAAGAAGCTTAGATGAACTAAATTTGTTTAAAAAACATATCTCTAGATTTAATCTTATTGCTATCCATTCTTCACCAGAAACTCGATTCCAACGATTGAATCAAAGAGGTCGTAGTGATGATCCAAAAGATCGAAAATCATTTCAAGAAAGAGATATTCGCGAGTTAAATATAGGTCTTGGACATGTAATTGCTATGTCTGATTATCTATTAATTAACGAACTTAGTATAGAAGAAATAAAAAGTAAATCCCAGAAAACATTCCAGAGTATTGAAGAAAAATGGATGCAATAACTGTCTCTATTCAAACGGAAATAAGGCCTACAGAGAGTATAGAGAAAGTAAAGAGAGCAGTTTCAAATATTTTTACAAATATTAAACCAATAATAAAAAAAAGGCATAATTCAAAAATCTTACTAGCTGAATTGGAAGGTGAAGAATCTTTAATCAGATTTAGTGATATGCTTGAATTGGATCATATTCGTGATGCTGCAAGAAAAGCCCTTTCGAAAGGAATTTCAGAGAAAACTATCGTTTTCTTCTTAAACAAGCAGGTTGCATTTGTTAATCATATTTCTTTCTCAGAAGAAGTCGCTGAGTCCCCTTTAGATCCCATCCGGGTAAAAATAAACTGTGATAAACCTAAATCGTTGGTAAATTGGCTCGCCCCGAAAACTACATAATCAGGAGATATAGATTGGTCTTAAAAGTTAATATATCAGCTCGTGGCGCAATTTTATTAGGAAATTTAGTAGCATGTGATGCGTTTGATGAGACACACCCTTTAAGAGTAGTAACTCATGCACATGCTGATCATCTAGTTGGATTAAAAAGAAGTCTAAAAACATGTAATAAAGTATTAATGACTGAGGCAACAAAAGAGCTAATTGAAGTTTTAAAAGGTCCTCAAACTTTTAATTCAGGATTTATTGAGAAACTAGAATATGGAAAATCCTTAGTTTATAAGGGCGAGAAAATTACTCTTCTTAAAGCAAACCATATTTTGGGTGCAGCTCAAGTATTAGTTGAAAATAATAATGGTGATAGGGTTGCTTATACTGGTGATTTCAAGCTTGATGGAACACCACCAATAAAAGATTGCGATACTCTTGTTGTTGAAGCAACTTATGGAAATCCTTCTTTTAGACGATCATTTGATTCTGATATAAGAGAACTACTAGTTTCTATTATTGAAAAACGTCTTAGAAAAGGTAAAGTCTATGTTTTTGGATATTATGGAAAATTACAAGAGATTATGCAAATATTAAGATGTGCACACGTTTATGTTCCTTTTGTAATGCCGGAAAGAATTCTTCGAGTATCGGAAGTATGCAAACGTCATGGAATGAATCTTGGCGATTTAACGTTGTCATCTGATGTGGAAGGAAAAGAATTATTGGATAAAAATTTGCCATGTATTGCTTTTTATCATATGAATAAAAGAAAAAGTATAGGATTATCAAGTTCTCGAATATGTGTTAGTGGCTGGGAATTTCGTTTACCTTGCAAACAAATTGGTCAAAATGAACATTTGGTAGCATTAAGTGATCATTCAGATTTTGATGAACTAGTTGAATATATACGACTTTCGAAGCCTAAAAAAGTCGTTACAGATAATTATCGAGTAAAACATGGTAACATATTGGCAAGGGAGATAAAAAAAAGATTAGGTATTCAATCTGTTGCGATGCCAAAAAGAAAATGTAAACAATTGTTAGATTTTTTCGAAACTAAACAAACTTGATAGAAATCTAGAATATTATCTCAATATCGACTATCACATAGTCATTTGGAAAAAATAAAAATTAGATAAGGTTAAAAAGGATTAGAACAAAAGTGGTCTTAGTTAATATTATGAAGGAGCTAGAAAGGCAACAATGAAAATGTCATCAAACATATCTGGTTTTTACAAACTTACACCTAAACAAAGACTTGATATTGTTGGAGAATTTGCAGATTTATCAAAGGAAGAGCGCGAGTTATTATTGAACACGGGGTCATTACCGTTGGATGTAGCTAATAGGATGATAGAGAATACAATAGGGGCAATACCAATTCCTATAGGTATAGGTGTAAATTTTTTGATAAACGAAAAAGACTATTTAATTCCTATGGCAACTGAAGAACCCTCAGTTGTAGCCGCAGCTAGTTATGCAGCAAAAATGGTCCGAAAAGGTGGAGGATTTAAAACAAGTAGCACCAGTTCAATTATGATTGGACAAATCCAAACTGTTGGAATAAATAATCCAAATATAGCAAAAATAAGAATTTTAGAGGCAGAAAAGGAGATACTCGATACAGCAAATGCACAAGATCCAGTTTTATGTTCATTTGGTGGAGGAGCAAAAAATTTAACGGCAAAAGTAATCGACTCAACAGTTGGTCCAATGCTAATTGTTGAGTTACATGTTGATTGTCGTGATGCAATGGGGGCAAACGCTGTTAATACTATGTGTGAGGCTGTAGCTCCTATAATAGAGAGAATTTCAGGTGGTAGAGTTTATTTAAGAATAATATCCAATTTGGCAACAGAAAGATTGGTAAGAGCTAAGTGTATCGTACCTAAAGAAGCTGTAGGTGGAATAGAGGTTGTTGATGGTATTGTTAACGCTTCAGCTTTTGCAAGTGCAGATCCTTACAGAGCAGCCACTCATAATAAAGGAATATTAAATGGTACTATTGCGGTAATTCTTGCCACAGGTAATGATCATAGAGCAATCGAAGCGGGAGCTCATGCTTACGCGGCAATAAAAGGTCAATATACTGCATTATCAATTTGGATTAAAAATAAAAATAGTGATCTTGAAGGAACAATCGAAATGCCCATGGCAGTTGGTCTTGTTGGAGGAGCAGTAAAGACACACCCAATAGCTAAAATTTCTTTAAAGATTTTAGGAGTAAAAACTGCCCGTGAATTTGGTGAGGTTTTAGGAGCGGTAGGTTTGGCACAAAATCTTGGAGCATTACGAGCCCTAGCACATGAAGGTATTCAAAGTGGTCATATGGCACTACATTCTCGAAATGTCGCTATAGCTGCAGGTGCAAAGAAAGGGATCGTTGATAAAATAGCTGAGATGATGATAAAAGAGCAAAAAATCCGAATTGATCGAGCTAGGGAGTTAATTGAAGAAATAAATGGAATTAATTAATATTTTTTGGAAAATGGAAAAGTTTTTTTGAATTTAGGATAGTTTATTTGAGTTCTGCAGTTTTGTACAAAGATCGCAAAAAGAGCCCTTGAATTCTTCAGAGCCAATATCAGTCGTTGCTAATAGTTTTGCTATGTTTTCTGCAGCATTCTTTATAATTTTAATATATTCTTTTGAATCAGAATTCTCTTTGCGTCCTCTTTTTGAGTTTAGGTATTGACTTATTGCTGCTTGGGTTGTACCTAATTTTTTAGCTACTTTAACTTGAGTAAAATTATATTTTGATAATAGTTCTTTTGCAACAAATGAGCGATAGAGGGGTAGTACTCTTCTGGTTACAGTTTCGCATTTGTACATATTTTTCATCTGAGGAAATGTATAACAACCTTATATTTAAATTGTTTCAACGGCATATTTTAATTTTGAAGTAGTAAGGTTTATAGCAGTTTTAAGAAATCAGCTTTAGTGATAATACCTTTGACATCACCCTTATTTGAGATTAAGACTGCAGAATAAACTTGTAATAGACTCGAAATTAATGATAAAGGAGCATCTTCATTTACTTGAGGAAGAGACTCTTCCATTACTTCCTTGATTTGCAATTTAGAGATTTGATCCAAAAATCTTCCTGCTAAGATTTGGTTTAGAATTGTCTTTTCAGAGATACTTCCTACAACTTGTCTTTTTTTTAGAACAGGAAGTTGAGAGTAACCATATTTTTTCATCAAAACTACAGCTTGAGAAACCAGTTCGTTTTCCTGAACACTAACAACTTTGTTGTAATCAATTCTATTAGCTTTAATTTTGCTCTTAACCTCTAATCTATTTAGGTTCTCAAAAATTGTTTTAACTTTAGTATATGAGGGTTCGATTTTTCCTGATTCTAATTTTGCAATTAACGATTGACTTACTCCTGAAAGTTTAGCTAGCTCATTCTGTGTTAGTCCCAACATTTTTCGTTTTTTGCTAATTTCATTAATTTTAGGAAACATATGTTCCAATTCAATTATGAGGTAATATTCTTTTTGGAATAAAAGTTGCAAGAACATATATAACGTTGTTATCGGATTAGTTGTTAAATTAAAAATCACATTGAGCGTACTGAAAAATGGCAAAGAAAAAAATAGATACTATAGTTTTGCATGCTGGACAAGAAAAACCAGATATAGCAACAAAAGCTCGAGCAGTCCCTATTTATCAAACAACATCCTTTCTCTTTGAGAACACAAAACAAGCAGCAAATCTGTTTGCTCTAAAAACACTTGGAAATATTTACACTAGAATAATGAATCCGACAACAGATGTTTTTGAAAAACGAATGGCAGCAATTGAAGGTGGTACAGGCGCTTTAGGAGTAGCTTCAGGACAAGCAGCTGAAACATTAGCACTACTCTCAATCACACAAGTAGGGGATGAGATAGTAGCCGCTAACAACCTTTATGGTGGAACATATCAGCTCTTTCACTACACATTCCCAAAACTAGGCCGGAAAGTTAGATTCGTTGAATCTACAAAACCGAATGAGTTCAAAAAAGCAATAAACGAGAAAACTAGGGCGGTATATGCCGAAACAATTGGCAATCCCAAATTGGATGTACCAGATTTTGAAGCCATATCAGAGATAGCCCACGATAGGGACATCCCGTTTGTTGTGGACAATACTGTTGGGGTCGGTCTTGTTAGACCTATCGATTATGGAGTAGATATAATTGTGAATTCAGCCACTAAATATATCGGTGGACACGGTACCAGCATAGGTGGGGTCATAGTAGATTCTGGAAAATTTACTTGGAACAATGGAAAATTCCCCGAGTTCACTGAACCTGATAAGAGCTATCATGGTGTTAAATACTGGGATGTTTTTGGAGATTTTCCGGGATTGGGAAACGTAGCTTTTGTTTTTAAAACCAGAGTGCAACTTTTACGAGATTTAGGGCCAGCGTTGAGTCCATTTAACGCTTTCTTATTTCTTCAAGGTTTAGAAACACTAACTTTGAGACAAAGAAAACATTCAGAAAATGCCCTTAAAGTTGCTAGATTCCTGAAGGATCATCATCTGGTCAGTTGGGTAAATTATCCTGGATTAGATGAACATAAAAGCCACAAGTTGGCAACTAAATATCTTAAAGGGAACTACGGAGGTCTCTTAGGTTTTGGGATAAAAGGCGGCTTAGAAGCAGGAAAGAAATTCATTAACTCTGTGAAATTACTTTCACATCTTGCGAATATAGGAGATGCAAAAACACTAGTTATACATCCGGCTTCAACAACGCATCAACAATTATCCCGGGAAGAACAAGGAGCAACGGGAGTAACAGAGGATTACATAAGACTTTCAATCGGACTTGAAGATCCAATAGACATTATTCAAGACATAAATCAGGCTTTGCAAAACTCTATAAAAAGCTAATTTAGAAATCGGTACCAATAGACAACACTTTGGTTTTGGGATGAAGAATAAAATGACAGTTCTCGATCAACAATTACTTAAAAGTGAAACAAAAAAATTCACTTTTGGATATGCACCTGATCATTTTATTCTTGAATCAGGAGAAAAAATTGGTCCCGTAACATTAGCTTACGAGACATATGGCAAACTTGACAAAAAAAGGACAAATGCAATCCTAGTAGCTCACGCTCTTTCTGGGGACGCTCATGTTGCGAGAAACCAGAAAGAAAATAACAATCCTGGTTGGTGGGATAATCTCATTGGTCCTGGTAAAGGAATAGACACAAACAAGTACTTTGTAATTTGTTCTAACATTATTGGAGGGTGCATGGGTTCAACAGGGCCCTCCTCAATAAACCCTCAAACTGGTTATGAGTATGGTATTGATTTCCCGATGATATCAATCGGGGACATGGTTAATGCGCAAAAGCTACTTATTGACAATTTGGGTATCGAAAAACTTTTGACAGTAATCGGTGGTTCGATGGGGGGTATGCAGGTATTACAGTGGATGATCGCCTATCCAGAAAGAATCCGATCATCAATTCCTATTGCTACAACGATGAAACATACACCTCAACAAATTGCTTTTAATGAGGCCGGAAGACAAGCAATAATTGCTGATCCAAACTGGAAGAAAGGACAATATTATTCTTCTAGAGTTCCAGCAAAAGGATTAGCAGTAGCTAGAATGATTGGCCACATAACTTACATGAGTGAAATTTCTATGTCAGAGAAGTTTGGTCGACGTTTTAAACGAAGAAAAGAGCCTTACAAGTTTGGTGCGGAATTCGAAGTTGAAGGATACTTACGTTACTGCGGTGATAACTTTGTTAAAAGATTCGATGCTAACTCATATTTGTATCTAACCAAAGCAATAGACTACTTCAATATACTAAACGGGAAACGTCTAGCTAGAATATTCAAAGGCTTGAAAGCTAAAGTGTTAGTAATAGCTTTTAAGTCAGATTGGCTTTATCCAGCTCATCAATCACAAGAAATTGTAAAAGCATGCAAACTATCAGGAGTGGACACTACTTATTGCGAAATCAAATCCACTTACGGACATGACGCTTTTCTTCTTGAAATCGAGGAAGAAGAACATCTCATTAAACATTTTCTTAACACCGTTACAAATGGATCTAACAATGGAGTAGAAAAACCTGAAACAGATCTACACGAAAATTGAGCATCGGATAATAATAGACTGGATTGAAAAAGGTTCTTCTGTTCTCGATCTGGGGTGTGGAGACGGGGAGCTCATGTCGAAATTAATTAAGGAAAAGCGAGTGCGAGCACAGGGAATAGAAATTAATGAAGAGTCTATTCACCGATGTGTTTCTATTGGTTTGAGCGTGTTTCAAGAAGATATTGATACTGGATTATCTGACTATGCTGATAATTCTTTTGATTACGTTATTTTAAATCAGACTTTTCAACAGGTTAAGAACCCATCATTCGTTTTAAGAGAAGCATTACGCGTAAGTAAGAAAACTATTGTTGGATTCCCTAATTTTCTATACATTTCCTCAAGACTTCAAATGTTCTTTGGAGGAAAAGTTCCAGTCTCACCCTCTTTGCCTTATGAGTGGTACGATACACCAAACTTGCACTTTTTTAGCATCGCAAACTTTAAAGAATATTGTAAAAAAGAAAAAATTCAAATTGAAAAGGAAATTTTTATTTCAAAAAACAAAAAAGTTAGATTCTTACCAAATATTTTTGGGGAAGTGGGGCTTTTTCTACTATCAAAATAAAAAAAATTTTGTTGATAAATCAATTTGCAACACAGCTTCTCTCGAAAGATTTAGACCGAAAGAGACATTTAATACAAATTGAATGACCTAGTCTTAAACTAGCAAATAGTACGTAGAAGCTACTTAGCGTATTGAACTAAGTAATTTATTTGGAGTATAAGTGGATTAATTCAATTCAAAGATAATAGGTAAATAAACTAGTTATATTGTATGAATAAGCTAGAAGTCTCTGATATATCAGAAGAGTGAAGTTTAATGAAGTTAATTATTGGACCCGCATCTGAAAATTTAGCTATTAAAACAGCAAAATTGGCAGGTTATGAAAAAATTAAGGTAATTAAAAAGCAATTTCCAGATGGAGAGGTTTACATACGTTTAGACGGTAGTGTAAAAAACGAAAACGTTGCAATATTACAAACAACATGTCCACCGCAGAATATTAATCTCATGCAACTTGTTTTCATGGCTAGTGCAGCAAAACTTTCAGGTGCAAAAAAAGTTATTGGGATAATACCGTATTTGGCTTATGCTCGTCAAGATAAAATTTTTCTTCCAGGTGAGAATATAAGTGCAGATACGATAGCCCAAATGTTAAAGGCATCAGGGATTGATGAAATAATTACCGTAAATGTTCATCAAGAAGATGTATTAAAGAGGTTTTCTTTTCCAGCAAAAAATTTGTCGGCAATTCCGCTGTTAGCGGAGTACATCAAGCAGCGAGGACACAATGGAGCTTTTTCACTCGCTCCAGATAAAGGTGCAGTACATATTGCTGAACAGGCAAAAAAAGTCTTGGGGGGAGAATCTGGTTATTTGGAAAAACGTAGAGATCGATATACCGGAGAATTAAGTGTATCAAAGAAAAACTTCAACGTAAAAGGAAAAACATCGATAATATTTGATGATATAATAAGTACTGGTGGCACAATAATCAAAGCGGCTAAAATATTATTGGATCTTGGAGCTGCTAGAGTTTTTGCTGCTTGTGTTCACCCTCTTCTTATAGGGAATGCTGAAAAGCGTATTCTTAATGCTGGAGTAGAGGAAATTATTGGTACTGATAGTGTTCCAAGTTCCTTTAGTAAAGTCTCACTAGCACCCCTAATCAGCCAGGAAATAAAGGCGCACGAAATTGGCTAAACTATTTTTTTTGCTTTCTGGGGAAAATGAGACATTACCTTTTGCAGAATTATCAGCAATTCTAGAAGCGGAAGGATATAAATATTCTATTTTGGAAAAACTTGATCAAGTAATTAGACTAAAATCAGATGCTAAATGTATAAAATCAGTCTATTTGAGATCTGCATATACAAGAATTTGTGCTCTTGAATTGTTTACATGCGAGGCTTATGAAGACACAATAATCGATTGTATGAATGATATCAAATTAAACCGTTTAATAAATGAGAACAAAAGTTTTGCAGTCCGCATAAAACGAATTAGAAATTATGCAGAAAAACAAATTGTTATGAGTCTTGAAAGAAAAATTGGTAAAATAATTCTTAATAAAACTAAGAAAACAAGAGTAAACCTTACTGTGCCTGATAATATTTTTGTTGGAATTCTAACTTCTGGAAAATTTGTTTTTGGGCTTAAGATTGTTGCAATTAGTCCTAAACCCTTCGGAGAAAGGCGCCCCAGAAAAAAGCCTTTTTTTCACCCATCAGCAATGCCTTCAAAGCTAGCTCGAGGTATGGTAAATCTTGCACGAGCAAAAAAGAATGATTTGATCTTGGATCCATTTTGTGGAACTGGAAGTACGCTTATTGAAGCAACCTTCATCAGTTGTCGCACAGTAGGATTAGATGCAAAACGTAAAATGATAAAAGGATGCAAAAAAAATTTGAAACATTTCAATATAAATCCAGAAGGATTAATTCTTGCAGATGCAAGAAAACATCCAATATTGAAAGTTGATTGTGTTGTTACAGATCCTCCATACGGTCGTTGTTGTTCAACAATGAAATCGACTACAAAAAAAATTGTTGAAGATGTACTTTCGGCAGCTACTTCATTACTAGATAAAGGAGATAAAATCTGTATCGCTTCACCAAAAAGCATACATCTATCAGTTGTAGGTGAAAAAATAGGATACAAACATTTAGAGTCGCATTATGTATATGTACATGGAAGTCTAACAAGAGAAATTGCTGTGTTCGAAAAGAATTAAAGTGAAGAATAATGAGTATTAACGTAATTTTCTTAGGAACAGCTGGAAGTGTTCCAACACTTAACAGAAGTTTACCTGCGATTATTATAAAACTTCAAAATGAACAAATAATGTTTGATTGTGGAGAGGGAACTCAAAGACAAATACTAAAGGTAAAAATAGGTTTTCATAAGAAAATGAAAATTCTTATATCGCATCTACATGGTGATCATGTTCTAGGCTTACCGGGATTATTGCAGACAATGGCATTAATGGAGAGACAAAAGAAGATTGAAATTTATGGTCCAAAAGGAATCAAACATTTTTTAGAATGCACTAAAGAAATATTAAAGTTTGGTTTGACTTTTCCAGTTGAAATTATCGAAATATATGATTCAGGGATAATTTGTGAGGAGAAAAATTATACTATTAAAGCAATAAGATCGAGTCACACAGAAACAAGTTTAGTTTTTGGATATATTGAAAAACCGCGTCCTGGAAAATTCTATCCTGAAAAAGCAAGAGCTCTTGGAGTTCCAGAAAGTGATCTATGGTCAAAACTTCAGGAAGGAAAGAAAATCAAGTTATCTGATGGACGGGTTATCAAATCTGTTGATGTTACAGGTCCATTGAGAAAAGGAAGAAAAATAGTTTACACTGGCGATACTAGACCAATTAAAAATCTTGAAGTTTTTGCATCTAAAGCAGATTTGCTTATTCATGAGTCTACTTTTGATGATTCTCTTATCGATAAAGCATTAGTTGATGGTCACTCAACCCCATACCAAGCTGCAAATGAAGCAAAGAAAGCCAAAGTTAAAAAATTAATACTTACACATATTAGTGCTAGGTATCCCAATCCGGAAATTCTATTAAGACAGGCACAAAAAATCTTTCAAAATACGATAATCGCCAAAGATCTTATGGAATTAGAATTACCACTTATTGAAAACTAAGTAACTCTTGGATTTTATGTAGGCTCTTCTGCACATTTTCTACAGTTTCAATTATTATAGTTTTTTCATACTTGATTTCGTGCAATATTTTCGCGAATTTTTTCCAATCAATATTGCCACAACCAACACCCAAATGCTGATCATGTTCTCCCATATTATCGCTTATATGCATATGAACAATTCTTTTCGACAATTTTCTTAAAAATGCTTCCGTTTCACCCTCAAGATTAGAATGACCAGTATCTAAAACTATTCCAACATCATCTACAGAAGTCTCATTATAAAGTCTAATGAAATCTTCGGGATTTTTCATAATAAAACCGTATTTTTCAGGAAGATTTTCTACCGCAATTTTCAATCCAAAATCTTTTGCAGTTTCATGTAGCAAACTAATGGTTTTCACATTCTGTTTCCAATCTTCACCAGGATAAAACATACTAATACCTGTCTTGTTTCCCGGATGAAACACCCAAAGTTCAGCGTCCAAAGCTTTTGCAAAAAACATAGACCGGTTTAATCGTTTAAGCATAACCTTGAGTAGAGATTTTGAAGGAGAAGCAATATTAATATCAGCAAATGGAGAGTGAACAGTAAATCTTAGCTCGTATGATTTTCTAATTTCATTTAGAATTGAGATCCTTCTTTTATTTAGAGCATGAAGACCATCATCAACTATTTCTACAATTTTTGCGTCAATAGATTCTAAATGATTTACCATTTTTTTAAATGGCTTATTCAGACTATATAGCATTGAAAGACCAAACTCAACCCTAGACATTAATTTTAACCTCTTCTGGGTGGAAGATTACAGCTGAGTTCTTGCTTATATCTTAATCTGGAATAATAGACATATTCATAGAAAAATGTTAAAAATTAGCACTTAACGCAAATCATATTTGTGATCAAACAAAACGTAAAAAACCTTACAATAGATTTAGTCTAAAACAGGATAAAAAATTAATTAAAAATTTTCTAAAATACAACCAATAAAACAAATTATTTCCTGTAGAGATATAGAGTATGTGAAGGATAACCGATTTTTGGATTTTCACAAAAATTATCAATTTTGATTGGTTTCCATCCTACTATTTCATAATCATGAGAAACTATTCGAACACCTTTTTTTAGTTCACTTTCTAATTTTGATCTAATTTTTTCATTAGCACTAGTAGTAAGATAGAGAAAAACTACGTCTGCTGATTTTAAATTGACACTAAACATATCACCATTAACTATCGTAATCCTATTAGCAAGTCCATTCTCATTTATCGTACTAAGGGCTTTTTTTGCTAAATCCTCTCTTAATTCTACTCCCACCGCTCTTGCACCAAAATTCTCTGCAGCCATAGTCACAGTTCTACCGTCACCAGAACCCAAATCGAATAATACTTCTCCAGGTTTTAGTTCAGCTAGTTTTAGCATGTGTTCAATAACTGGAAGGGGACTAGGAACAAAAGGTGCAAGAGACATATTGCAGTTCTCCATTTAATATTTATAGGCTAGCTTTAATTTTAATAAAGAAATAATTACAAATTGTCCTTATGAGACATAAGCATTTTTCTTTGGAGCTTTCCTTTTCGCTTCTCCACATTTCATGCAACTTTGTGCACAAAGTTCTAAGTATTTACCTTCATCTTTCGAGTTTATTGCATTTGAAGCTTTCATGCAAAGGTCTCCGGGTTCATTACAACCCTCTTCTTTACACAATTTCGAAATATAAAGACAAACTTCTTGCACATCTTTAGGTTCTAATACAGCTCTATTTGACCGAACTATGAGGCATAACTCCCTAGCCATAACGCATGTCCTTACATATTTAATACGCTTAAGGACTTCTTTTCGCAGCTTTTTTCTGCTTATTTCCACTTTTATAAACCTCTTGAATAGATTTGTAGTTACTGAGCATTATTCGAATTTTTCTCTTAAATATTACTGATTAAGCGAATTTTCTATTTTCGCCTTTTCATGTTAAACTCTTTTCAGAATGATTAGGGTTTTTAAATATAAAAAGTATAGGTAACTGAACAAAATATTTGACTTATCTTTTTAGTCCTTTTTCTTGTTCTAATGCAAAAGCAATTGTTTCTTGAACATAGTCTATAGGGTGAACCGCTGCCAAACCTGAATTTTCTTCAAATATTACTCGAAGACGCCTCGTTTGGCGACTAATGGCAAAATCTCGATAGGGAACATATGATTTCGCAATCCCAATGAGATATGAAGCCCTTTGAGATTTTGTGCCCTCAATTGCGAAAAGTTCTGGCTTTGAGATTACTGGTCCCCCACTGTTCCCAGGAAACACAAACGCATCTATTAGAAATTCCTTGTTGTTTTTGGCTAATGTATCTCTAATTCTGGCGATTGTGCCACTCCGAGCTATTACCGTATTTCTATTTTTGCCTATCAATCCCATCGGAAAACCGAGGACGTATGCAAAATCTCCTTCCATTATACCAAGATCATTTAACCTTTGA